>NZ_CP090051.1:968867-1291822 GCF_021391335.1 Allobranchiibius sp. GilTou73 | reverse complement strand
CGCCCGTCAGGGCCACCCGGCCGGTGGCGACCCGCGCGCCCCACCCCGACAACGGCAGGTGGGCGCCCTTCCACTGCGTGCCGTCGGAGGTCGAGCCCGGCAGCAGCTGCTCGATCTGCGCGAGCAGTTGCGATCGCGAGAGCCGCGGCGCACCGGGTGCCTGCACCTCGCCGTACCCGACGTTCGCGAGGCCGTCGCCGCGGTCGAAGGACCACGCGTACGACGGCTGGCGCGAGGTGCCGAAGACCATCGCCTGGGTGCCGACGCGGCGGTCGGTGGTCGGCGCGTAGCCCCGCAGCGCGAACGCCGTCGGCGCCGGCGGCAGCCCGATCGCCCGGCGGACGACGGAGTGCGCGCCGTCGGCGCCGACCGCGAGCGGCGCACTGAAGCGGTCGTCGACCCGCACGTCGTCGGCGCCGACCGTCACCTGGGACACGCGGTGCGTGTGCGGTTGCGCACCGGCGCGCACGGCGGCCTGGTGCAGCCGTTCGTCGAAGACGGCGCGCGGAATCACCCAGGTGGACCGGATCATCGTGCGCTCGACGACCCGCTCCCCGCGTCGCATGGACAGGCGGTCGACCGGGGCCCAACCGTCGGCGACCCCGGGCACGCCGGCGTCCGTCAGAAGGTCGAACACCTCGGGTGCGATCCCGTCTCCGCAGGTCTTGTCGCGCGGGAAGTCGGCCCGGTCGAGCAGGGCGACGGACATCCCGGGTCTGGCCTGCAGCGCACCGAGCGCGACCGCTGCGCCGGCAGGACCGCCGCCCACGACGACCAGGTCGTGGCTGGTCATCGGGCGCCCGACACCAGCAGGCCGGCGTCGATCAGGGCGATGGCGACCGCGGCCCGGAACGGGGTACGGCCGGTCCCTCGCAACGCCACTGCGCCGAGGGCGCCGTTGGCGGCGAGTGCCGACCACGCGACGGGAGAGGGAGTTGCGTTGGGGCCCAGCACGATCGCCACCGAGGCGAGACCGAGCAGGCCGGTCGCCAGCTGTCGTCCGCGCTCCGCGCCCAGCCGGTGCGGCAGACCGCGGACACCGGTGGCGTCGTCCTGCGCGAGATCCGGCAGGGCGTTGAGGATGTGAGCGCACACCCCGAGAGCAGCTGCCGGCGCCGTGATCCATGCGGGCGAGCGACGCCGGTCGCCACCGGCCTGACTCACCACGGAGGGCAGCGCTCCGAACGCGACGGCGTACGGCGCCCACGACCAGGCGGTGCTCTTCAGCCCCAGGTTGTAGGCATGGGCCGGGCCGACCCCGAGCGCGAGATGGGTCAGGGCACTGCGTCGGCCGAGGCTCGCTGAGGCGGCGACGCATCCGAGGAGGGCGGTCGCCAACGCTCCTGCGACCACGGGCGCCCCGACCTCGCCGGTCGCCAGTGGTTTGTCGGCGCGCGCGACGGCGCGGTCACGTGCGGCGTCGACCAGGTCGTTGCCCCAGCCGATCGACAGCTGGCCCAGGAAGACGGCCGCGGTGCTCGCGGCGATCTCGCGCGGACGCAGCCGGGCCGATGAGCCGAGCAGCGCGGTCAGGGTGGTGACGGCGAGGCCGGGTCCGAGGTGGGCGGCACGCAGCAGGGGTAGCACAGTGTCTGGGGGTGTGACCCGAGACCGAACCGCCATCTGTGCGTCCTTCCTGTCCGCAGGTGTTCACAGTAAGCCGCGAGCCCCCGGCATCTCGCACGGCGGCCCGACTCCCGGCATCGGTCGTCTCGCCGACGGCCTGCAGATGCAGTACCCGCCCCGTGCTTCGCCTAACGGACCGGGGACCTGCTTTGTCCCGCGGCGGTCAGCCCGCCGCGTCGATGAGGTCGTCCCTCGCCTGCTCGCCGGCCTCGGCGTCGCGGACCAGCTCGGCGTACCGTCCGCCCTCGGCGAGCAGCTCCTCGTGCCTGCCGCGCTGCACGATCCGGCCGTGGTCCAGCACCACGATCTGGTCCGCGTGCCGCACGGTCGACAGCCGGTGGGCGATCGTCAGGGTCGTCCGTCCGACGCTCAGCTCGTCGAGAGCCTCCTGCACGGCTCGTTCGGTCGTGTTGTCCAGGGCGCTCGTGGCCTCGTCGAGCACCAGGATCGGCGGATTGCGAAGGATGGTGCGTGCCAGCGCGATCCGCTGTTTCTCTCCGCCGGAGAAGCGGTATCCCCGCGCGCCCACCACCGTGTCGTACCCGTCGGGCAGTGCTGCGATCAGCTCGTGCACCTGCGCGGCCCGGGCCGCCCGGACGAGGTCAGTGTCGGTGGCGTCGGGCTTGGCGTAGCGCAGGTTGTCCGCGATCGAGGCATGCAGCAGATAGGTGTCCTGCGAGACCACACCGACGGCGGAGGCGACGGCCGCGAGCGGCAGGTCGCGTACGTCGTACCCGTCGATGAGCACGCGCCCGACGCTCGGGTCGTAGAGGCGCGAGACGAGCGCGGCCAGCGTGGACTTGCCGGAGCCGGTGCTGCCGACGACGGCCACCCGCGCACCGGCGGGCAACTGCAGGTCGATGTCCTGCAGTGCATCCTCGGACGAGCCGGGGTAACGTAAGCCGACCCCCTCGAACCGCACCTCGCCGCTCAGGGTCGACGCATGCATCGCGGCCGGCACGACCGGGTCGTCGATCTCGACGGGCGCGTCGAGGAACTCGAAGACCCTGCTGAAGAGCGCCATCGAGGTGGTGACCTGGATGCCCACGTTGAGCACACCCATCACCGGGCGGAAGAGCGAGGTCTGCAGCGCGGTGAAGGCGACGAGCGTGCCGATCGTCATCCCGCGGCCGGTGGCCGGCAGACCCGCGGCCAGATAGATGAACGCCGGGATCGCGGAGAAGATCAGTGCCATCGAGCCCATCCGCCAGCGGCCGGCCATCTGGGACTGCAGCTCCTGCTCGGTCAGCTCCTGCGAGGTCTGGGTGAACCGTCGCGACAGCATCGGGCCGGAGCCCAGGGTCTTGGCCAGCTGTACGCCGGAGATCGACAGCGACTCCTCGATCTGGGTCTGCATGTCGGCCAGTGAGCGCTGCGCGCGGGTCTGGATCGACCGGCGCAGCCGGGCGACGCGGCGGGTCAGGTAGATCGCCGGGGGCAGGATCACCAGGCTGATCAGGGACAGGCGCCACGACAGGGCGACCATCGCGACGGCGACACCGACGGTGGTCGTGACGTTGGTGGCGATCGAGGTGGCGGTATCGGTGACGACCGACTGCATCGCGTTGACGTCGTTGGTGATCCGTGACTGCAGCTCCCCACCGCGGGTGCGGGTGAAGAAGCCCAGCGGCAGCCGTTGCAGGTGGGTGAAGAGCCGGGTCCGCAGGGTGTGCATCACCTGCTGGCCGATACGGGTGGACACGTACGTCTGCACCACCCCGAGCAGCTGGGTCACCGCGGTGATCCCCAGCATCGCCCCGACGAGCAGGACGAGCAGCCGCACGTTCTGCTGCGGGATCGCAGTGTCGATCAGGGCGCGCAGGATGAACGGCCCGGCCAGTCCGAGCAGCGCGCTGATCACGATGATCGAGGTGACGCCGAGCAGGGGACGGCGGTACCGCGCGAAGAGGCCGAGCACCCTGCGGGCGCCGACCGGGTAGTCCTGCAACTGCGCGGTGTCGGCGGCGCTGACCTGCAGGGACGCGCGCTGGCCGGGTCCGGGGCGACCGGTCATGCCGGTGCGGGTACGAGCTGTGGTGGGTGTCGTCATACGACCCTCCTTCCGATGGGGAGGCGACTCGTCCTATTGCTGAGGTTACCTCACAATGAAGTAACAACAGCATTCGGCGTAGCATTCCCGGATGACGACGGACGCGGCGGGACTCGGGGAACTGGTGCTGCGCACCGCCCGCGTGCTGCGACGGGCGCACAGGGAGGCCCTCGGTCCGTACGGTCTCTCACCCCACCAATCCCGCGCGATGGGCGTCATCGTGCGGTCGGGCACGGAGGACGGCGAGGGCCTGCGCCTGTCCGACCTGGCGGCACAGCTCGGCATCGCGCCTCGATCGGCCACCGACGTGGTGGACGCCCTGGAGGAGCACGGGCTCGTCGAACGCAGCCCGAGCGCGCAGGACCGCCGTGCCGTCGACATCCGCCTCACGCCCGCCGGCAGGGCCTTGCGCCGCACGCTCGACCGCGCTCGCACGACGGTCAGCGACGAGCACTTCGCGTCGCTGACGGCATCGGAGCGCGCCACTCTGGCCCGGTTGCTGCAGGCCGCGCTCGACGACACCGCCCGGCGCGACGCGGGCGCCTGAGAGCCCGTCGTAGGGCGGATGGACCCCGCCGCGTGATGACGCCGAGCGTGTCGCGCGATTCGGGCTCCGCCACGGCACCGGGAGCCCTACGATCTGGCTCACGCCGGCGCTCACAGGGGGCGAAGCCGACAAGAGAGCCGAGTCACCCATGATCCGTCGCATCGCCATCGCCACCGTTCCAGCCATCGCGGCGCTGGGTGTCTCCCTCGCCGCTCCTGCGGGCGCTGCCGGGGCGCGTCCTTCCGTGCCGAGTCCTTCGGTCCGGTCACACCTGCACAGCCACAAGGCGTCCGGTCAATCCCCGTACGGCACCTGCCGCCTCGTCGTCCCCGCCACCGCGCGCGTCGTGCGGCCGGGTACCGCGGTGCCCGTCCGGGTCACCGGCGGGTGCGCCCTGCACGCCGACTCCAGCACGCTTGCGGGCTGGTATGTCGGCACGTCCGACAACCCGAGCGACTACATCTTCTTCGACTTCTCCAACCGGGCCACCTGGGAGCTGTACTCCTTCACGCCGCTCGGCACTCGCACCTGGCGGGGCGACGGGGCCCTCGACGCCGACGCCGCGTCCGCGCCCGGCGAGGGGTCCGACCCGACCTCGGGGGGCAGCTCCGGCGACGACGCGGGCTACGCGCAGAACGCTCCCCGTACGACGGTCAAGGTCGGGTCCTGGGCCGGGCTGTCGACGAGCCGCAAGGGCAACACGGTGACGCTGCGCACCCGAGTGATCCGCTACTCCACCGGCCGCGACGAGAACATCCCATGGGCCGGCCAGGTCGGCGTCATCCAGTACCGCGCGTCCGGTGCGACGAAGTGGACCGCGTTGAAGAATGTCCGGAGCAACGCGGCCGGCGTCGCGTCGTACTCCTACACCTCGTCGGCCGCCCGCGACTATCGCGTGGTGTACGGCGAGGCGCAGTACGTGTGGGGCACCACCAGTCCCACTTCGCACCGGTGACGACCATCTCGGTCGTCCACAGCCGTCACCCGGGTCACGCGGCCCACTACCCAGGAGGAACACATCGATGAAGAAGGCATGGGGAGCGGCCCTCGCCGTCGTGGCGGCCGGCAGTGCGCTCACCGGGTGGGGAGGCTCACCGGTCCGTGCGTCGGCGGCCACCGAGAAGAACTCGGTCTACTACCACGGCACGACCCGAGAGGCTCAGTTCACCAGCCGCGCCACCTGTGACGCGCACGCCCGGGCCGAAGTGAAGCTGGTGCAGGCCCACCCGTCGCAGGCCGTGGTGATCCCCGCGGCGTCCGCACCCGGCGTCACCGGGCCGGAGCTGCGCACGTCGTGCTATCCCGTTGCCTCCGGACACTGGTCCTACCTCATCGCCTACTTCGCCAAGAACGGGGTGCCGCTCTCGAAGTACGACCACTATGTGAACCTCGACAACCGCTTCGACCCCGGCTTCCCCCAGGACGACGAACGCGTGTACCTCTACGAGCACACGGCCATCCACCCTGCCGCGTACTGGAGCGTCGCGACGTGCAACAAGTACGCGAACGGCACGGCGTCGACTGTGCGCTCGCGCGCGTCGCTGCGGCTGCTCTTCGGGCAGGAATGCTCCTCCGGGCGTGGCGTCGTGGGGTACAGCGTCTTCTACTCCGCCCCCGCGCTGGGGATGGCCGCCGTCCGCGGTGACACCGTCCAACTGGTCGGCACCACCGTCAACAATTCGTTCGCCATGATGGACGCCCTCGGTTACGACTACACCTACCTGTCCGGTCCGATCGGGCTCGTCTCGGCCTCGACACATCAGGCCGCTCTGCGCGCCCGGCTGCAGACCGTGCGCGGCTGACCTCGACCCGGCGGCCCACGTCGCCGGGTCGCTCAGGCGCGCGGGTGGTAGCGATGCTCGGGCCTGCCGGCGGCGCCGTACTTGAGTCGTAGCTGCACGAGACCTTGCTGTTCGAGGTAGTTGAGATAGCGCTGTGCCGTGGCGCGACTGATCCCGACCTCGCCGGCGACCTCGGCGGCCGACACGTCACCGGTCGTGGACCGGACGACGTTGCGGACCAGCTCCAGCGTCGGCGCGGAGTGTCCCTTCGCGGGCCGAGGCATCGGCGAGGGCGTCGCGCGAAGCATCCCGAAGAGTTCGTCGACCTCGGACTGCGCCGGCTCACCCGGCAGACCGGCGAGGCGGTGACGCAGTTGCCTGTACGCCGTGAGCCGCTCGATCAGCAGACTGAAGTCGAACGGCTTCACCAGATAGTGCACCGCTCCCAGCTGCATCGCCGCCCGGACGGAGGCGATCTCGCGCGCCGCGGTGATGACGATGACGGCGGGAGGATCGGGCTCGTCGAGCAGCGTCCGCAGCACGTCCAGCCCGTTCCGGTCGGGCAGGTAGACATCCATGAGCACCAGATCCGGGCGCAGTGTCCGGACCTGGTCCACCGCCTGCTCGGCGGTGTGCGCCTTTCCGACGACCTGGTATCCCGGGACGCGCTGGACGAGGGCGCCGTGGATGTCGGCGACACGGAAGTCGTCGTCGACGATGACCACGCCGAGCACGTCCTCGCTCATTCGGGCGCACCGCTGCCGATGGGCACGGACGGGGAAGCGACCGGCAGCCGCACGGTGAAGCGGGCGCCGGGGCCACCGGAGACGACGGTCGAACCGCCCAGCTTGGTCACGAGCCGTTCGACCAGCGCGAGGCCGAGCCCGCGGGGACGGGCGCCGGCCCGCTCGTTGGTGCTGTAGCCGTCGCGGAAGATCATCCGCTCGCTCCCGGCGGGGATGCCGGGACCGTTGTCGGCGACGGTGATCGTCACCTCGCTCTCGTCCTCGACGATCGCGACCACCACTCTGCGCGGCGCGGGCACCGTGCCGAGCGCGGCGAACGCGTTGTCGATCAGGTTGCCGAGGATGCTGGTGAGCGCCTGCACCTTGTCGGGCGATTCGCCGAGCCAGGTCTCCGGGGCGATCACCAGCTCGATGCCGCGCTCGCTGGCCTCCGCCGCCTTTCCCAGGAGGAGTCCGACGACCTGCGGCGCCTCGATGTGCGTGCGCAGCGTGTTTGTCGAACTCCGCCCCGGTCCCCTGGATCTGCAGGACGTAGTCGAGCGCCTCGTCGGAGTACCCCAGCTGCAGCAGTCCGGCGACGGCGTGCAGCCGGTTCGCGAACTCGTGTTGCTGAGCGCGCAGGGAGTCGGTCAGGCCGCGCTCACCGTCCAGCTCGCTGCGCAGGCCGGCCACCTCGGTGCGATCCCGCAGCGTCACGATCGAGCCGTGCGGGCGCCCGGCCACCGTGACGGGCATCCGGTTGATCACCAGGATCACGTCGTCGGTGAGGACGATGTCGTCCCCTTTGGTGTCCCTCCCGGCGAGCGCATCACGCAGGCGCCCCTCGGGCAGTACGTCGTTGAGGTGCTCCCCCACCGCGCTCACCTGGACGCCCAGCAACCGCTGCGCCTCGTCGTTCACGACGCTGACGCGGTCACGCCGGTCGAAGGCGATGACGCCTTCGCGCACACCGTGCAGCATGCCCTCGCGCTCCTGCAGCAGCTGGGAGATCTCGTCGAGTTCCAGCCCGAACGTCCGGCGTTTGAGGTGCGCCGCGAGACCGAACGACGCGATCGTGCCGAAGGCGAGCGCGATTGCGAACCACGTTGCGTACGAGGGGAGTTCCTGACGCAGCGCACTCGAGACCGAGCTCTCCCTGATGCCCACGGACACCTCGCCGACCATCCGGCCGTCGAGCCCGTAGAGCGGCGCCTTGCCGTTCGCCGAACGGCCCGTGCTCCCGTTGTCCGCACCCAGATGGACACGGCCGTCCGACGTGACGATCGGCTCCGTCACCGGCTGTCCGATCAGCGCCGGATCCGGATGTGAGTGACGCACCCGATGCATGTCGATGACCACGACGTACGACGCGTGGGTTTCGCGGCCGATGGACATCGCGATCGTCTGGATCGTCGTGGCACAGCCCGGCGCGTCGTGCTCCATGCAGCTGCGGATCGACGGCACCCCCGACACCGTGGAGGCGATCGAGGCCGCGCGCGCCTCGTACTCCTTGTCGAGGTGGCCGCGCTCCACGTGTGCGAACAGCACGAAGCCGACCCCGATGGTCGCAGCCAGGATGACCAGCTGAGCCATCAGGATCTGGCTGGAGAGCCTGCGCATCCGGGACCGCACGCCGTCATTGTGACCTCGGTCACGCCCCGCGACAAGCTGGGTGCGCACAATGCGCAAAACCCTTGAATACGAGGGTTTATAGGGGATTCGACCACAACCGTGACCTGGCTCACACCGCCTCCGTACGTTCTGCCCAGCACCTCCACCGGCAGAACGAAAGGAGCCGCCCATGACAGCCGACGACGCGGCGCGTATCGAGATCTCAGGTCTGACCAAACGCTTCCTCACCCCCAAGGGCGAGGCCTTCACCGCCATCCACGACGTCAGCCTCGTGATCGAACCGGGGCAGTTCTGCGCGATCGTCGGCCCGACGGGGTGCGGCAAGTCGACCACGTTGGGCCAGGTCTCCGGACTCGAGCGCCCGAGCGCGGGGACGGTCAAGGTCGGCGGCAAGGTCGTGAACGGCGTGACCCAGGGCGTCAGCTTCATGTTCCAGGCCGACGCGCTCTTCCCGTGGAAGACAGTGCTCGCCAACGTGATGACCGGGCCCACCCTGCGCGGGATGGGCAAGAAGGAGGCCGTCTCGCTCGCCCGCGACTGGCTGCGACGGGTGGGGCTGTCCGGTTTCGAGGACCGCTACCCCCATCAGCTCTCCGGCGGCATGCGCAAGCGGGTCGGGATGGCCGCGGCCCTGATCAATGAGCCGAAGATCCTGCTGATGGACGAGCCGTTCGGTGCGCTGGACGTGCAGACCAAAGCCATCATGCAGACCGAACTGCTCGGGCTGTGGGAGCAGTCGCGTCCCTCGGTGCTCTTCATCACCCACGATCTGGACGAGGCCGTCGCCCTGTCCGATCGGGTCCTGATCATGACCAGCAGCCCGGGGTCCATCAAGCAGTCGTTCGACATCGATCTACCCCGCCCGCGGGGGGACGTGCAGACCATCCGCCATGAGCGGCGATTCCTCGAACTGCAGGACCGCATCTGGTCGTCACTGAAGGACGAGGTCCAGCGGGCCTACGCCCAGACGGCGGGTGCGGCATGAGTTCGACGATCCCCGGCCTGACCGGGCTGGTCGAGACCGAATCCGACGTGCAGGTGACCTCGCAGCGGGCCCGACGCCGTCGTACGCGGAAGCTCTGGATCGCACGAATCCTGGTGCCGGTCATCGTGATCGGCGGATGGCAACTGCTCACCTCCGTCGGTTGGCTCGACAAGTTCTTCTTCGGTCAACCGACCGGCATCTGGCACAGCCTGGTGCACCTGTTCACGAAGGGCACCGCATTCGGCACCATCTGGTTGAACCTGTGGGTCACCATCTCCGAAGCGCTCTACGGCTTCCTCCTGGGCACCGTGACGGGGATCGTGGTCGGTCTCATCCTCGGCCAGAACAGGTTCCTCGCCGACGTGCTCGGTCCGTACATCAAGGTGCTGAACTCCATCCCCCGGATCATCCTGGGCTCGATCTTCATCGTGGCCTTCGGCCTGGGGACCTTCCCCAAGGTGCTGCTGGCATCGGTGCTCGTGTTCTTCATCGTCTTCTTCAACGCCTTCCAGGGCGTGCGCGAGGTGGATCAGAACCTCGTCGCGAACATCCGGGTGCTCGGGGCATCGCCGTTGCAGGTCGCCCGGCACGTCACGATCCCGTCGGCGCTGACCTGGATCATCGCGAGCCTGCACACCGCATTCGGCTTCGCCATCATCGGCGCTCTCGTGGCCGAGGTGCTCGGCGCGCAGCACGGGATCGGCCTGATCATCAGCCAGGCGCAGGGCAATTTCGACCCGGACACCGTCTTCGCCTCCATGGCGATCATGGCCGTCGTCACGCTCACCGCGGAGTACCTCATCACGCTCCTGGAACGGCGCGTCCTGTCGTGGCGGCCGCCGAGCCGATGGGAGATCCAGGCCATCTGAGCGCACCCGCACATCTCCCCGCAGTCCCCCACGAAAGGAACCCATTCCATGTACAAGTCCGCGATCGCGATCGCCGCTGCCGGGGCGCTCGCCCTGGGCGTCACTGCCTGCGGTAGCTCCAGCTCAGGTGCCGGCAGCGCCTCCGGCTCGACGTCGGCCGGCGGCTCGAACGGCGGCTCGATGCCCACCGTCAAGCTGATGGTCGGCGGCATCGACAAGCAGATCTACCTGCCCTACCAGCTCGCCCAGAGTCTCGGCTTCTACAAGAAGTACGGCGTGAAGGTGGAGCTGTCGACGGAGACCAACGGCGGGGTCGGCGCCGAAGAGGCGATGGCCTCGGGCCAGGTCGACATGGCCGGCGCGTGGTACATCCACACGATCGACTTCCAGGCCAAGGGCAAGGACGTCATCGACGTCGTCCAGCTGTCCGGCGCACCCGGGGAGCGTGAGATGTGCGGCAACTCCAGCGGCGTTCACAGCGCCGCCGACTTCAAGGGCAAGACGCTGGGCGTCACCGACCTCGGGTCGGGCACCGACGAACTCACCCAGTTCCTCGCCGCTCAGAAGGGCGTCAAGCACAGCGAGTACCACACGCTCGCGGTCGGGGCCGGGACCACTGCCATCGCCGCCATCCAGCGCAAGTCGGCGCAGTGCGTGATGACGACCCAGCCCACCGTCGGAGCGTTGGAATCCAAGAAGCTGGGCTACTCCGCGCTCGACCTCGCGACGACGGCCGGCGCCACCCAGGCGCTCGGCGGCGCCTGGCCGGCGGCCGGCGTACTGGCTCAGTCGAGCTGGGTGAAATCCCACCAGGCCGCCACCCAGGATGTGGTGGATGCTCTCGTGGCGACGATGCACTGGATCAACACCCACTCGGCGGCCGACATCGCGAACGCGCTGCCCGCGGACTTCGTCTCCAATGCCACCATCACCAAGGCGCAGTACATCGCGGGCCTGACCACCGACAAGGGCCAGTTCCTCCCTGACGGCATCATGCCCGCCGGCGGCCCGAAGACGGTCTACGCCATGGAGAAGCAACTCGGTGTCGACGTCGCGAAGGTCTCGCTGGCCGGCACCTTCACCAACACGTACGCGATGAAGGCGAACAAGCTGGAGGGCACCAAGGTGACCACCACCCCGGCCGGCGCCACCGGCTGACCAGGAACGCACGAGGGGCTCGGGTCGCGGCCGCGACCCGAGCCCCTCGTGGCGTCTTCGGTAGAACGGGAGCCGGAGACAGGAGTCGAACCTGCGACATCCTCATTACAAGTGAGGCGCTCTACCAACTGAGCTACACCGGCGCGGGCCCGCGATACCGCGCGGACCGGCACCGATCGTACCGGCGGCCTCAGGTGGCGGTGAGCAGCGCTCCCAGCGCACCCAGCAGCAGCGACGGGCCGAGCGCGACGTGGGTATGCCGGGTGGCCCGGCGCGTGAGCACCATCACGAGCGAGACGACCCCGCCGATCACGAAACCGCCTGCCAGTCCTTGGATCAGCACCGGGTAACCCCACCATCCGAGTGGCGGTCCGAGCAGGGCGGCCAGCTTCACGTCGCCCAGGCCGAGACCGCCGGGCACCGCCAGCGCGAGCAGCAGGAAGACCATCCCGGCGAAAGCCCCGCAGAGCAGTGCGCGTGGCAGCCGGTGGACATCCCAGTCCAGCGCGAGCAGCAGGGTGATGACCGGGATGGCCGGCAGGGTGAGTCGGTCGGGCAGCCGGTGGACGTCCAGATCGATCGCGGCCAACGGCAGCGCGACGGCGATCAGCACGACGTACGCCGACACCAGGCCCCAGCGGTGCAGGTCTGCCAAGTGCCACACCGCACCGGCGGCCGCGAGTGCCGCGACAGGCACAAGCCACCTGCGGGCGGGCAGCGGTGCGCTCTCGTCGGGCAACCGGTAGCGCCCCGTCGCTAGCGAACGCCGCAGCCACTCCCCGTACGCCGCGCCGACGGCGGCAGCGAGGAGAACGGCGACCGCGATCATCGCGTCAGTCTGATGGAGCGAGCGCCCGCGCGTGCGCAGTCTGTGGACAACGGTCGATGCTCACAAGGGACCACGCGGCGCCCTTGTGCCGGGTCACCACCGTTCGCGCCGCGCGCAACGGACCGGGCGGTGCCCTTGTGACGGCCGAGCCCCACGCGCACGCCGCGTTTCGGGGCGAGCGGGCCACAACGAGCCCACACCCCTTGCCGCACCCCGCATTTCGGACTGAGCGGGCCGAAACGTGAGCAACGTCCGTGAAACACACCGCACGACGACGAACCGCCCGCCCCTGCAACAGGGACGGACGGTTCGAGTAGTCGGTCAGACCAGCACGTGCGCGTTCAAGAAGGTCTGCAGGCCGCGGACGGTGCGCGTGTTCATGTACGACGCACCGTCGCGGCTGATGCCGATCTTGGTCTGCAGGGCGGCGACCGTCTTGGGGCCGATGTCGCCGTCGGGGGTCGTGCCGACCTTGCGCTGCAGGGCGGTGCGGGTGGAGTAGGACATCGTGCCGGTCTGCGACACCCCGACCCACTGCTGCACCGCCCTGATGGTGAGCGGACCGAAGGAGCCGTCGACGGCGAGCTTGCGGACGGTGCCGCGGGAGGGGGGCGGCTGAGGCGTGGGGTTGCCGCTCCCGGGGTTGACCACCACGGCAAGACCGTTGGCGCGGGTGAGCCCGGCGCGCACGCTGCACACCGGCCAGGCGCCGGGGCCCTGGGCGCGCAGCACCGCCTGCGCGATGTAGATCTGCTGGTCGCGGGTGGCCAGGTTGGCGGTGGCGCCGTACTTCGAGCCGCCGAAACCCGTCCAGGTACTGGCCGAGAACTGGAGCCCGCCGTAGTACCCGTTGCCGGTGTTGATCGCCCAGTTGTTGCTGCTCTCGCAGGTCGCGACGCGGTCCCAGACGTTGTACGGGGACTCCGCGTGGGCGGCGCCGGCGGTGGCCAGGCCGGCGCCGACGGTGGCGGCGGAGGCCATCATGACTCCAGCGGTGCGTCGTCCGGGGATGGACGACGGTCTGGCGACAGCGTGTTTCGGTGCGTAACGCAAGAGCGTTCCTTCCTGACGAACGCCTGCGGGGTGAGCTGTCGGGTTCGGGCTGTCAGGTGCCCGGCCGGCGTGCCGGCTTCACCCCTAGGCAGACACGTACGGCGTCCGCCGTTGTTGGGTCCCCCGTCCTCGGCCGGCGTCCTCGGGAGTGAGGGGCCGGTGCGTCCGATGAGGTTCGGCGTCCGGACGCGCGGGTGTGCGGTATGCAGTTGTGACACTTCCCCGTACTTGTGACGTATGAGGTGCGTGTGACTGGTGATCACATCGTGCAGGGGCGGCAAACGTTACCGGAGGTTTGCGACACGCGGGCGGAAATGCTTGCCCTATCCGAAAGATCAGCGTATGCGGGCTCGGCGGCGCCGCAGCGCGTTGCGATCCAGCGGTGCCGCGAGCACATCGCCGAGTACGACCCCCGTACTGATGGCGAGAGCGACTCCCGCGGCGCCGAGCAGGGTCGGGAACGCCGCCGCGCTCTGGGTGTTGGAGGCGGCGGAGCCGATCACCGAGCCGACGATGGCGTCATACATGCCCTCGAAGATCCGCAGACCGGGAAGCATCGGCGAGACCGCCGGCAGCACCAGCACCAGGGCGGGCGCGCCGAGCCGTAGGCCGATCACGCGGGCGAGCACCCCGACCGACACCGACGCCACCGCGATGGAAGTGGTCGCCCCGACGGCCCACACCAGGTGCGCCAGACCCGACAGGCCCAGCGCCAGGCTGCCGAGCACCGCGGTCGGCAGGATGAAGCGCGGCCTGCTGCGCATCGTGAGCGCACCGGCGGCGGCACCGACCGCGCCGTAGAGGAACTGCAGGCTGAGCGTCGCGCTCGAGGATCCGAAGTGCAGGGCGCCCGGTGAGGTGAGCTGCAGGTTGAGCGCCGAGTCGAGTTTGAGGGTGAGGGACAGGCCGCCGGCGACGCCGACGATGATGCCGGCGGCGCTGAGGAAGACCGTGAGCAACCGGCCTGCGCCGGTCACCGGATACCCGGTGATGGCGTCCTCGACCGCTGAGGCCATCGCGCGTCCGGGCAGCAGCACGACCAAACCGCCGGAGACGGCGTACGCGAAGTCGGCCGTCGACATCTGCAGCCCGAGGTCGCCCTTCGCGGCCAGCAGGTAGCCCAGCCAGGCCAGCATCACGGACACGGCACTGCCGACCGCGTCGATGTAGAACGACGGGATGTTGCGCTTGCGAATCAGACGGCCGAGATAGTCGGTGACGAAGGCGGACAGCACGGCCACGACGATGGCCATGCTGCCGCCGCCGAGCAGCGCGCACACCGATCCCGCCAGCGCCGAATAGCCGACCGCGATCAACCACCGCGGGTAGATCCGGGTGCTGCGCTGGATACGCTTGAGCCGTCCGAGCGCCTCGTCGATGTCGGTGAAGCCGCCCCGGGTCAGCTCCTGCACCATGACGTGGACGTCGGTCAGCCGGGCGAAGTCGCGAGTGCTCGACCGCACCACACGCAGCATCGTGACGGTCTCCCCCGACGGACCGGGCGCCTGCACCAACAGCGACTGGTTGGTGATGTCGACCTCGAGACGTCGCAGGCCCGCCGCCGCGGCGACCGCGACGACGCTGGCCTCCACGTCCCGGGTGCCCGCGCCGCAGCGCAGCAGCAACTCCCCGACCCGCACCGCGAGATCCAGCGCCTTGCGGGTGCCGGCGTCCTTCTCCGGTGCGCTCATCGTCGCGGGGTGCCGGTACGGCGAGTTGCGCAGCGCGTCCGCGATCGGCATGGGCTCGGTGACCGGCTCGCCGCGTAGGAAACGCATCCGTCGCGCCACCGCGAACCCATGGGCCGGCGACTCGGCGATTGTGGAGTCGGTGTCCTCGGGGATCCGGTAGCTGCCGGAATCCGGGTCGGGCAGGGGTGCCTCGTGGCCGTACTGCGCCATGGGTCTCACGCACCTCCGGTACGTCGGTCGGGAAGGTTTCGATGCTCCCGCACCCGCCACGCACGGGCCCGACGGGGACGTCGGCTCAGCGAGCGCAGCACACGGGAGACGCCCCGCGGGGCGACCCCGTCATGCTCTCTCAGCCACCTGGCAGCGAGGGAAGAACGTCGCTCAGCGGGAGCTGTGCGGTGTCGGCATACGGAAAGGTGCTCACCCCCTGGTCCAGGGAGCCCAGACCGTAGAGGGCCGCGAGCAACGCGATCGCGACGCACACCCCGATCACGACCCGGGTGACGGGCACGTCCCGGGCGACCGAGCGCACGATGCTGCGCGAACCGCGCCGCATCCCCGCGCTGCCCGGGCCCCACCACAGCACCGCGCAGCCGGCCAGGGTGCCGAGCACCATCGGGATCGGACGGTCGACGGCGGCGGGCGCATGCCGGGCGAACGCCGTCACCACGGCGGTCCCGGCGGCGACGCATGCCCCCACGAAGAACGGGATGACCATGGTGAGCAGCGCCGAGAAAGCGCCGACGACGGCGTGCAGCGGCGACGTCGCCACCGCCACCATCGGATCGGACCTGCGGGGCCCGGAGTTGTAGCGGCGCAGCACCATCGAAGTGATCGCCCGATCGTTCCAGCGGGCGGCGAAAGACCACAGGAACGTCACGATCAGCGCCAGCACCGGCCAGTGCACCGCGAGCCCCACGTCCGCGGCGGCGAGCGCGGCGAGGGTCCCGGTGCGAGCGGGCCGTCCGATGCGGGGATCCAGGTGGGTGCGCCCGGAGCCGGCGTACGACGGGTCGGGCGATGGGGTGGCGCCCCATCCCGGGTCGACGGTCTGCCGCGGCGCCGGCCGGTAGTCGCGGGTCGGATCCGGGGTCCGGGCGACCGGCGGCAGCACGGGAGCCGCAGGCCCCGTGGGCTGGGCGCGACGCGGCGCCTGGCTGCCCCACGGCCCGGCGTCGCTGCGATCCTCGCGGCCTTCCCGACCCCGCTCACGCCCCTCGGGCAGCTGGGTGGTGGCCGGGCGGGTCCGCCGCACGGCGATGCCGGTCGTGTGGCCGCCGGTGGAGTAGACATGCAGCTGCTCGAGCACCTCGGCAGCGCTCGGGCGGGCGCTCGGTTCGGGGCTGAGCGCGGCGGCGAGCAGAGGGCGCATCCGCGGGTCGACCCCGCGCAGATCCGCACGGCCCTCCGACACCCGGTCGAGCACGGCGTGCATGGGCCCGCGACCGAACGGCGCCATGCCGGACGCGGCGTACGCCAGGGTGGCCGCCCAGCCCCACCAGTCGGTGGCCTCCGTGACGTCGCCGCCCTCGACGATCTCCGGCGAGAGGTAGCCGGGGGTGCCCATCACCAGACCGGTGCTGGTCAGCCGGGTCTCGTCGGCGACGTGCGCGATGCCGAAGTCGATGAGCACCGGCTCCTCGCCGTCCATCAGCACGTTGCCGGGCTTGAGGTCGCGGTGCACGATGCCGGCGCGGTGGATGTCGCGCAGCGCCTCCGCTACGCCGCTGCCGAGCGCGGCGAGCTGCGCGGCACCCAGCGGCCCGGTCTCCTCCACGACGGCGTCCAGCGGCGGGCCGTTGACGTAGCGCGTCACCAGGTAGGGGCGGTCGCCATCGACATCGGCGTCGACCACCCATCCGATCCGCGATGAGCGCACCAGGGAGAGCGTGGTGACCTCGCGGCGCAGGCGCTCGCGGGCGCCGTCGTCGTAGGCGATGTGTGCACGCAGCACCTTGAGAGCGACGACCTGGTCACGCCGGTCGAGGGCCTTGTAGACCACGCCCATGCCGCCCTCGCCGACCTTGCCGAGCAGCCGGTAGGGACCGATGGTGTCGTACGCCGGTGCGCCCTGTGCCGCGTTCCTCCGGGCCGGCCCCGTGGGCAGCCGGATGGCGTCGGTCGAGGCACCGGTGAAGCCCTGGGAGGCGTCGGTGCGGCGATCGGGGGAGGACATGGTTCAACCGTAAGTGCTCCCACGGTGCGGCGAACGGGAGCCTTCCCGGCGCGGCGTGGCACGCACGGACGGCTCACTCGCCGGGATGGCCTGCAGAGACCGTCGGCCGGTCGGCCGGGACGTGCGGTCGCTGAGCCTGAGCCCGCGCGATCCGCCCGGTGGCCCAGAAGGACAGCAGCATCGCGGCGACCAGCAGCACTCCGATGAGGAAGGTGCGACCGTCGAGCGGCCCGACCTGGCCGCCCCCGGCCTCGCTGCGGGCCGAGCCGGTGAGGAACGGCACCACGACGAGCACCCCCAGCCCGAGCAGCGTCTCTGCCACGGCGACGCGCGGGAAGTGGTCGAACACGGCTCTGCCGACTCGCGTCTCGTCGTGCTCCCGCATCGCGCGGGTCACCCGGGGCAGCAGGACCAGCTGGTTGTAGGCGCCCGCGAGCAGCATCAACCCCACCAGCGCCACCTTCGCGAGCAGGAACCGGCCGTACGGCGTGGTGACGAACTGCGCGAACGACCCGACGTGCTCCCACGCCAGCCACAGGCCCGACACGAGGATCCCGCCGGCGCAGCCCATCGCGAGCACGCTGAACCGGGACCAGATCCGCGCCCAGGCCAGCCCGCTGCCCTCGCCCCGGGACCGGATGGCGAGGTAGGCCAGTACGCCCAGGCCGCCGACCCAACACACCCCGCTCAGGATGTGCACCTGGACCAGCGTCGTGCGCAGCCAGTCGTCCACGGTGAGCCCGCCGAACGCGGCCGGGACGCTCGGGGCGAGCTCCCCGACGACAGCGACGAGCAGCGCGACGACGGCCCACCGCACCGAGCGCAGCCGGCCGGCGACGATCGCCAGCGCCGCACCGCCCGCCAGCAGGGCGACCTGGAGTGACCGCAGCATCGAACGGGCGACCCATTCGCCACTCTCCCTCGGAGTGTTGAGGAAGTCGCCGATCGCACCCGGCTGCAGGCCCCTGCCGAAGCCGAACTCACCGGCGCGCGCGGTCAGTGCCGCCATCTGCAGGTAGAGCGCGGCGAGCATCAACAGGCCCATGAGCGGGAACATGCCGAGGGCGCGACGCCGGGCGCCATGGTCGGCAGCTGTGGCGCCGCCGTCCTCGTCGCCGGTGGCCGCGGGAAGTACGACGAGCAGCACGGTCACCAGCCCCCGATCAGGGCGCAGAGGGCTCCGAAGTACCCGACTTCGGTGAGCACGCGCCATACCTTCGGCGCGACGTACGGGGTGGCGACAGCGGCAATCTGATTCATAGTTAGGAGAGGCTAACCTAACTACGGCTGCCGGGGTGCCAGGTATGGGCGCGCGCACGCCCGACGGTCGGAACGCGATAAACCTAGGGTGGGGCAGCCAGACCGGCCGACCCGACGACAGCAGGAGTGTGCCGCGTGCCCGACCCGAAGACCTTCGACTTCGTCATTGCCGCGAACCGGCTGCCGGTCGACCAGAGCACCGACGACGAGGGCAACGTGACGATCTCGCGCAGCCCTGGCGGCCTGGTGACGGCCATGGAGTCGGTGATGCGAGGGCGCGAAGGCGCCGCGTGGATCGGCTGGGCGGGCGAGACCGGGGAGGCGCCGGAGCCGTTCGAGGACAACGACATGTATCTGGTCCCCATCGGCCTCAGCGACGACGAACACGTCGACTATTACGAGGGATTCAGCAACGACAGCATCTGGCCGCTCTACCACGACGTCATCGTGCCGGCGACCTTCAAGCGACGATGGCGCACCGCGTACGAGCGGGTCAATCAGCGCTTCGCGCAGAAGATCGCCGACCTGGCGGCGCCCGAGGCCACGGTGTGGGTGCACGACTACCAGTTGCAGCTCGCGCCCGCGATGGTCCGCGAGTTGCGCCCCGACGTGCGGATCGGCTGGTTCAACCACATCCCCTTCCCGCCGGTCGAGCTCTTCATGCAGCTGCCCGGCCGCGAGGACCTTCTCTGGGGTCTGCTCGGTGCGGATTTCCTGGGGTTCCAGCGCTCGGCGGACGCCGAGAACTTCCTGCGCGCGTGCCGCCGACTGCTGCACGTGCGGGTGCGGGGCGATGTGGTGCACCACGGCGACGGTCGCACGACGCGCGCCGCGGCGGTGCCGATCTCGATCGACTCCCACGACGTCTACGCCCTCGCGCACTCCGACGCCGTGCGCGAGCGCGCGGCCCAGATCCGCAAGGATCTCGGCAACCCCAAGAAGCTGCTGCTCGGCGTGGACCGGCTGGACTACACCAAGGGCATCCGGCACCGGCTCAAGGCGTACGGCGAGCTGCTCGCGGAGGGGACCCTCGACCCGGCCGACGTCACGCTCGTGCAGGTCGCCACGCCCAGTCGTGAGCGACTGCAGGCCTATCGCACGCTGCGGGGCCAGGTCGAGCAGACGGTCGGTCAGATCAACGGCGAGCACTCCCCGATCGGTTCGCCGGCCGTCACGTACATTCATCGGTCCTTCCCGCGCGAGGAGATGATCGCCCTCTTCGTCGCGGCCGACGTCGCCCTGGTCACGCCGCTGCGCGACGGGATGAACCTGGTCGCCAAGGAGTACGTCACCTGCTGCGCCGACGACGGGGCCCTGGTGCTCAGCGAGTTCACCGGAGCCGCAACCGAGCTCGCGCGCGGTTCGTTCCTGTGCAATCCGCACGACATCCGCAGCCTGAAGAAGACGATCATGGCCGCGATCGAGGCCCCGGAGAAGGAACGCCGGTCCCAGATGAGGCGGCTGCGGAAAGTCGTGCTGGACAACGACGTCCAGAAGTGGGCGGGCCACTTCCTGGCCGCTCTCGAGGCCGCACCCGAGAAGCCGGCGTCGTGAGCGACCTCGACCCGGCCCTGCGGCAGGCACTCACGACGTACGCCGCACACGACCGGATCCTCTACGGCACCGACTTCGACGGGGTGCTGGCCCCGTTGGTGCTCGACCCGTCGACGTCGGCGCCGATCGACGGCTCGGTGCAGGCGCTGCGCGAGGTGGCGGCCTCGGACGGCGCGACGGTCGCCATCGTGTCCGGCCGCGACCTGGCGACCCTGCGGCACCTGTCCGGGATCGCCGAGGACGAGCCCATCGTGCTGATCGGCTCGCACGGAGCCCAGCCGAGCATCCCGTTGGACACCGGCGAGGTGTGGGACGACGCTGCCGCGGACCGGTTGCACACCGTCGTCGACGCGCTCGAGCAGGTGGCGGCACAGCACCCCGGCACCCGGGTGGAGCGCAAGGCAGCGGGTGCGGCGCTGCACACCCGCGGGATGGACGACGACGTGGCGAACGAGGCGATCGCCGCGGCCGAGGACGCTGCGCGGCAACTCGTCGGCGTGCACATCATCGCGGGGAAGAACGTGCTGGAGATCGGCGTCCTCGACACCAACAAGGGCGCCGCACTGCGGGCGCTCGCGGACCACGTCGGCTCGCAGGTCACCTGCTACCTCGGCGACGACCGCACGGACGAGCGCGCTTTCGAGGTGCTCCCCGCGAGCGCTGGCCACGTCACCATCAAGGTCGGCGCCGGCGACACCGTCGCGGCGCACCGCATCCACGACTCCGCCGACGTGCTGGCCGTCATCCGGCACGTCGCCTCCGCACGCGATAGCTGACCGTTCGTACCAGCGGCCTCGATCCAGCCGCGCCCACCGGCAACAGGTCCTCTGACAAGCAGCTTCCCGCCCGCGGCGTAGGTGCGGGCCCGGCTGTCGCGGTCGTCAGCAATCGATCACGCGGCTGGCTTCGCGACGGCTACGTGGTCGACGTGCGATGGGAGTATCCGACGGCCACGCTGCATTCTCGACGACGGTCGCCGGCTCACGACACTTGCGCTCGAACTGACGATCACCGACTGAGCCGTCCCACCAGCGGACGCAGAGTGCGTTCGAGACGCGCCCGACCCCGGTTCGTCACGCCACTCCCCCACCGGAGACCGCTACTCGTCGGGAGTTCCGCTGTGGCTCATGGCTCGGGGATTTGATTGGTCACGCAGAACGGGTGACCGGCGGGATCGATCAACACTCGCCATCGATCCGGGCTCGGTTGAGCAGACGCGCGAGTTGCCCCCAGGGCGACGGCGGCCCGCTCGCCGTCATCAAGATCCGCGACGGCGAGCTCGAGGTGCAGCTGCTTGGGGACCTTCCCGGTGGGCCAGTCCGGTGGGCGATGATCGGCGACACGCTGGACGGTGATGAGCACGGCGGCGCCGCGTAACGCGACGAAGTCGTCGTTCTGCCAGATGATCTGCAACCCGAGCAGATCCCGCCAGAACTCCGCCTCTGGAAGCGGGTCGATCGCGTCGAGGGCCACCGCGGCGAGTCGAACACTTGCAGGTCAGTCGATTGCCCCAGTGCCGGTCGCTTCCCGGGGTCCTGGAACTTCCTAGGCCCCGCCGCGCCACAGCTTGGTTGCAGGCTCTACCGCGTCGCTGATCTGAACGCCAGCGCGGCGCAGCAACTGGACCAACTCCCACGTGTGTGTGCCCCAGAAGTAGAAGTCGCTGCCGTCTGCGGCGGTGAAGGCGACTCCCACGCCGAATACCATCCCCGACCTGCGCACTAAGTAGACCCGCTTCAGCTCGTCAAACCGGGCGGCCAACCGCGGAGCGCCGCCGAACCTGCCGAACACGCGTAGACGCATCGACACCATTGAGTCGTTCACCTCAACCACCGCTAACGGCGACGAGACATCGACCCTCGACCACTCGCCGGGTACGTTCGCGGCGCCCACCACCCGAAACGGTAAGTCATCACCGTTCGACGTGGAGACCTCATGGGTTGATCGGCCGCAACCCATCCCCCAAACCCTCCTCTTGCGTCGTTTGGAGTGTCGACACCTATATTTTCCTGCGGAACAGTCCAAATTTACTATCGAGGAACAGCATCACGGGAACCAGGACTACTATCACGATTACTGCCACCACCGTCCGCATACGTCAACTCTCCTTCACCATGAATAGCTGAGACTCCGCTGCACTTGGTGCAACGGTCGAGCAGGGATTCAGGCGGTGGTCTTCTGATTTTTGAGGGCCGCGGCGGCCGTCATGGCGCCCTTGGGTGCGGTGATCTGTTGATCGGTGCCGTAGTTGGTGAAATCAAGTTCACCCTTGCTCGCCGCAGCTTTGTCCACGATTTGCAAAGGCACCGGCGAGGTGGCGTCGGCTACCGTCAGGGTGCTGCCATCCTTCTGAGTCAAGACCAAGGCCTTCTTCCCGTTCAGGGAGGTCTTCTTTATGCCGGGCCCAAGGGGAGAGTCGGTGGAGTTCAAACCGGCGGCGATGCTCTGCAAAGTCAACGAGCCCAGCACAGCGCTCGATCCGCTCGATTCGATCCACTTCCCGGCCAGCCCGGCGGCTTTGCTCCCGGCAATTTTGGCCCAGAAGGCGGCCGGTGCCTTGATGTAACCCTTAGATCCAACCTTGACGATGTTGACGACGATCCCACCCGATGTTTCCGTCCCAGACGTGTTGTTGCCTTGGAACCGCAGATCCAGTTTCTGCTGCTGCCCTTGCTCGGTAACCGTCCCCTTGATGTCCACCGACGAGGCGTTGAACAGCGCCGACTTGGCGTCCTTGAGGACCTGGGCAGGGGATTTGCTTCCCTCACTGCCACCACCGCCGGAAGAGGCGGCGGTGCTACTGGTTCCGCTGCCACCGGATGCCGAACTGCTCGAAGGCGAGGCGCTGCCCGCGGAACTGGACGACCCGGCCGATCCGGACGAGCCACACGCTCCCAAACCCCCCACCATCAGAATTGACAAGCTATAGACCAGAGTGTTTCGCGTCGCACTCACGTGATGTTCCTTCCCCCAGCGGGACCCTCCCACGAGGGGCCGCCATCGTGGGCGACCGTAGCAGCTAACAAGGCGCGCTGGGGGCCACGCTTCGGCTCTTGCCCGCGCAAGAATTGGAGCATTGGCTCTCGAACAAGCGAAGCCGGATCGCGGATCTGAGCATGCCCAGAAAGCGGCACCGATGACAACGGCCACGCCAGCCGTTCGTCACGCGGAGCGTGCCACAACCGGATTGTCGGCGGTGCCGGGCGACAACGAGTCAGCCAGCTCGTTATTCAACTACTCAGCTGGACGGCGCTCGAGGTTTCGAGGATTGTGCGCAAGCGGATGCCCAGTGTCGTTGAGAGTTGAGTCGTCCATTTCTTGCTGCAGCTTCCGTTGCCATAGCCGATGTCACTTTGGACGAGGACCCGCGTGCGCGTCGGGTTTGTGGCGGTGATGAGACCGTCGACACAGCTGGGCAGAGTCCAGCTGGCCGACACGTGCCCGTCGACATTCATCCGTACGAGCCGCGATGGTGAGAGCATCCCCGCCCCGGATTCCTGCGCCGCCACGATCCCTGACGTTGTCCAGGCGGGTGCCAAGTAGCCGTGCTCGCTTGGGTCGGGAACCCGACGTGCCGTAGCAAAATCGAGCTTGGTTGAGTCGAAGGTGACCACCTGGTCACGGTTTCCGCTGTACCCAGCGGCGATCTGGTGCCCGTTGGGACTCCAGCTCAAACCGAACAGCGGGTGCCCGGGCGTATCGGTCGCGGTGCGGGTGCCGCGCCCGGTGGCAAGGTCCAATACGACGATGACACTGGGATTGAATATTTCCGGCCCGGCGCAGATGCTCTTACAAGTGGACACAACGCACCTCGGGTGCGTCAGATACGCCAGCCGGCTGCCATCCGGGCTCACCGTGATGCCGGCGACGTCCTCGGTGAGGTGGTCCAACACGGTGACGCGCCCGGTTTCGGGATCCACCCGTTCGACAGTGGCTCGACACCCCGTGGTCAGCGCGACGATGAGTGGCCCCGAGCGCTCCCGTGTTGCTGAGACGGTCGTCGCGGCGCGGCTGTGTGCGGAGGTGATCAGCAGCCCGCCATCATCGATGCCACGTATCTGCACCTGCCCGCCGCGCGCCGGATCATTGATGGTGGTGACGAAGGTGTCCGATGGATCTAAAGGCGACGCGTGCAACGCAGTCTGCGACTGGTGGACGCTTCCGGGCTCCGGTGCTGTGCGAGGGCCCGGTGGGGACGTCAGCCCGCATCCCGCCAACGCGACAACAGCCACGGCAGACACGAGGGCACTCGGGCCGATTCGGCAACACTTGGCAGCAAAGCTGCGCACCTGTCTCACGTCCCTGATCATCGCGCGGCACACGGATTCATAGCCGCACACCTGGCAGTTCGACCCCAAATTGCAACAGGCGAACAGGCCCGATCGGCGATCGTGTTGTGGCGCGATCCGCGTGCCGATCGCCTATTGAACCTGCATGACGACTGGCGGCAATCACTCCGCATCTAGGGCGGCATGTCGAACATCGTCGCCCTGACGGCGGTGTGCGCTGTCCACGACTTGACTTGGCGTACGTGTCCCACCCAGCGCGGATCGTTGCGTTGGGTGGGACATGCCTCAACGAGCCCGTTGGACCCGGTTGGGTCAGGACGTGGTGGTGGCCGAAGCCGCGGCGCGTGCCTTTGGTGCACGGTCTGCGGCCTTGACGATCACGGCGTTAACGTCCTTGTCGATCACTCCAGTCAGGGTCGCGGTGCTGACCTGCTGCGCAGTCGCGATCTGCTGCAGCGTCTGGCCCTTCTTCAGGTCTGCTGCCAGCGCCTGCGGAGTCAACTTCAGCGTCGTCGCGACGTTCTTGTACGCCGAGCCGACACCATGGTGGCGGGCCCATGCGTGGACAGCGGGGTGCCGGCCGTCCTTTCCCGTGGGGAGCTTGGTGTTGATGAGTTTGGCGACCCGCGCGTCCGCGGTCGCGTCCAGACGCGCCAGCAGCACCGCCCGTGACACGTGGTGGCGCGCAGCGATCTGGGTCAACGACTGACCGGCCCTGCGACCCGCTTTCAAGCCGGCGACGTCGGTGCCCGCGTCCTTGGCAATGACCGCACGGGTCAGGCCGAGCCGGTCCAACCGGTCTCGGTAGTGACCCTTGTGGTGGTGCCGGGCACTGTGGGCAGTCGCGGTGTGCGCCGTGGAGCTCGAGGCGGCATACGCCGGCACCGCGACGCCCACCGCCGCGAACGCGGCCAAGCTGGAGCCGGTGATGATCTTGGTCCTGCGAAGCATGATCAGCCTTTCAAACAATGTCGGGCGGACGCCCGCTTACCTCCACACGGTGGAGCCCGTATCTGCAACAACCCGTGCCGAGCACTGTGCGGTACCTGTCAACCCGTGCTCCGGATGCCGATCGTTGAGCGACGAATTGCGGATCGGTGCGCGATCCTGGGCCATGCGATGGTGGCGACGGGAGGTGACTCTTGCGGTCTCTGGACCTTTGGGCGAGGTGGAGAGGGAGTTGTCCGCCGCACAGCGAGGCAACGTCACACCAGCACACCGCCAGCTCATTGCAACTCTCACTCAGCGCCAGGAACTCGAGTGGTCCGGTCTGGCCTTGCTGTCATGCCTTCGGTGGTTGTGCACCAGTACCTTGACCGCGGCGCCCGAAGTCCAGGTGGAAGGGGCGTGGACCGATGGGCCGGACGCGTTCTGCGTCGTCTACCGCGCGCCCTACGGGCCCCAGACGCGGGTGGGAATCAGATCTCACCGGGACGAGGGCGACATGTTCACACCCGCCGGCCCCGCAGGGCACGGTCCAGACCCTGAGGAATTCGGACAACAGGTCGCCGATTTCAGCATCGGAGAACCCCTGGGCGCCGTCCTCACCAAGCTTCGTCGAGATCAAGACGGTGTGGGGTGGTGGGGATCCCTCGGCGACCAACTGCCCTCTACGCAAAGCTAGGCCAAGCATCTCGCGCCGCATGCCTACGAGGTAGCCACGGAACCCGCTCCCTATGTCGATCCACAACTGGGAGGGCTGGTCGTTCTCTCTGGGGGCCGTTGCAAAGACAGTTAGATCGTTCGTGGGCTGCCAGCCGCGGTGAGGCGGGATGCCTGCTTCGCTAGTTCATCTCCAGAGAGGTAGCCACGCGTCGGACCACGAAGGACCCACGGGCTGCTTGGTGGGATGTCTCGGAGCAGGCACAGCTGGGCGGGTGGATTGTCGGGTAGATCGATCTCGATGCCTTCCCTTGATGCCGCGCGGGCGATCCACACCTGTGGACACACAAGTAGCTCCACCTGACTGATCGGGTACCCGCGGACCGTTACAAGCTCGGAGTGCTGAAATCGGCAGAACTCGATCGTGTCCCCGCGTCTGACGATGACCGTGACCTTTCCCAGCCACGTGTGTACTGCCGTGATAGACATCGAGCACATCCACGCCTCGACCCCACGCTGCCGCAGGTCATACACGGTCCGAAAGTGTCGGTTCCGTGACCGCAGCAGCAGAAACGTCACTCCCACTACGAGCAGCACGACCAGGAGCAGGATGAGACCAGCGAACTCCAGTCGCCCGGCCCACCCTTGGCCCCCACTCCACACGATCGAGAGGATGAGGGCTACCGGGCCGACACCTAGCGCGAGCCGCGGGACCAGCCGCTTCCAATGCACTACGTGCGATCCCTCACTCATACAGCATCCCCTGCGCCCCACCTCGTCGCGACAACCACTTCTACACCCTGCCTGCAGATCGACATCCGACAAACCGCAGGGCTAGGGAAAGTGCGTTCCACTGAAGCGCTTCGAGCCCACGAGATCATCGGCACGCTGAGCGTGCCACAACGGGATCGGCGACCGGGACAGGGTCGTCCTGCGGAACGCGCGACTGCCTCTGGGACTGACAACCGGGCAGGTCAGAGTGATGGGTCGGGGTCGGGACTGCTGCACGAACAGGTGACATCTGATCTGGCTTGCCCGGAAGAGCGGCCTGGAAGGATGTTGCGATGCCCAAGCCCTACCCCATCGAGTTCCGCGAGGACGTGGTGCGCGTGGCACGCGCCCGCGAAGCGGGCGTGACCTTGGCGCAGGTCGCCAAGGATTTCGGGATCCACGAGATGACGTTGACCAAGTGGTTGCGCACGGCCGATGTCGAGGACGGCAACAGGCCCGGCACGACACGTGCCGAGAGGGTCGAGTTACGAGATGCCCGCCGCAGGATCCGCACCCTGGAACAGGAAAACGAGGTGTTGCGCCGCGCGGCGGCGTACCTGTCCCAGGCGAATCTGCCGGGAAAAGGCTCTACCCGCTCGTGAAAGAGCTCGCCGCGCACGGGGTTCCCGTGACGGTGTCGTTGCGGGTGTTGAAGCTCTCTCGTGCCCCGTACTACCGGTGGCGCACCGCCCCGGTCACCGGCGGTGAGGTGGCGTGGGCCTACCGTGCCAACGCGTTGTTCGACGCGCATCGCGACGACCCGGTCTTTGGGTACCGGTATCTGCACGAGGAAGCCGGCGACGCCGGCCACCAGATGTCGTCGCGGACCGCGTGGGCGATCTGCTCGGCCAACACCTGGTGGTCGGTCTTCGGCAAACGGCGCAGCAGTCGGCCTCGCCCGGGACCGCCGGTGCACGATGACCGGCTCGCGTTCCAGGACGCCAAGGGCCGCACCCGGCACGACTTCACCACCGCCGAGGACCTCAACTGTGTGTGGTTGACCGACATCACCGAACACTGGACAACGGAAGGCAAGCTCTACCTCTGCGCGATCAAAGATGCCTGCTCCGGGCGGATCGTCGGCTACAGCATCGACTCCCGGATGACGTCGAAACTCGCTGTCACCGCCCTGAATTCGGCCGTTGCACGACGCGCCACCGCGAGTGCGGACGTGGCCGGGTGCGTGGTGCACTCCGACCGAGGCAGCCAATTTCGTAGCCGCCGATACGTGCACGCCCTGGCCCGTCACGAACTAGTCGGGTCCATGGGCCGCGTGGGTGCCTGCGGCGACAACGCCGCCATGGAGAGCTTCTTCGCGCTGCTTCAAAAGAACGTTCTGAACACCCGCAGGTGGGACACCCGCGAGCAGCTGCGCATCGCGATCGTCACCTGGATCGAACGCACCTACCACCGACGCCGACGACAAGACCGCCTCGGCCGATTGACCCCCATCGAATACGAGACCACCATGACCCCCACGGCGAACCTCGCCGCGTGACTACAAACTGTCACCTGTTCGTGCAGCAGTCCCCGCCGTAGTTG
This sequence comes from Allobranchiibius sp. GilTou73, assembly GCF_021391335.1. GTDB lineage: Bacteria > Actinomycetota > Actinomycetes > Actinomycetales > Dermatophilaceae > Allobranchiibius > Allobranchiibius huperziae. Next base: position 1,263,682 of record NZ_CP090051.1, on the reverse strand, counting down.
CTCGCAGGTTCAACCCGTGTCCGTCTCCTCAAGGTGCCCACAGGGCGAACCATCGCCGGCGACCAAACGAGCGCTGGGCGTGGCCGGAAGCCGATCGCCAACCAGTCACGTTTCCCCACACGCGGTAGGTGGTCCGGTTGCGGTCAGACGGGTCCGGGGGTCTTGCGCTGCCACGGGGGTGCGTTGAGGGCCGACGGCGACGGCGCTGGTCGTGCTCGGGCACCTCATGACGGGATGGCCGATGATCGCGAACCGGGCCGGCGCCATGCCCTTTCCGTCATGCTGTTGAGATGAAGCTGCTGATGTGGCCCGCCCTTGGTGCGTGCGCGATCGCGCTGGCAGGGTGTGGCGGGGATGCTGGTTGGTCTGGAACGGCGTGCGCAGCGACACTGGCCGAGACCGGGGTGGGAATCTCGTATAGCGGCTTCGCACCTGGCACCAGATTATTGGTGCAGATCTGCGCTGCACGAACGTGCCACGAAAGCCCCTTGACGACAGCAGGCGGGTCGGAGACGTGGATCGGTGGAGGGATCGATCCGACCGTGATGAAGGGAGTGCGGCACATCGCCGTGACCGTAAGGGACGGGTCCCAGAGGGTCATCACGAGGGACCCGGCTGTGGCCGTGCATCGATTGAAGGTCACTCAAGGCTGCGCCGATACAATTTTCGACGCTGCCATCCGCGTCTCACCCGACCGCGTTGTGCCTGCGACGGCGTAGCGCGAAATGGGCAGGCCCTGCTGGCGCTACTTCAATTAACTCACCCTGATGTCAGCGGCCCCTATGCCGTTGGCGAGGCGACGCACCACAATGAATATGACCTGGGGGAGCCGCGTCACACCTGCGGCTTGTCGATGATCGTGCCGACGGCCGGGGTTGGTTCTTCGATCGCAGCTGCACTGCGGAAGGATTGAGTGCGCGGTGGACCCGAGCAACAAGCCAAAGTCAACAGCACCCAAGGACGTCGGACGTCACGCGCACGAGTTTTTCGACGCGGCCCGGCTCCTCCTCGCCGACCGCTTCGCCGAGGCGCGATTCGATCCTGACCGCGGACTACGCGTCACGATCATCGAACTGAACGATCAGGACAAAGCGTCGATCACCAATGCAGCCGAACAACTCGGCATTCTCGACTGGATACGCATCGAACATGCTGACCCGGCCGCTCTCGCGACCTGGGAACGGCTCAGACACGACCTGCTGCAGCTGCAATCCGCCGAAGCCCACCTGCTGATGCGATACCCAACACCGGATCCCGGCTACCGCCGCCCACCAGTCGACATTCACCTCTCCGCGGACGCCGAGACCACAGCAGCTGATCTGCACCACGCCTACGGTGACTTCGTAGCGTTGCAGGTCGGAGCCCTGCCCTACCCACCCAAGCCACAATCATCGACCACGAGGCGGACAACTGCACCTACCGACCAAAGGGAACCGGCGAACCCGGCTGAGATGCACATCGCGCTGGAGGCGCCACTAGAAATACGGAGCGGCCAAACACGCACGCACGGACTTCTACTCACCAACCTCGGGACTGAGGCCATCCGTGTTCACACCAACGGCAACCTCACCGCGACCATCCTGAACAACTCGGGCGCAGTCATCGGCGGATACAACGGCGCACAGATCACTCCGCTGATCATCTTCACAGCCGGCCCTTCCGAGACCATCCGGATCCCGGTGCTCGTCGGAAGCGCGAGTTATCAGCCCGAACTCGGCTATACGATCCCACCAGGAACCTGGCATCTGACCGCCCCGCTGGACCTTGCCGACGGTCGCCGGCTCACTACGCCCGCACTCGAGCTCACGATCACCGACTGAACCGTCGCACCAACGGACGCCAGAGCTATCAAACTGTCTGGTTGAGGCCCACGCAGGAAACCCCAGATCGTCATGCCACTGCCTTCACTCGAGGGCCAGAAGTCGGGTCTGCATCGTTCGAGATCACCATGAAGAGATCCGGACCAACCCCGTAGTGCGGATTCCATAGGACGAAGCGTCGACGGGACGCCCTTGCGGCACGCGACTGTGCCAGCCGGTGAGTTGCGCCAATCATCCCGCAAGACCCGTTCGGTGACGCATCCCGGTCAGGGGAGGTCAAGCGAGAAACCCCGAAGAGTTCTCAAGCCGCTTGTCCGCCACCCGGCACAAGCCGCATAAAAGGCCGCCATCTCGTCGAATCGCTACCAAGCTGCTGCGGCGGCCAAGAAGTCATTGGCGACGAGCGGCGGGTGCCACCGACCGCGAGATCAGCCGCGCCCTGAAGAACTACCTCGCCCGCCACCTGTGGCACGTCGTGGAACGCCACAAGACCCTTGAACCGCCCACGGACAGTGGCCTTTGACCCCGGTTGACCCACTGCCACCAAGAACGACCGGAAAGGGTCTTCGCTGCGGCCGTGACCACTATGGTTCGGCCTATGAGGGGTCAGAATCTTCGAGGAATCGCAGCCCTGCTGGCGATCGTTGTCCTCCTGGCGGCTGCCGTGTCAGCAATTCGCTACCGCCACGCCTACGGCACCTTCAACGTGGCGGTTCGACCCGTGCACCTCTATGTCGGCGGATACCGTTTCGAACCGATAGACCAGGTTGACCTTCCGCCCCAGGAACTCGTCAGGTTCCGCCCAGGAGCGCCCCACCTGCACTCCGTCGGCACATGGTCTCTGCTCCCGGTTGTCGGCGGACGATCCAAAGACGTCATTACACCGGACACCGGCAAATGCATCGCCTTGGCTGCCATCGAACTTGGGCATAATCACCGAGCTTTTTACGCGATGGAAGACATCGCCAACAACCCTGCCTGCGGCGCCTAACAGCCACGTCGGAGGACTCCGCACTTGACGACGCTCTATTGGAGCGTCGTTACCCAACAGGCCTCAAACACAGTCCGTCCCGGTGCCATGCCAGTAGGTTCACCGTCATGACCGCCTCAGGCGCCGACACGATGTCGATCGGCCGAAGTGTCGAACATCGTTAGCCGACCGCGCCGTTGGCCGCGGAAGGCCACTTTCGCGGTGGTCAGCGCGGTCCTCGTGGTGTGCGCCGCGGTCGCGCTACTTCTGGTCGCTCTCGACCACCGCTACGGCCCCCTGCAGGGCGGCAGCTTCAGTGGCCCGGTGGCCAACGACCTCGCCTTCATCAACGAGGACTCCTCGTACCGCCTCACCTCCGCCCCGGGAACCACGGGACAGGTGATCGGCTCCCTCTACAACCCCGGGTCGCACGCCGTGACGATCCGTTCCGCCAGCGCCGGGGACATGGCGCCCGCAATCGGCGTCCAGTGGTCGGTGTTCCACACAGTGCCCGACGGGTCGGCCTTTGGAGTCGACACACCCTGGCACTCATTCCCGGCCACGATCCCCGCGCAAGGAACCATCCGTCTGCTCCTCACGCTGCACCGACCCAGCACCTGCCCACCGAACGCCAGCTTCCGCACTGACAGCACCTTCGACGGTTCGCTGCTGCTGCGCTGGAAGTCCTTGCTGCGAACCCACACGACGTTCGCCGACAACGTCACCCTGCCCATCAGAATCCGCTGACCCGCCCAGCACACGGGAACACGCTGCCAACCGCGATCACCTGTTGATGGACCGGGATCTGAGTGGACAGATCTGCTCTAAAATCCCGATCGGGACCTCAGACCACCACTTCCAGGCCCGTTGTCGGTGTCGTTCAGGGGTGCCCCAGAACGATCGTTCTGCGTCAGTCGGCGGGCGTGCCTACCGGGACGGGCTTCTCCGCCGCCAGGCTGTTGCCGGCCGGAATCGTCGAGCAGGTGCTGGGCGCCGGGACGCCGGCGAACCGGGCCTGCACCCACGCCGCCGCCGTGGTGAGCCAGGTGATGCCCACATCGGTGTGACCCAGCGTGCCGAACTCGGTGTACTGCACGGCGTTCCCGGCCGCGCAGTACTTGCGAGCGATGCTGCGCACATCGCCGGTGACCATCACGCCGTCCCCGGTGCCGTACTTCGCCGACGGCTGGGTGCCCTCGCCGACGCCGTACGCGCCCTGCAGGATCTGGAACGGGATGGTCGGCGACGGGGCGAGGCCGGCGTTGACCTTGTTCAGGACGGCGGCCAGTCCCGGGATCGAGTCGGGGTTGGCGTACTGCGGCTTCACGAGCTGCTGGAACGTCAGTCCGGGGTACTTGCCCTCCGCGTCGCCGATGCCCGCATTCTTCGTCGCGCCGAGCACGGCCTTGCCGTACGTCGACAGGTAGGGCGACAGGTCCATGGCGAACCCGCGCTCCAGCCCGTTGATCGCGAGCAGGGCGACCCCGCTCCACTTGGTCGAGCCGTTGACGTACTTCAGGTTGTGCGCCGGGTCGACGTAGACGCCGCCCTCGGTCGCCCCGACCAGATGGCGGTTGATGTCGGGCGCGTACGACGGCGCCAGTTGCGCGGCCCACTCCGTCGCGATCGACCCGCCGGAGTAGCCCATCATCGCGAAGTCGGTGTTCGACCCCAGACCGAGCGCGCTCGACTTGCCCACGGCCCGCATCGAATCCAACGTCATGTAGCCGTTCTCCGGACCGACCGTGTAGTGCGGCACCTGACCCTCGAAGTCCGGGACGTTCACGTCGTAGCCGGCGCTCAACAGGGAGGTGAACGCGAGCTGCTCCTCCGCGAAGGTCTGCGCGCCGGGCGAGGTCGACCCCGCGATGCTGCGCGACGGGCTGTCCGCGACGTTGAGGGAGTCGTAGAACGAGTTGTAGGTGACGACCTTGTGAGTGACGTCGGGGACGGGCGAGTGGATCACGCTCGTCACGTTGGCGACGGCCTGACCCGTCTGGGTGCGGGTGCGATAGAGCAGCTGGGTGACCTGCACGGGCGTCGCGATCCCCTGCACGTGGTAGGTGATCGTGCGGCTCTTCAGCACGGTGCCCGGCGCGAACGACGCGAGCGTGCGAGCCCCGGTATAGGCGTAGAACGGCCCGGTACGCTCCCATCCGCCCTTCGACTGTGGCGTCGCCGCGTGTGCTGGGAGGGAGCCCGTCGCAATGGCACCTGCGGTCACGAGCAGCGCGGCGGTGGCTACGCCGTAGCGGCGTAGAGGGGTGGTTCGCATGAGGATCCTTCGCAGAGGAGTCAGCGCCGATCGACGATGTGTCGTGGGTCACTGTCGTGCCGTCGAGGCTACCTTCGGGTAACCAGCCCGACAAGGCCATCGCCGGCGAGGCCGTGCCCGGCACGCCCGGAAGTGACACGATGCAGGTGTGGGCCTGGACATCACCGCCGCCCAGCCGTGGCCGGCACTGCTGGATCTCCCTTGGGAGACCCCGCTCGAAGACTGGCCCGAGGACCTGCTGGCCGCACTGCCGCGCGGAATCTCCCGTCACGTCGTGCGATTCGTGCGCATCGAGGGCCGGATCATCGCGGTCAAGGAGATCAAGGCCGATATCGCCCGCCGCGAGTACTCGCTGCTGCGCAATCTGCGCCGCCTCGACCAGCCGGCGGTGGAGGCCGTCGGCATCATCGCCGGGCGCGTCGACGTGCACGGCGAACCCCTCGACGCCTGCCTGCTGACCCGACACCTGCAGTTCTCCCTGCCGTACCGCGCGATGCTCAGCCAGGCGCTGCGGTCCGGCACGGTGCAGCGTCTGATCGACGCGCTCGCAGTGCTGCTCGTGCGACTGCACCTGAACGGCTTCTGGTGGGGCGACGTGTCGCTGTCGAACACCCTCTTCAAGCGCAACGCCGGCGAGTTCGCGGCCTACCTGGTGGACGCCGAGACCGGAGAGCTGCACAACCGACTGAGCGACGGCCAGCGCGCCCACGATCTCGACATCGCCCGGGTCAACATCGCCGGCGAGCTCATGGATCTGCAGGCGGGCGGGCTGCTGTCGGACGAGATCGACGCCATCAGCGTCTCCGAGCGGATCATGACCCGGTACGCCGAGCTGTGGGCCGAACTGACCCGCGTCGAGACCATCGACCGCGGCGAACGCTGGCTGGTGGACGAGCGCATCCGGCGCCTCAACACTCTCGGCTTCGACGTCGGCGAGCTCGACATCGAGACCGATGTCGACGGTACCCGGATCCGCATCCAGCCGAAGGTGGTCGACGCCGGGCACCACTCGCGGCGGTTGCTGCGGTTGACGGGACTGGACGTCGAGGACAACCAGGCCCGGCGGCTCCTGAACGACTTGGACTCCTTCCGTGCCGCGCACGACCGCCAGAACGATGACGAGGAGATCGTGGCGCACGACTGGCTCACCACGATCTACGAGCCCATCACCCGCGCCGCGCCGCGGATCTGCGCGCCAAGCTGGAGCCGGCCGAGCTCTTCCACGAGGTGCTGGAGCACCGGTGGTACATGTCGGAGAAGCTCGAGCGCGACATCTCGATCGACGAAGCGGTGCGCGATTACGTGGACTGGGTGCTGCCCGACAAACCGGACGAACGGTCCGTGGTCGGCGTCGACACCCAGTCGATCCCCGTACGCGCCAGGGACTGAGGTGCCGGTGAGCCCGAAAGGGACTCGTGCGGCACGCGGTCCCGCTACTGTGCTCCGCACTGACCACAACGTCGACGGGGATCACGCATGAGCAACAACGACAATCCGTGGGAACAACCTCCGAGCGGTGAGGGCGAGCCTTCGGGCTACCCCCAGTACGGCGGGCAGCCGAACCAGGGCGGATACGGCCAGCCCCCCGCTCAGGGTGGCGACTACGGCCAGCAGGGCGGGTACGGCCAGCAGGGAGGCTACGGCCAGCCCCCCACCCAGGGCAGCGAGTACGGCCAGGCACCGGTGCAGGGCGGTGGCTACGGGTCCCCGCAGCAGTACGGCGGCGCGCCCCTGGCGACGCAGAGCGGTCTGTCCAACTGGGGTAAGCGGGCCGGGGGCTTCCTGATCGACGTCATCGCGCCCGGTTTCGTGGTCTACATCGTGGTGATCATCGCCTCGGCCATCAACAGCAAGCTAGGGCTCCTCGTGGGCGTGATCCTCTACCTGGGGCTGCTCGCGTTCCACATCTGGAACCGTTGGCTGAACGGCGGCCGGACCGGACAGACGTTGGGCCGCAAACAGTTCGGCACCAAGCTGATCGGCGAGGAGACGGGGCAGCCGATCGGCCCGTTGATGGCCTTCGTACGCGACATCGCGCACCTCGTGGACAGCGTGATCTGCTACATCGGGTGGCTCTTCCCGCTGTGGGACAGCAAGCGGCAGACCCTGGCGGACAAGATCATCAAGACGGTGGTCATCGACGTCCGCTGAGCGCGCGACGACTCACACAAGCAGCGACGAGCCCGCATCCTCTCCGGAGGGTGCGGGCTCGTCTGCTGCGGGGATCAGCGCTCGTGCCCGGGTGCCAGCGCACCCGATAGGTGGTCGTAGGCCACGTGGGCGTGCAACCGCACCCCGATGGCCAAGGTGTCGTCGTCGGCGTAGAAGCGCGGGTTGTGGTTGGAGACCACGCCGCGCCCGCCGGCGATCGGCGTCAGGTCGGTGCGGTCGTCGTTGAACCGGGTGTCCTGCACGCCGAGCATGACGTAGAGGCCGCCGTACGCGTTCACGAACTCCGAGACATCGTCGTAGCCGAGGGTGGGTGGCGTCTGGATCACGTTGCCCTCGCCGCCGACTCGCCGCAGTGTCGGCAGGCCGGCGTCGACCCATGACTGGGTGTGGTGCACCGCCGGCACGTCCTGCAGGAACTGGGTGGTCGCGGTGCACCCGTACGCCACAGCGCTGTGCTCGGCGAAAGTAGCGAACCGCTCCTGCACCCGAGACATGTCCGATTCGACGCAACAGCGGATCGTGCCCCACAGCGTCACCGTCTGGCCGATCACGTTGAAGCGCCCGACGTCCTGCACGTGCCCGATACTCACCGTCACCGGGTTGAACGCGTCGATCTGTCGGAAGATCTGGCCGATGCCAGTCAGGACGGCTCCCGCCGCGGGCATCGGGTCCACACCCATCCACGGAGTCGACCCGTGCACCTGCTCGCCGGTGATCTCGGTCTTGATCAGGCAGGAGGCGCCGTACTGGTTGCCGACCCGGTACCCGATCACGCCCTTGGGCAGGGGTCCGACGTGCATGCCGAAGACCATCGTCGGGTCGACGCCGTCGAGCGCACCCTGGGCGATCATCTCCCTCGCGCCACCCTTCTCGGTGACCGGCGGACCCTCCTCGGCCGGCTGGAACACGAACACCACCGTGCACGGCAGCTGGTCCCGGACCCCTGCCAGCACCGTCGCCGCACCGAGGAGCATCGCTGTGTGGCAGTCGTGCCCGCAGGCATGCGATACCGGGAACGGGCCGCCCGGGTACTCCTCGTCGACCACCGTCGAGGCGAACGGCACCCCGGACAGGTCCTCGACCGGAAGCGCGTCGATGTCCGCCCGCAGCACGATCACCCGGTCACCAGGCCGCCCGCCGCGCAGGATGCCCACGACGCCGTGCCCGGCGATGTCGGTGCGGACCTCGTCCAGGTCGAGGGACCGTAGGTGGTCGGCGATCAATCCGGCGGTCTTCACCTCACGGTTGGACAGCTCCGGATGCTCGTGCACGTGGTGGCGCCAGCGCACCACGTCATCGGCGACCTGGTCGACTCCGCGATCCAGCTCGGCATACACCTCGGCATCGGCAGCCTCCACGGGCGTCGGATGCGGTCAGGACCTCGTCGCGCGCTTGCGGGCGATCTCGTAGAGCGCGACGGACGCCGCGATGCCCGCGTTGAGCGACTCGGTGCTCGCGCTCATCGGGACCGACACGATCTGGTCGCAGTTCTCTCTGACCAGCCGGGACAACCCCTTGCCCTCCGAGCCCACGACGATGACCAGCGGCTCGGTCGCCAGCTGTACGTCGGGCAGCTCGACCTCGCCGTCCATGTCAAGTCCGAGGACGAAGAACCCCGCCTTGCGGAAGTCCTCGAGGGTGCGGTTGAGGTTGCCGGCAAGAGCGACCGGCACCCGCGCCGCGGCGCCCGCCGACGTCTTCCACGCCGACGCCGTCATGCCGACCGACCGTCGTTCGGGCACGATCACACCGTGTCCGCCGAAGGCACCGACCGAGCGGAGGATGGCGCCGAGGTTGCGGGGGTCGGTGATCCCGTCCAACGCCACGACGAGCGGGATCCCGGGTGCCTCGGGATCGAAGAAGTCGTTGGGGTGCGCGTAGTCGTAGGGCGGCACCTGCAACGCCAGACCCTGGTGGACGGCGCCGTCGGTGATCCGGTCGAGCTCACCGCGCGGGGTCTCCAGGATGGGAATGGCCCGGTCCGCGGCCAGCTTCAACGCGCTGCGGACCCGGTCGTCGGACTCGATGCGCCCGGCGACGTACATCGCGGTCGCGGGGATCTCGGCCCGCAGCGCGTCCAGCACCGAGTTGCGGCCGGCGACGATCTCCGAGCTGGGCTTCTTCGATCCCGAGCGACCACGCGACGGTCCGCGCGACGAGGAGCCGCCGCTGCCGCCACTCGACGAGGACTTGCTGTACGCCTTGTGATTGGGCCGCTCGGCCGCCTTCGGAGTCGGGCCCTTGCCCTCCAGTCCACGTCGTCGCTGACCGCCGCTGCCGACGCTGGCGCCCTTACGGCTCGCACCCTTGCGGATGGCGCCGCGGCGCTGGGAGTTGCCGGCCATGATGTGCTCTTTTCCTTGAAATGCGTGGGCGCGATGGGTGTCGCGCGCGGGTCAGGTCTGTTCGGTGGTGGCCTCTGCCAGGGACCAGCGGGCGCCGTCGGCGGTGTCCTCGACAACCACACCGGCTGCCGCGAGCTGATCGCGCACCCGGTCGGCGGCGGCGAAGTCCTTGGCGGCTCGGGCCGCGGCACGTTGGTCGATCAGCGCGTCGACGAGGCTGCCGAGGGCGAGACCGCTGCGATCACCGCCGTCGGAGGCCCATTCGGGCGCATAGGGATTGACCCCGAGTACGTCGGTCATCGCGACGACCTGCAGGGCCAGCTCGCGTGCCTTCGCCGACTCGTGCTCGTCCAGGGCGATGTTGCCCTCGCGCACGGTGTCGAACACGACGGCGAGCGCACCGGAGACGTTCAGGTCGTCGTCCATCGCAGCCGAGAACGCCTGCGGCAGCCCAGCGTCGAACGCGGTCGGCGCACCACCCAGCGCCCGCTCGAGGAAGCCCTCGATCCGTGAGACCGCGGCGGCGGCCTCATCGAGGGACCCCTCGTGGTATTCGATCGTCGAGCGGTAGTGCACCGCGCCGAGGTAGTAGCGCAGCACCAGCGGCCGCACCGTTTTGGTGATCTCGGTGACAGCCAGGGTGTTGCCGAGCGACTTGCTCATCTTCTCGCCGCCGAGCGTCACCCAGCCGTTGTGCATCCAGTAACGCGCGAAATCCATCCCGGCCGCGCGTGACTGGGCCAGTTCGTTCTCGTGGTGCGGGAAGCGCAGGTCGATGCCGCCGCCGTGGATGTCGAACGTCTCGCCGAGCCAGCGCCGCGCCATCGCCGAGCACTCCAGGTGCCAGCCGGGCCGGCCACGACCGAACGGCGTCGGCCAGCTGGCCGACTCCGGCTCGTCACTCTTGCGACCCTTCCAGAGCGCGAAGTCGCGGGGGTCGCGTTTGCCGCGCGGGTCGGCGTCCGCGGCGTCCTCCATGTCGTCGATGTTCTGGTGGGTCAGCTCGCCGTACGCGGGCCAGGACCGCACGTCGAAGTAGACGTCGCCGCTGTCGTCGGGCGCTGCATACGCATGACCCTTCTCGATCAGCGTCTCCATCAGCTCGACCATGTCGGTGACGTGGCCGGTGGCTCGCGGCTCGTACGTCGGGCGGCCCACTCCGAGCAGGTCCAGGGCGTCGCTGGTCTGCCGCTCGTGCTCGTAGGACCACGCGAACCACTGCGCGTCGTTGGCCCGCGCCTTGTCGAGGATCTTGTCGTCGATGTCGGTGACGTTGCGGACCAGGGTCACGTCGTACGCATGCCCGATGGTCAGCCAGCGACGCAGGATGTCGAACGCCACGGCGAAGCGGACGTGCCCGATGTGCGGGCTGCCCTGGGTGGTGAGGCCGCAGATGTAGAGCCCGACCCGGCCTTCCTGCAACGGCTGGAACTCACGCAGCTGCCGCGTGGCGGTGTCGTAGATGTGCAGGCTCACACGCCGAGTTTATCGGGGCCGCGCGGGCCCGACCGACCATCGCCGGCGCCCGAGTGGGTTGTGAGCGCAACGGTCACTTTCCTGCGACGGCGTACGGCGGGCGCGTGGGTTGTCGGCGCTTCGGTCACTCTCCTGCGCGCGGCGCCCGCGCGCAGACGCCCGGTCAGGAGCCGGCGTCGATCCACTCCTGCAGGTGCGGGGCCTCATCGCCGATGGTGGTGGCGTCGCCGTGGCCGGTCAGCACCCGGGTCTGCGGCGGCAGGGTGAGCAACCGGTCCCGAATCGAATCGATGATGACCGGGAAGCTGCTGAACGAGCGTCCTGTGGCTCCCGGGCCTCCCTGGAAGAGGGTGTCGCCGGTGAGGACGATCCCCAGGTCCGGGAGGTGGAAGCAGCAGGCGCCCGGCGAGTGACCGGGGGTGTGCAGCACCTCGATCCGCGCACCCGCCACGGTCTGGACGTCGCCGTCGGCGAGATCGTCGTCGAAACGCTGCTCTGGGTAGGTGAGCTCCCACAGCGGCCAGTCCTCGGGGTGCAGCGCGATGCGCACGTCGGGCTGCACCTGCTTGATCCCCGCTGCGGCATCGATGTGGTCGTTGTGCGCGTGGGTGCACCAGATCCCGGCGATCCGGCGTCCGGCGACGGCTGCCAGGATCGGACCGGACTCGTGGCCGGGATCGACGACCAGCACGCTGTCCTCGTCACCGATCAGCCAGACGTTGTTCTCCACGTCCCACGAGCCACCGTCGAGCTCGAAGGCCCCCGACGTGGTGACCTTCTCCACCCGGACGCCGTCACGCTGTGCCACGACCTCGCTCACAGCACGACCACCGAGCGCAGGACGACGTCCTCGCCGCCACCGTGCATCTTGTCGAACGCCGCCTCGACCTGATCGAGGCCGACCTGCTCGGTGACGAAGGTGTCCAGGTCGAAGCGACCCTGGCGGTAGAGGTCGATGAGCATGGGGAAGTCGCGCTCGGGCAGGCAGTCGCCGTACCAGCTGGACTTCAGGGCCCCGCCGCGGCCGAAGAGGTCGATCAGCGGCAGCTCCACCTTCAGGTCGGGCGTCGGTACGCCGACCAGCACGACCGTGCCGGCCAGATCCCTTGCATAGAAGGCCTGTTCGTAGGTCTCCGGTCTGGCGACGGCGTCGATGACGACGTCGGCGCCGTTGCCTCCGGTCAGCTCGCGCACCCGCTCGACGACGTCCTCGGAGCGGGGGTCGATCGTGTGGGTGGCACCGAAGTGCTTGGCCAGCTCCAGCTTGCGCGGGTCGACGTCGATCGCGATGACGGTCGTCGCACCGGCGATGGACGCGCCGGCGACGGCGGCGTCCCCCACCCCGCCGCAGCCGATGACGGCGACACTGTCACCGCGTGTGACACCACCGGTGTTGACGGCCGCGCCGAAGCCCGCCATCACGCCGCACCCGAGCAGGCCGGCCGCGGCGGCCGGTGCCGCGGGGTCGACCTTGGTGCACTGGCCGGCGGCCACCAGGGTCTTCTCCGCGAACGCGCCGATGCCGAGGGCCGGGGTCAGTTCGGTGCCGTCGGTGAGCGTCATCTTCTGACTCGCGTTGTGGGTGGCGAAGCAGTACCAGGGCTTGCCCTTCTTGCAGGCCCGGCACTGCCCGCACACCGCGCGCCAGTTGAGGACCACGAAGTCGCCGGGCGCGACGTCGGTGACGCCTTCGCCGACCGCCTCGACGACACCGGCGGCCTCGTGGCCGAGCAGGAAGGGAAAGTCGTCGTTGATGCCGCCCTCGCGGTAGTGCAGGTCGGTGTGGCACACCCCGCAGGCCTGCACCGCCACGAGCGCCTCGCCCGGCCCCGGATCGGGCACCACGATGTCGACCACTTCCACGGGCTGGTTCTTCGCGCGGGCGATGACGCCCCGAACGGTCTGCGGCATACCGAAACTCCCTCGATCGACGTTTCCCCCAACCTAGGCCGTCGCCATCGGAGCAGCACGGTCAGGCGGTGCGCCGCCTGCGCAGGAACGGGTCGGTGAGCGCGTCGGTGGTGTACGCGTTGCCGTCGTCGGAGATGTCGGTGCCGGGCGCCACGATCTCGTCGATCCGGTCCAGCACCTCGGCGCTCAGGTGCACGTCAGGAGAGCTCAGCTGACTGTCGAGCTGCTCCATCGTGCGCGGCCCGATGATGGCCGACGTGACGCCCGGGTGCTGCATCACGAACGCCAGGGCCAGGTCGATCAGCGTGATCCCGGTCTGCTCGGCGAGCACCGCGAGATCCTCGACCGCGTCCAGACGGCGCTGGTTCGCCGGGGTCGACAGGTCGAAGCGCTTGGGCATCATCCTGGTCCGGTTCGTCGTGGGCATCTCCTGCCCCTTGCGGAACCGCCCGGACAGCCAACCACCGGACAGCGGACTCCACGCGAGCACGCCCATCCGGTACTTCTCGGTCACCGGCAACACCTCGCGCTCGATGCCGCGCGCCAGGATCGAGTACGGCGGCTGCTCGGTCACGAACCGCGAGAGCGCACGGTCGCGTGCTATGACCTGGCCCTCCACGATCCGGTACGCCGGGAACGTCGAGGAGCCGAACGCGCGGATCTTGCCCGCCCGCTGCAGGTCGGTCAGGGCCGCGATGGTCTCGTCGTCGTCGGTGCCGGTGTCCGGGCGGTGCACCTGGTAGAGGTCGATCCAGTCGGTCTGCAGCCGGCGCAGGCTGTTCTCGACCTCCCGCACCATCCAGCGCCGGGAGTTGCCGCGCTGGTTCGGGTCGCCTCCGGGCGCGCCCATCGCGACGTCCATGGGGCTGTGGAACTTGGTCGCCAGAACGACATCTTGACGTCGTCCTCGAAGGGCCTTGCCGACGATGGTCTCGGACTCCCCCTGGGAGTAGACGTCGGCGGTGTCGATGAAGTTGATACCGGAGTCCAGCGCGTGGTGGATGATCCGCGCCGATTCCTCGTGGTCCTTCTCGCCCCAGGCGCCGAACATCATGGCGCCGAGGCAGAGAGGGGTGACGTGCATACCGGTGTGGCCGAGGTTGCGAGTGTCCATGTCTCGCAGCGTAGGCCCGCCCCCGAGTGGCATACCTGTGCGTCGAGTGGCGCACCTCCACGGGGTGCACTCGGCACACAGGTATGCCACTCGGCGGGGTCAGGCGGCGGGTCCGGCCACGGGCTCGGCGGGGTCAGGCGGTGGGCACGACGAGCGCGGTCGCGATCGCCGCCACGCCCTCGCCTCGCCCGGTGAGGCCGAGGCCGTCGGTCGTGGTCGCCGCCACGGAGACGGCCGCGCCGCCCAGCGCGTCCGAGAGCGCCTGCTGCGCCTCGAGCCGCCGCGGGCCGATCTTCGGACGATTGCCGATGACCTGCACTGCCACGTTGCCGATCTGGAAACCGTTGTCCTGCAGCAGCTCCCGCACCACCCCGAGCAGCACCGCACCCCGCGCACCCGCGAGCTCCGGGCGGGAGGTGCCGAAGTGTTGACCGAGGTCTCCGAGGCCGGCGGCGCCGAGCAGCGCGTCGCACATCGCGTGCGCGGCGACGTCGCCGTCGGAGTGTCCTTCGATCCCGCGCTCCCCCGGCCACTCCAGGCCGGCAAGGTGGAGGGGGCGGTCGTCGTCGGCGTACGGGTGGACGTCGACACCGATGCCGGTACGCGGCAATGGACTCATCGGGTGATCCTCTCCCCCGAGCTGGGAGCGGCCAGCGCCGCCAGGATCGTGTCGGCGATCCGACCCGGCGAGTGCGCGGCGGTGTCGATCCGCAGGTCGGGCTGCCACGGGTGGTATTCCCGCTCCTGGATCTGCTCCCAGCTGGGCTGCGGCATGCCCTCGATGTCGCCCACCCGGGTGGACGCACGCCGGCGGTGCTCGTCCTGGTCGCTGCAGAACAACTCGACCTCCAGCAGGCGGACGCCACGACCGGCCGCCAGGTCGCGCCACGCGTCGCGGGCGTACGGCACGCCGTTGACCATGTCGGCGACCACGGTCATCCCCAGATGCAGATGATGGGCTGCCAGCTCGTAGGACACCCGGTAGCCCACCTCGCCGACCGGGTGCTGCTCCAGGCCACTGTCGACGACGGCCTGCTCGATGACGTCGACTCGCAGATGGGTCAACGCCTTTCGCGCCGCCAGTGCCCGCGCCGTGGTGGTCTTGCCGACCCCGGGAAGTCCGCCGAGCACGATCAGCGTCGCTCCGTCCGGCGGTCGCAGGCGGCTCGCGGCGTTCTGCAGATCTGCCGCGGTGGTGATCTTCTCGGCCAGAGGATCGCCCTCGATGACCAGCACCCGCCCACCGGAGCGCTCGACCATGGCGGCGTCGTCGGTGGCGGCGGACCCACCGCTGTGGGCCCGCTGCAGCGCGTCCCGGGTGAAACCCTGCGGGGTCTGTACTGCGCGCAGCCCGTCCCGGTCGGGGGTGGCAGTGACCAGACCCGCGTCGTCGACCTGCTTGACGGTGTCGTGCACGGCCAGACCGGGCACGACCGCGTCGTACCCCTCGCGGACCGCGTTCACGACCCGGTCGAACAGGGCGGTCGGCGCGAGCGCACGCGCCGCGTCGTGCACCAGGACGACGTCGATGCCCGGCCCGAGGGCGCCCAGACCGGCCGCCACCGAGTCGGTGCGTTCGGCGCCGCCGGCCACCACCACGGCATCCGGGACGAGCGCCCGGAACTGCTCCAGATCAGGGGCGGGAGCGACCACGACCAATTGCCGCAGACCTCGTACGCCGCGGGCCGCACGGGCGGCGTGCACGACGAGGGGTTGACCGGCCAGTGGCACCAACGCCTTCGGCATACCGGCACCGAGGCGGGTGCCCAGCCCGGCGGCCACGACGACGACGCCCACCTCAGCGGAACTGGGGTGGGCGTCGTTCACGTGCGGTTCGGACGTCAGGAGGCGAGCACCTCATCGAGCGTGGCCTCGGCCTTGTCCTCGTTGGTGTGCTCGGCCAGCGCCAGCTCCGAGACGAGGATCTGGCGCGCCTTGGCCAGCATCCGCTTCTCGCCGGCGGACAGGCCGCGGTCCTGGTTGCGGCGCCACAGGTCACGCACGACCTCGGACACTTTGATGACGTCGCCCGAGGCGAGCTTCTCCAGGTTGGCCTTGTAACGACGCGACCAGTTGGTCGGCTCCTCGGTGTGCTCGGCGCGCAGCACCTCGAACACCTTGTCCAGACCTTCCTTGCCGACGACGTCACGGACGCCGACCAGGTCGCAGTTCTCTGCGGGTACCTCGATGGTCAGATCGCCTTGGGCGACCTTCAGCTTGAGGTAGAGCTTCTCCTCACCTTTGATCGTTCGTTTGTTGATCTCTTCGATGAGAGCCGCACCGTGATGCGGGTACACGACCGTCTCGCCGACCTTGAAAGCCATCTGTTGTTAGCCCCTTTCGCGACCTCCAGAATACCACGGCCGAACGGGCCCTCAGAAACGTTTCCGCAGGTCAGAGGGCATGCTGGCGATCCACAAGCCATAAATCGACCCTTGACAGATCAGCGTCTGTCGTGCACGCGCGCGGTCATCCGGTGTCCGTCGCGCAACCGGCTAGCGCCCCTGTCCGGCCGAGCCGGTAGTCTCAGCGCCGTGACGCGACGACTTCGAGCCGGCAGGTCCGCACTGGGCGCCCTCGGGCTGGCGACCTCGGTGTCGCTGCTCAGTGGCTGCATGTACCTGTCACCCACGCAGACCGATGTCAGCTACGACGGGAGCAACGGTACGAACGCGACCGTGGGCGACCTGACGCTCTCCGGTGTGCTCATCTCGGCCTCGAGCAAGGGCGCCCCCGGCACCATGCAGGGGATGGTGACCAACAACAGCGACAGCGCGATCGCGGTCACCGTCGCCGTGGGCGGCTCCCAGGCGAAGCTGTCCGTGCCCGCCGACACCGCGGTGCGGCTGGACGGTCAGCCCTCCGGCAACTCCACCAGCACCGTAAGCGCCGTCAAGGTCGCCTCGACTCCGGTGGCCCCGGGCGCGAAGACCACCGTCATATTCGCCACGGCCAGCAGCGGCCAGTCGCCCGTGGTCGTGCCGGTGCTGCTGCCCGGCCAGGCCTACAACTAGCCCATCGGCCACGGCCGCCCGGTGCGACCGCTCAGTCCGTCGTCTCGAACTTGTAGCCCAGTCCTCGCACCGTGAGGATGAAACGCGGGTTCGCCGGGTCCGGCTCGAGCTTCGCCCGCAGACGCTTGATGTGCACGTCCAGCGTCTTGGTGTCGCCGACATAGTCGCTGCCCCACACCCGGTCGATGAGCTGACCGCGGGTGAGCACCCGGCCGGTGTTGCGCAGCAGCATCTCCAGCAACTCGAACTCCTTGAGCGGCAACGCGATCGCCGCGCCGTCGACGCTGACCGTGTGCCGGTCGACATCCATCCGCACCGGGCCGGCCGACAGCGTGGGGGCCATCAGCTCCTCCGGTTCCTGGCGTCGCCGGATGACCGCCTTCACCCGTGCGAGCAGCTCCCGTGAGGAGTAGGGCTTGGTGACGTAGTCGTCGGCGCCGATCTCCAGCCCGACCACCTTGTCGACCTCGCTGTCCTTGGCGGTGAGCATGATCACCGGCACGTTGGAGCGCTGCCGCAGGGCGCGGCATACGTCGATCCCGGACAGTCCCGGCAGCATCAGATCCAAGAGCACGAGGTCGGCCCCGTTGCGGTCGAACTCGGTCAGCGCATCCGGACCCGTCTCGGCCAGCCCGACGTCGTACCCCTCCTTGCGCAGCAGGTAGGACAGCGGATCGGAGATGGACTCCTCGTCCTCGACGACAAGGATGCGAGTCATGAAGTGGCCTTTCCAGGGACGGTGGGTGAGGCGTGTGACGGCAGGCGGTCGATCGACCGACCGCCGGGGTCCGGCGCGTCCTCGAGAGCGGGCGGGACGGGCAGGTGGAGCGTGAACGTCGAGCCCTGGCCCTCCTCGGACCAGACCGACACCTCGCCGCCGTGTCCGGCGACGACGTGCTTGACGATGGCCAGCCCGAGTCCGGTGCCGCCGGTACGCCGCGAGCGCGCGGGGTCCACCCGGTAGAACCGCTCGAAGATGCGCTCCTGGTCCACGGGCGAGATCCCGGTGCCCTGATCGGTGACCGCCACCGAGGCCAGAGCACCTTGGCGACGCACCGTGAGCGCGACGCGGGTGCCCGGGTCGGAGTAGTGGATGGCGTTCTCGAGCAGGTTGCGGATCGCGGTCGTGAGCAGCGCCGGGTCGCCGAAGATGCGCACGTCGGTGCCGGTCGGGCTCGCCTGGATCAGCTCGATCCGCTTGTCCTCGGCGAGTAGCCGCACATGATCGACCGCCTCGCGCGCGCACGCCACGACGTCGACCGGCACGGGCTCGTCGAACGTGTCGGACACCTGCAGCCGGGACAGCTCCACGATCTCCTGCACGAGCCGGGTGAGACGGGCGGTCTCGGCATGCATCCTGCCGGCGAAGCGGCGTACGGCCTCCGGGTCGTCGGACGCGCCCTCGACGGCCTCGGCCAGCAGGGACAGCCCGCCGACCGGCGTCTTCAGCTCGTGACTGACGTTGACGACGAAGTCGCGTCGGGTCTCCTCGACCCGCCGGGAGTAGGTCAGGTCCTCCACCAGGGCGATGACGTGCTCGGCTCCGAGTCGCGCCACCTGGATGCGCAGGGCCAGGGTGCCGGGACCGACGGGTCCGCGTGCGACGTCGAGCTCGACCTCCCGGGTGTCGCCGTCGCGGCGCACGGCCCGGACCAGATCGAGGATCTCCGGGTGCGCGAGCTCGCTGCGGCGCACCAGTCCGAGCGCGTCAGCACGCGGCGACGCACGCTCGACCCGGTCGGAGGCGTCGACCACGATCGACATGCCCGGCAGCGCCTGGATGACCTCGATGACCTGGGGCGACAGGCTCGTGGGCCTCGTGCTCGTGGCGGTCTGCGTGGTCGCGGCACGCCGTCGCCATCCCGCGGCGGCGACACCGAGGAGGAGGCCGACGACCAGAGCGGCAGCCAGACCGAGCACGACGTACACGCGGGTTAGCGTACGCAGCGAACGGAGCGCGGATGACGCGTCGGCT
The DNA here is from genome assembly GCF_021391335.1 of Allobranchiibius sp. GilTou73. GTDB lineage: Bacteria > Actinomycetota > Actinomycetes > Actinomycetales > Dermatophilaceae > Allobranchiibius > Allobranchiibius huperziae. Next base: position 1,244,610 of record NZ_CP090051.1, on the reverse strand, counting down.
CGCGTCTGCCTGGTGTTCATCTGCGAGCCTGATCCCGTTCACCGACCGATGTCAGCCTCTGGGCGACCCGCCCGGCAAGCCGAGGACAATGAGCGCATGCGCGACGCCTTTCACGAAGACCTGGACAAGATCTCCGACGACCTGGTCGAGATGACCCGACTCGTCGGCATCGCGATGACCAGGGCTACCGACGCACTGCTCCAGGCGGATCTGTCGCTGGCCGAGAGTGTCATCGCGGCCGACGACGACATCGATCAGCTGCGCCGGCAGGTCGACGACCACGCCATCGACCTGCTCGCCCGCCAGCAGCCGGTCGCCACGGACCTGCGGATGGTCGTGACGGCCATGCACATGGCCTCCGACATCGAGCGGATGGGCGACCTGGCCCGGCACATCGCCAAGGTGGCGCGGATGCGCTACCCCGAGCACGGCGTGCCCGACGAGCTGCGTGAGGTCATCACCGACATGGAGAAGACCGCCGCGCACCTGGCTGCGAAGACCGGTGAGGCGATCGCCCACAAGGACGCGCTGGCCGCCGTCGAGATCGAGAAGGACGACGACGCGCTGGACCAGCTGCACCGCAAGGTGTTCGCCACGCTGGTCGACCACAGCTGGGCGCACGGCACCGAAGCGGCTGTCGACGCGACGCTGATCAGCCGTTACTACGAGCGGTTCGGCGACCACGCCGTCGCCGTGGCGGCCCGCATCGTCTACCTGGTGACCGGCCGGTACGCCGACCAGCAGAGCTGACACTCCCCGCCGCCTGCCCGGCGGCGCACGTTGACGGCGTTCGCGACGGTTGACGGCGTTCGAACGCCGTCAATCGATGCGAACGCCGTCAGGGTGGGGTCGCGTCGGACCGCCTTCACCCGGAGGTGAATCCCGACCACAGCAGTGGATCGGTCTCGCCCCTCGCCCGACGGGCGGACCGGCCACGGGTGGCGGGCGGATCGGCGATCTCGTCCCACCCGTCCATCGTGTACTCCCCGCCGTCGACCCACATCACCGCGAAATGCTCGGTGGTCGGGCGCAGCTCGGGCGGAACCGTCGACAGCCACCGCTCCGGGTCGACGTGCACTTCGTCCGGGGTGTGGGCGTGGGCGCGCCACAACCTCGCCCGGGTCGGCGAGAGACCGACCCCCGACCACCGCAGCGCTTCATCGGCGCTGAAGCCGTAGTAGATCCACCACCTGCCCTGCTCGGCGATCGCCGGGTCCTCGAACGTGCGCGCCTCTTCGGGCAGCAGGTCCGGGTCCGTGGTCAGAAGATCGAAGGTGTCCTGTGCGTCGAAGCCGGCGTCGCGCCATACGCGCGCCCGCGAGAGACCTACGTCCCGGACCTGCGGGGCGTCCTCGGGCGTGAATCCCGCGTCCAGGATCGCCCCTAATTGCTCCATAGGCTCCTCGCTCCACTCGGCAGCGAGCTCGGGGTCCTCAGGAAGCCGGAGTGTCCGCCACCGCCGTATGAAGTCGATGAGCTCATCGCCGGTGCGATCCGTCTGCTCCGACCACTCCGCTACCTCCGCCGCCGTCCATCCCGTGTCGGCCTGCACCCGGTCGCAGTCCGCGGGCGGGTAACCCAGGTCGATGAGTCGATCGACGACGTCGGGGTCGAGACCAGCACGGTCAGCATCGCCGGCGCGTTCCGACCACTGCCCGATGAGTCCGCGCTCGTGGGGTGCGATCGCGGCCAGGGCGGTCGCCTCGTCCCACCGCAGCACGCGGCGGCCGACGGTCGCCATTGCGGGTATCTCATCGGGACCGAGACGGTCGTCGAGCTGGTCGAAGATCAGTCGAAGGGCCCGCTCGACCGACACCGACGGCCAGGGTGACTGCAGCAGCCAGGTGCGGTTCGCAGGTGGCGGGGGTGCACCGGCGGACTGCGCCCATCCGGAGCGATCCTGGTCGGGCCAAGAGTCGCCGTCCGCCTCCAACGGGACCCAGGTGCGCAGGTGTGCGGGCCAGACAGCGGGCATCAGGTGGTAGAGGGGGGCGGGCTCGAGCCGGGTCCAACCGTGGGCGGTCAGCCACGCGACCGTCCTGTCGGCAGCCGGTTCGTGACGACCCCAGGGATCGACACCCCATACGTCGTCGCCGAGCTCATCCCCTGTCCCCATGGCGACATCCTGCACCGGCGCGGGGTGCTTGCGGCGCGGAATGCGCGCACCGTCGCAGTACGTTGACGGTGTTCGCGACGGTTGACGGCGTTCGAACGCCGTCAACGGATGCGAACGCCGTCAGGGTCAGCCCCGGCCCGGCGTCAGCGACCCTGGTTGGCCACCGCTTCGGCCGCCGCCTTCGCGGTCTCCGGGTCGAGGTACTCCCCACCGGCCACGGTCGGCTTGAAGTCGTCGTCGAGGTGGTAGACCAACGGCATCCCGGTGGGGATGTTGAGGCCCACGATGTCGTCGTCGCTGACGCCGTCCAGGTGCTTGACCATCGCGCGCAGGCTGTTGCCGTGCGCGGCGACCAGCACGGTCTTGCCGTCCTGCAGGTCCGGCTTCAGGTCCGACTCCCAGTAGGGCAGGAAGCGCGCGATGACGTCCTTGAGGCACTCGGTACGCGGCGCGTCGGCGCCGAGATCGGCATACCGGGGGTCGCCGTCCTGGCTGAACTGCGAGCCCGGCTCGATCGGGGGCGGCGGCACGTCGTACGAGCGGCGCCAGGTCATGAACTGCTCCTCGCCGAACTCCTCCAACGTGGCCTTCTTGTCCTTGCCCTGCAGCGCGCCGTAGTGCCGCTCATTGAGCCGCCAAGAGCGCTTCACCGGGATCCAGTGGCGGTCGGCGACGTCGAGCGCGAGGCCGGCGGTCGTGATCGCCCGGCGCAGCAGCGAGGTGTGGACGACGTCCGGCAGCAGGCCGGCGTCCTTGATCAACTCCCCGCCGTGCACAGCTTCGTCGCGACCCTTGTCCGTCAGCGGGACGTCGACCCACCCGGTGAAGAGGTTCTTCGCGTTCCAGTCCGATTCGCCGTGCCGCAGCAACACCAGGGTGTGAGTCATGCCGGTCAGTCTAGGAGGGGGTCAGTCCTGCAGCAGGTGTGCGAAAGCCTCGAGGTTGCGGGTGGACTCACCGCGCTTGATCCGCCAGGCCCACTCGCGCTTCATCGACGACAGGAAGCCGATGACCAGCAGCTCGTTGAAGGGTGCGTCGGCCGCGTCCAGGACGGCGCCGAGCACGTCGTCCAGGTAGTCCGATCCGACCGCCGCGAGCGGCACCCGGCCGCCGACGTAGACGTCGCCGGTGCCGTCGATGGAGTAGGCCACCGCCCCCATCCGCAGGTTGCGCCGCAGGAGGAACGTGTAGAACTCCTCGGCGTTCTCGTCCGGGTGACGGATGACGAACGCCGTTGTGGTCAGTGCCTTCTCGCCGACCAGTAACGACGTGACCGTCTTGAGCTTGCGATCGCCCGGGAGGGTGACGACGTACTCGCCGTCGCGGGCGCCGGTCTCCCATTCCAGATCGGCGTCGGCGAGAAACGCGCGGATGGTCTCGTGGACTTCCGCGTGCGCGGGGTTCACGGGATCACGGCCTCGGCGAGCGGAAGCTCCAGCAGCCGGGCCGGGCCCGCGTCGTCGGCGATGCCGGTACGCGCGTCGCGGCAGGCCCGCTCGTAGACCGCCAGCAACTCATCGGTCGTGCGTTCCCAGCCGTAGCGCTGCGCATGCTCGACGGCCTTGTGCGCCAGAGCTTTCCGCTCGTCCGGGGTGCTGTCGAGCACCGCCAGCAACCGCTCGGCCCACACCGCCGGGTCATGTCCCTGCACGAGGACACCGGCGCTTCCGACCGCGCGCGGCAGGCCGCCGACGTCGGCGGCCACGACCGTCGCGCCGCAGGCCTGCGCCTCCAGGGCCACCAGTCCGAACGATTCGGAGCGGGAGGGGACGGCGACCGCGTCGCTCGCGCGGAACCACTGCGCCAGCTCCTGACGCGGCACGGGCGGCACGAACTGCACGATATCGGCGATCCCGAGCTCGCGGGCCAACGCCTGCAGGGCGCGCGGCTTCTCCAGCCCCGATCCGCTCGGCCCACCGATGACTGCCACGATCAGGCGCCGCCGTCGTTCGGGGTCGCGCCGCACCATCTCGGCGGCAGCCCGCAGCAGCACATCCGGTCCCTTGAGCGCCTGGATCCGGCCGACGAAGAGCACCAGCTCCGCGTCCTGCGGCAGCTCGAGGGCCTCGCGGGCGGCCTGTTGATCGCCAGGGGCGAAGGTGACCAGATCGACCCCCGGCGGTACGACGCGCACCCTGGCCCGGTCGCCGTCGTACAGCTCGACGAGCTCGCGCGCCTCGATCTCGGTGTTGGCGACCAGCAGACTGGCGGCTCGCACGACCTGCTCCTCGCCGATCTCCCGACCGGCCGGCTCGGGCCGATCGCCTTGTGCCAGCGAGCGGTTCTTCACCTTGGCCATCGTGTGCATGGTGTGCACGAGCGGCACATTCCATCGGTCGGCGGCCAGCCAGCCGACCTGACCGGAGAGCCAGTAGTGGGAGTGCACCAGGTCGTAGTGACCTTCGGGGCTGATCGCCACGAGTCGCATCACCCCGGCCGCGAACGCGCACAGCTGACCGGGGAGGTCGTCCTTGGACAGTCCCTCGTAGGGGCCGGCGTCGATATGACGCACTAGGACGCCGGGTGCGACGGGTACGACCTCGGCCGACGCGGCGCTCGTCCGCCGGGTGAAGATCTCGACCTCCACACCGCGCTCGCCGAGGCGACGTGCGGTCTCCAGGACGTAGACGTTCATCCCACCGGCGTCCCCGGTGCCGGGCTGCTCCAGCGGCGACGTGTGCACGCTGATCATCGCCACTCGCCGTACGGCGGAGGGGATCTCGGGCAGAGGTGACATCGCCGTCCAGTCTGGCACGGCCCGGACAGGGCGTCCCGGTACCCTCGCCCGGTGCGAGAGGTGAAACCGGTGGGTCTGGTGACCCGAGGCACCACCGCACCGAATCGGCTGCGCCGCTGCGACCGGTGGCTCACTGGACCTCAGGCGTGGCGGCTTCGCACCGTCGACCGGCCCCTCGTGGTCGACCTCGGATACGGCCGACACCCCGTGACCGCGGTCGAGCTGCACCACCGGCTGCGCGCCGTACGCCGGGACACCGAGGTGGTCGGCGTCGAGATCGAACCCGCCAGGGTCGCCGACGCCCTGCACCTGCAGCGACCCGGACTGTCCTTCGTACGAGGCGGATTCGAGATACCGGTGAGCGGGCGGGTGCAGGTCGTCCGCGCGTTCAACGTGCTGCGCCAGTACGACGAGGCGCACGTCGCGCAGGCCTGGCCCCGGATGCAGGCGAGGCTCGCCCCCGACGGTCTGGTGGTCGACGGCACCTGCGACGAGATCGGTCGGGTCGCGAGCTGGGTCGCGCTGGACGCGGGCGGCCCGCTCTCGCTGACCGTCTCGCTGCGACTGGCAGATCTGACGACGCCGTCGGTCGTGGCCGAGCGCCTGCCCAAGGCCCTCATCCATCGCAACGTCCCCGGCGAGCGGGTGCACGCGTTCCTCGCCGCGCTGGACGAGGCGTGGGAGCGGGCCAGTCCGCTGTCGGCGTACGGCTCGCGCCAGCGTTTCATCTCCGCCGCTCGCGCACTGCACGATGTCGGCTGGCCGTTGCACGACGGACCCGCCCGGTGGCGGATGGGCGAGATCACCGTCGACTGGGACGCGGTCCGCCCCGGCTCCTGACCGGGGCGGAGGCGTTCAGGCGGGTCGACCGGTGGCCGCGACGTACGCCGTGCCGGTGCCCGTGAACGACAGCGCTCCCTCGGCCGCCTCGACGAACACCGCCTGACCTGGGCACAGGGTCAGAGCCTCCCCGTCGCACGTCACCCGCACCGACCCGCCGAGTGCCAGCACGATGCGCGGACCGGTCTCGGCGACCTGGGCCGGCTCTTCTCCCTGATCGACCAGGGACAGCGAGAACTCTTGCGCCGACTGCGGATAGCGCACCACCCGTCCGACCCGCTCGCCGACCTCGGCGACCATCTGGCGGTGCACCTGCACGATCCGCAGCAGCTCGGCCACGTCGATCTTCTTGGGCGTGAGCCCCGCGCGCACGACGTTGTCGGAGTTGGCGAGGATCTCGATGGCGGCACCCCGCACGTAGGCGTGCAGCACCCCCGCGGGGACGAAGACGTAGGTGCCCGGAGCCTCGACCCGATGGTGCATCGTGAGCAGCACGACGAGACCGACATCGCCGGGGTAGTCCAGGGCCACGGACCGGACGGCGTCCGCGACATCGGCCGGGACCGTGTGCGCGCCGTCGAGCGCCGCGAGCGTCCGCTCGACCAGGTCCGGGCGGGCGTCGACCGGGGTCGCCAGGATGCCCGCCAGGATGTCGTGCGCGGTGAGGGATTCTCTCGCGATCGCCCGCAGTTCCGGCACCCCCAGACTGCCGAACCGGGCCACGATCTCGTCGTACGGCACCATCCCGGCGAACATCTCGAACGGCGTCAGCGGGACGACCGCCTCCGGCTTCGGGGAGCGGTCGGTGTAGGTCCCGGGCGCCGCGTCCAGCGCCTGCCGGGCGTCCGGATGACACTGGATCGACAGAGCCCGCTCAGGGGCGAGCACCTTGAGCAGGAACGGGAGCCGATCACCGGTGCGTGCCGCGAGGTCCGCGCCCAGAGTGCGCGCCGGGTCGGCGGCGATGATCTGGTCCAGCGTGGTGTCGTCGAGCAGCGCCGGCGCCGCCTCGTGCGCGCCGAGCCACAACTCCGCCTCCGGCTCGTGCGTCGGTGCGGATCGCCCGGTGAGTTCGGCCAGGACGGTGTGCGAGCCCCAGGCGTACGACCGCACCCGGCCGGTCAATCTCCGCATCAGTGCTGGGGATTCACCAAGGTCCGTAGGGGCCCTGGTTACTGGACTCCCTGGCCTTGCCGAGCACCTGTCGCAGCGCGGGGCGCACGTCGACGAGGTAGACGGCCGAGCCCACGATGGCGATGATCCCGAGGAAGCCGATCGGACTCTGCACCGTCAGGATCCCGAGCAGCAGCGCGATCCCGGTGATGAGCAGCCACTTGTTCTTGGTCAGCTTGCCCGCGGCGCGGAACGCGTCCTCGCGGTGGCGCAGGCAGTCCACGAACGCCACGACCTCACACGCCAGCATGGCCAGACCGAGGACCAGCGCGATCCAGTACTGGACGAAGGAGAGGCCGGTCAGCAGGTTCATGGCCAGAGTCTACGTTCGCCACCTGTGCCGATTCCCCGGTATCCGGCGCGACGATTCGCGCAATTGGCGGGCCCTCGGGCCTGCCGCGGGTCGCCTCAGGTCTTGATCAGGATCGTGAAAGGGCCGTCACCGGTGAGGGTGACGCTCATCCGTGCTCCGAAGCGACCCGTCTCGACGTGTACCCCTCGCTCCCGCAACGCCGCCACGACGTGCTCGACCAGCGGCTCGGCGTACGCCGCGGGCGCCGCGGCTGCCCAGGACGGTCGCCGCCCGCGTCGGGTGTCGCCGTACAGCGTGAACTGGGAGACCACGAGCACCGGTGCTCCCAGATCGAGCACGGACCGCTCATCGGACAGGATGCGCAGCTCGGCGATCTTGCGGGCCAGGAGCTCGGCCTCGGCGGTCGAGTCCTCGTGCGTGACACCGACGAGCGCCATCAGACCGGGGGTGTCGATCCGCCCGACGCACTCCTCGCCGACGTCGACGCGCGCCTGCGTGACGCGTTGCACCACCGCCCGCACGCGGGACTCAGATGGCTACGGGGAGCACGGCGCCCACGGGCTGCCCGTGACCGAGGACCGGCACGTCGGCGATCTCGTCGAGCCCGGGGCTGTCGACACCCGCGGAGCGCAGCAGCGCGGCCATCACGACCTGGCGTGCCCGCTGGCTGCCGTCGGCGATCTTCACCGCGAACCCGCGACCGTCGGGCAGACCGACGGCGTAGACGGCCTCCGCGCCGTCCTTCGCGACGGCGCCCGGGACCGCGCGGATCAGCGCCGTGACGTCCCGGCGGGTGCCGCCGAGGTACTCCGGGTGCGCGCGGATGGCGTGCGCGACGCGGCCCTCGTGGGTCGCCTCGTCCGCAGCAGCGATACGTCCGAACGCTCGCGCGAGACCGGCCAGCGAGATCGCCATCACCGGGGCGCCGCAGCCGTCGACAGCGGTCGCGCTCACCTGCTCGCCCGCGATCTCGGAGATGGTCTGCTCCATCGACTCCTGCAAGGGGTGCGCCGGGTCGAGGTAGGTGCTCGGGTCCCATCCGGCGGCCCGGCACGCGCCGAGCATCCCGGCGTGCTTGCCGGAGCAGTTCTGCGCGAGGGAGGTGGGGCCGTGGCCGGCCGCGAGCCAGTCGTTGCGGGCCTGCACGTCGTACGGCAGGTCGGGGGTGTTCTGCAGGTCCTCCGGCGAGAAATCGTGCTCGGCCAGGATGTGGCGCACCCCGTCGAGGTGGAAGGCCTCCCCGAGTGACTGGCCGAGGCCAAGGCGAGCAGCGGGGCGTTGAGCTGCAACCCCGCCTTCAACATCGCCACGGCCTGCAGGGGCTTGTTGGAGGACCGGGGGAAGCAGGGAGCGCCGGCGTCCCCGATCTGCCGGACCACCGCGCCGTCCGGGGCCGTCAGGACCGCGCAGCCGTGGTGCACCGACTCCACGAATCCGTTTCGCACGACGTGCGCCACCACGGGCGCACCGGACAGGGCTTCGACCGAACTCACCCGAGCACGATAGGTGCCCGCCCCGAAAACACCGAAACTCCCCGTCCTACCGACGAATCGGTATGACGGGGAGTCGCGTGGTGCTGCCCGGTGCGCCGCCGTCGGGCAGCGCACCGGACAGTGCTCAGGAGCTGGAGCTCGTGGTGCTGGGGGTCGAGCTCGAGGTGGTGGTGTTCGCGGTGGTGCCGGTCGACGCGGGCGTGGTGGACGTGGTCGTCTTCTTCGCTGCGGTCTTGCGGGCCGGCGTGGCCTTCGCGGTGGTGGTCTTGCGGGCCGGGGTCGCCTTCGCGGTGCTGGTCTTGGCCGCGCTCTTCTTGGCGGTCGACTTCTTCGCGGTGGTCTTCTTGGCGGCGGCCTTCTTCGGGCCGGGCATGCGGGCGCTCGGCTTGGCGTTGCCCTCCTTGGCGGCGGCGCTGCGGCCGTCGCGCTCGGCGACGCGGCTCAGGCGCGAGGTGTCACTGGACACCCGGGCGGCCACACCGGCGACGTTGCGGGCGACCTCCTTGCGACCGGCGAAGACGGTGCTCTTGGCGGTTGACGTGGTCCCCGCCGCAGTCTGGCGGGCCTGCTTGCGCACGTCGTCGGCCTGCTTGCGGGCCCGACCGGTGATGCTGTCGGTCTGCGCCTGCAGCTTCTTGGCGACCGGCTGGTTGCGCAGGTCATCGATGACCTTCTGGCCGCGGGCGACCAGGTCGTTGTAGGACTTCTCCAGGTCGCTCTGCACCTGGGTCACGGTGGAGGTCGCGGTCTGCGGCAGCGCCTCGATCTGGGCGACGAGGTCGTTCACGGCCTCGGTGACGCGGCCCTGGGTCTCGGCGAGCCGGGCCTGGACGGCCTTCGGCTGGGCCTCGGTGCGCAGCGCCTCCGCACGCTCACCGGCCTGGTCGAGCAGCTCGAGCACGTTGTTGACCGCCGCGTCGGCGGCTCCGACGAGCGCGTAGAGGGGGGTGTTGTTCTCGGTCTTCTTCGATGACTTGGCAGCCATGATCGATACCTTTCCGTTGGACGTGATGGATGTTCGGTTCAGCTGGAGTGCTTCGGTTCGTCGTCGACGAACGATGCGTAGAGATCGAGCAGGACACCGCGCTGACGATCGGTGAGCAGCGGATCGGCGCGTATTGCCGTACGCACGTCGAGTGCGCTGCGCTCACCGCCCGACGGATCGGCATCGAGCAGACCGGCGTGCACGTAGAGCTGCTCGGCGGAGATGCGCAGCCCCTTGGCCAGTGCCTGCAGGATCTCGCCGCTGGGCTTCTTCAGGCCCCGCTCGATCTGGGACAGATAGGGATTGCTGATCCCGGAGCGCTCGGCCAGCTGCCGCAAGGAGAGCTGTGCCTGCTGGCGCTGCTCCTTCAGGAAGCCGCCCAGATCGCTCACGGGACTCGGTGTCATGTGACCAGTATGCTTGCTGCAGTTAGCAGAGCGCAAGCTGAAGCAAGCGTGATGCTACTCACAAGTAGTGAGCGGCTTCCCCTAGGCCGGGCGGGCGAGCAGCAGGTAGCAGCGGCGGCTGGGGTACTCCGCGTCCGGGATGGGCGCGCGCACGCAGCGGGCCACCTCGACGAGCCCCGCCGCGGCGGCGATCCGCGCGACCTCGTCGGGGTCCAGGAACCACCCGTCGAACGTGACGGGGTGACCCAGGAAGTTCTCGGAGCGGTGCGCCGTGCCCATCGCGATCCCCGGCGCGTCGATGTGGAACGCGACCAGCAGCTGCCCGCCCGGTCGCAGCACCCTGGCCATCTCCCGGAACGCCACGGGACGCTCGTCCGGGTGCAGATGGATGATCGAGTAGAACGCCGTCGCCCCCGCGAGCACGCCGTCCGCAAGCGGAAGGGCGCGCAGATCGCCCGCCGCGAAACCGAGGTCACCGTGCCGCGCGCGACCGGTGGTCGCCATCGACGGCGACAGGTCGACGCCCACCACCTGGCGGGCGCCGCACCGGCGCAGATGCGCGGCGACCTGACCGGGCCCGCAACCGAGGTCCGCCACCGGGCCGTCCCCGATGCTGTCGACCAGTCCGGCGAGCAGCGCCCGGTCCAGGGGCTTGGTGTCGAGTTCACTCGAGACCGCCTCGTCGTACGCCGTCGCGACAGTGTCGTAGAGGACGCGGACCGGGTCGCTCACGGCGTGACGATCACCGTTTGCGCTGCGGCGCAGTCGTCGGCGACGAGGTCGACGTCGGTCGGAGTGCTGCGCTTGACGACCGCGAGCGCGATGGGGCCGTCCTCGTGGTGGCGCGCGACCGTGGTGATGACACCGACCGGACGCTCGACGCCCGGGACGCGCAACTGCGCGCCCGGCTCGGGGAGCAGGTGACCTGAACCGTCGAGGTGCAGGAAGACCACCCGGCGCGGCGGACGGCCGAGGTTGTGCACCCGCGCGACCGTCTCCTGCCCGCGGTAGCACCCCTTGTGCAGGTGCACAGCGGTGCGCAGCCAGTCCAACTCGTGCGGGATCGAGCGGTGGTCGGTGTCGGCGCCCAGCCGGGGTCGCCAGTCGGCCACCCGCAGCGCCTCCGCGGCCAGCATGCCCGACAGCGGCCGGTCGCCGATGAAGTCCGCGGCGCGGTCGCGGGGCACGATGACCTCGCGCCAGCGCCGTCCGGTCGCGGGATGCGGGCCGTCGCCGGAGTACGACGCGGTGTCCGGTCCCATGGTCGGCCACGGGTCCACCCAGACCAGGGTGCCGTCCGCGGCGTACTGCTCGGCGCTGCCCGCCTCGTCGCAGACCTGGCCGAACTGGGCGAAGTCGGCGCTGACGTCGGTGACCTGCACGCGCAGCATGAACTGCATCGAGGTCAACCACTGCACCAGTGCGTCGGCGGTGCCGGGCTCCACCCCGAGCCAGGCGGACTCGCCGTCGTCCACGACGTGGATCGCGTGCTCGACGTGCCCGTGCGGGCTGAGGACCAGCGTCTCCACGCCGTGGTGCGGCGCGAGGTCGTCCAGCTTCTGGGTGGTCATCGAGTGCAGCCAGGTGAGACGGTCGGGCCCGGTGACGCGCACGAGCCCTCGGTGGGACAGGTCGACCAGCGCATCTGCGCCCAGGAGGCGGCGTTGCTCCCCCATGGGGTCGCCGTAGTGCGCGGGAACTCCCGCGTCGATCCCCTGCCCGTCGACCGCTCCGGGGCGGGTGAGCGAGGAAGTCGCCGTTGTCGTGGTCACCATGACAACGGTACGCCGGGCGACCACGCACGCCGATTCGGCAGTGGCCGGTCACGCAGCTGTGAACTGCTCGATGACCAGCGTCGGGACGCGTTCTCGGGACCGGTGCCCACCTACACTGACCGCCATGACGCAGGACCCCGCGCATCAGGGCGCCGCCTCCGGACCCGACGACGCGCGAGACGCCGAGACCTCGCCACACCCCGGCGGCACCGAACCGGCCGGCAGGGAGTCGACCCCGACCGAGGACGCCGACCAGGCCGCGGAGCAGGCACCGCCGGAGGAGAAGAAGCGCGCCGGCTGCTTCAAGGTCGGGTGTCTGACCCTGCTGTCGATGATCGTCGTCATCGCTCTCGCCGTCGGCGGCCTGGCGCTCTACGTCAACCACCAGCTGGACCAGATCCAACACTCCAACTCGCTGCTGCCCTCGGACGGGCCGACCCGCGACGCGACGGCCGGCAAGGCGCAGAACATCCTGCTGCTCGGCTCGGACTCCCGCGGGAAGAACCTGCGCGACAACGGACGCTCGGACGTCATCCAGCTCATGCACGTGAGCAGCGACCGGCGCAGCATCCAGGTCGTGCACTTCCCGCGCGACCTCTACGTCGCGATCCCCGGACACGGGATGAACAAGATCAACGCGGCGTACTCCTTCGGCGGGTCCAAGCTGCTCGTGTCGACCATGCAGAACCTGCTGGGACTGCACATCGACCACGTCGCGCAGATCGGCTTCGACGGCTTCACCAAGCTGACGAACGCGATGGGCGGGGTCGACGTCTACGTGCGCTACCCCTACAGCGAGGGCGGCTTCGGCTCCTGGACGCAGGGCTACCACCACATGAACGGCGAGCAGGCGCTCGGCTTCTCCCGCGAGCGCCACCAGCTGCCGCACGGTGACATCGACCGTGGGGTGGACCAGCAGGAGTGGATCAACGCCATGGTCACCAAGGCGCTGTCCCGCGGCACGCTGGAGAACCCCAAGCGGGCACTCGACATGATCTCGGCCATCGCGCCGTACACCCTGACCGACACCTCGACGTCGTACCTCATCACGCTCGCCGTCAGCCTGCGCAACATCAGCCGGAACGACCTGACGTTCTACACCGCACCGTTCTCCGGTTTCGCCAAGAACTCCGTCGGAGACGTCGACGTGGTCGACATGCCGAAGATGAAGCAACTGGGCGCCAGCCTGCGCACGGACTCGATGAGCAGCACCTCGGTGACGCCCAACACCGTGAGCTGAGCGCGCCCGCCCACCCCCGCCGTACGATTCCGGGCATGCCTTTCGAACTGGACACGGACATGCCGCGTGAGCTGGCACCCCTGGCGTGGCTCATCGGCCGGTGGGAGGGCGCCGGCGTGATGGGTTACCCGGGCATCGAGTCGGTGAACTTCGGCCAGGAGGTCGTCTGCGGCCACGACGGCCGGTCCTTCCTGGAGTGGCGCAGCACCACCTGGCTGCTCGACGAGGCGGGCAACCAGGTCGAGCCGCTCACCAGCGAACTCGGCTACTGGCGGCCGCTGCCGGACGGCGAGGTCGAGTTCGTGCTGGCCCACCCGACCGGTGTCGTGGAGATGTACTACGGCAACACCACCCCCGCGAAGATCGAGCTGCGCACCGACGGGGTGCTGCGCAGCCCGAGCGCCATGGAGTACTCCGCCGCGACGCGCCTCTACGGCTACGTCAACTCCAACCTCATGTGGGCCATGGACATGGCGGCCACCGGGCACCCGCTGCAGAGCTACGCCTCGGCGGAGTTGAAGCGGGTCAGTTGATCTGCGCGAAGAACCAGGTCGCCGCGGTCGGCAGCACGCCGACGAAGAGGACGGTCGCCGATCCCAGGGCCAGCTGAGCCGCGGGTCCGCCCAGCCGCGCCGGTGCGCGCAGGATCGAACGGAACGCATGCGACACGCCGGCGCCGAGCAGGCCGGCGACGAGCGGGGCGTTCCACGGGACGCCGGCGACGGCCGCCGCGATGAGTCCGGCGCCGATGCCGAGGAGCAGAGACACCGGCAGCGTCGCCTCAGACAGCCGCTCCCGACCTCGGAGGGCGACGTCCAGCGCCGTACCGACCGACGCCCCGGCCAGCGCGGCGACGACGGCCTCCCGCCCGTGGTCGCGTAGTGCCGCGTCGGCGATGAAGGCGCCGCTGGCGAGCGCCCCGAGACCGAGACTCATCACCGCGAGGGAGATGACCACGCGTTCGCGCTCCCCCCGGCTGACCAGGGACTGCAGGAAGACCAATGACAGGGAGATGGCCAGTGCGGCGGTGACCCAGCGGATCCCGTCGGCGGTGTCGGCCCATCCGACGATCACGGTCATCGAGACCGCAGCGATCCCGAGGACCAGGGAGCTGGACCGCTCCCGCGGCAGACCGAGCAGCATCGGCCAGCCGACCGCCACCACGAGCGCACTCAACAGGTAGGCGGCCGCGAGCGCGACGGACCCGGCGTACGCGCAGAATCCCAGGAGAACGGCGAGCACGATCGCGCCGACACCCGCCAGGAACGGGGAGGCCGAGGCGCTCCTCACCCGCGTCGCGGGTGCGTCGACCGGCTGGGCGGTGGTCTCGCTTCCCTCGGGCACGACCCGAATCCTGCCACCACCTCGCCGGTGAGGGTGCCGCGTGGCCGCACGGGGCGGGCAGGCACGCCCCCGCGGACGTCTCCTGCCGGCAGCCTCAGCCGCCTGCGAAGGGCGGCAGCACCTCCAGGGTGGCGCCGTCGACCAGTGGGTCCTCGGCGTCGACCCGGCTGCCGTTCATCAGGAGCGCTGCAAGCGCGAAGACCGGCCGCAGCTCCGGGTGTTGGTGGGTGGCCGCGGCGACCACGTCGCCGACGGTGAGGCCGTTCAACTGTTCGGTCGGGGTGCCGGCAGCAGCCTGTGCTCCGGCCCAGTACCGCACGACGATCTGTGCCATGGCCCCTCCTGATCTCCGGCAGGATCCCGGAAACCGGCCCCCGCCGCATGATGTGGCACGCGTCACGCCCGGCCGTACTGGCCGGTCGTCCTACCTGCAACATCGTATTCTTGAGCAGCATGGCACGCCTGTTGCTCCTCACCGACGCTCGCGGTGCGAGTGTCGAGGTGCTTCCGGCCCTCGGTCTTCTCGGCCATCGGGTGCGCGTGCTGCCCACCGAACCGCAGGCCCTGGTCGATCCTCCCGAGTGCGACGTCGTACTGCTGGACGCCCGACGCGACCTGGCCAATGCGCGCGGGCTGACCCGGGTGCTGCGTACGACCGGGCTGTCCACCCCGCTCATCGCGATCTTCACCGAGGGCGGTCTCACCGCGCTCACCAGCGAGTGGCAGTTGGACGACGTGCTGCTGGAATCGGCCGGCCCTGCCGAGGTCGAGGCCCGGATCCGGCTGGCGATGACCAGGACGACGCCGCAGGCCGAGGACGAGCCCACCCGCATCCTGGCCGGCGAGCTCACCATCGACGAGGACGCGTACTCCGCCCGCATCCGCAGCCGCGCGCTCGATCTGACGTACAAGGAGTTCGAGCTGCTCAAGCACCTGGCGCAGCACCCGGGTCGGGTCTTCACCCGCGCCCAGCTGCTGCAGGAGGTGTGGGGCTACGACTACTTCGGCGGCACCCGCACTGTCGACGTGCACGTGCGACGCCTGCGCGCGAAACTCGGCCCGGACAACGAGTCGCTGATCGGTACGGTGCGCAACGTCGGCTACCGCTTCGTGGGCGCGCACGAATTGCGCGCGCCGGAGGAGCAGATCGCCCCGGCCTAGACCGGGCATCGCACGGGGACCCGCACCTGTCCGGCCCAGTCGCGCGACGTCCCGACCGCGAGCGTGATCGTCAAGGCCTCGACCGCCTCCACGGCACATGCCGGGCGAGCACGCCGTACCTCGCGAACGCCCACCTCGCCGCGGGCAGCGATGGGGTGCGCTCCTCCGCAATCCGGTCGACCCGCATGAACAGATCCAGGTTGGCCGGTGTCCAGTGCCAGCCGCGTTCGATTCCTTCGGTCGTGCCGCGGGCCGCAATTGCATCGTGCGTCCTGATACCGCATCGTGTGCCCGTAGAAGGTACAAGTGGTACTACTGGGCGAATAGTAGGACGGATGCGACGGCAGCCAGGTGCACTGGAGCGTGAGGTGGTTGCGGCCATCGCCGCCGCGGGCGAGGAGTTGACGACCCCACAGATCCATGCTGCGCTCGACCGCACCTCGGCGTACACGACCGTCATGACGACGCTCACCCGATTGTGCGACAAGGGGGTGCTGCGCCGTACCCCGGTCGGACGCACCTACCGGTACGGGCTGGTCGAATCGACCGCCACCATGGGCGCGGCACTGACAGCGCTCCAGATGCGCCGCCTGATGGAGGCGCACGAGGACCGATCGGCGGTGATGTCACGCTTCATCGGTGACCTCAGCGCCGAGGACGCGCGCCTGCTCACCCAGCTCCTGATCGAGGCCACCCACGTGCCGCAGACCGGCGATCCAGGGGCGCAGGCGTGATCATCGCCGCACTGATCGCCTGCCTCGGGGCCGGCATCGCACTGGCCCTGGCCGCTCCGGTGCTGGGGCGCTCGATGCGGCCCGCGCCGGCGACGGTGCTGCTGACGACCGGCGCCTTCGTGGTGACCGCCGGCACCGGGTTCATCGCCTGAGTCATGTGTTTCGAGACGATTGCGGGCATCCCTGCCATCGCGGCCGCCTGCGGCTGGAGCGCGCGTCAGCTGCACAGCTCGAGCCCCGCACCGTGGGCCGGCATGCTCGCCGGGGCGGTCGTATCGGTCCTGCTCGCCCGTTCGCTCATCTCGGTCGTCGGAGAGGTCCGATCGTTGTGGCAGTCCGCTGCCGCGTGTCGGCGGATGCCGAACGTAGCGGGACTGGTCATCATCCCCGAGCTCGAGTCGCCGCGCGCGATAGCCGGATTCCCCGGTCGGGTCGTGGTGGGCGCACCCGTCCTGGCGGCCTTGGGTCCGAGGTACCGGCAGGCGCTGATCGCCCACAAGCAGGCGCACCTCATCGCTCATCACCACGCGTATCTCCAGCTGGTCGAGGTCGCAACAGCGGCCAATCCGATCCTGCGCCCGGTACGCCGGGCGGTGCGCCTCTCCACAGAACGCTGGTCCGATGAGATAGCCGCCGATCAGATCGGCGACCGGCGCGTCGTTGCCGGCGCCATCGTCGCCGCGGCCACCGTCACCTCAGCGGACGCGACGATCACCCGCCTCGCCTTCGCCCAGGACGAGGTGGCCTACCGGGTGCAGGTGCTGCTCCAGCCACGACGTCGTTCGCTGCCGGCCGCCGCCGTTCTCGGCGCGCTCCTGGTCGTCGTTCCGGCCGGCGCGGTCGCTACTACCGCTCACATCACCGAGGGCACCTTCGAGCGCGCTCATGCTCGACTCGTGCACCCGCACGCTCCGCTGACCCGCTGGGTGCACAGCGTGGTCGTCACTGCCCATCCCGCCGGGCCGAGGCCGGATACAGCGGCTCAGTAGCCTGGCTTCGACCTGCGACATCAGCGTCGGGCCAGGTCCGGCACCTCGATTCATCCGCCGCCGCACGCCGGTCAGGTGACTGCGATCGGACCGTGCCGCACGCCGTACGTATCCTCACGACAGGAGCTGGACATGACCACGATCGCGATCATCGGAGCAGGCCGGGGCCTCGGAGCCGCCGTCGCACGACGGTTCGGCGACGAAGGGTTCGCGGTCGGCCTGATCTCACGACACCGCGGACGTGTCGACGCGCTGGCCTCCGAGTTGCAGGAGGACGGCGTACAGGCCGCCGGTTTCGTGGGCGACGTCCGAGACCCGGCATCGATCACGGCCGCCCTGGAGCAGGTCACGCAGACCCTCGGCCCCATCGAGGTGCTGCAGTACAGCCCTCTGCCGCAGAAGGATTTCATGCGGCCGGTGCTGGAGACCACCCCGGCCGACCTCGTCGGTCCGGTCGAGTTCTCGATCTACGGACCGGTCGCCGCAGTGCACCAGGTGCTCCCCGGAATGCGCTTCCTCGGCAAGAACCGCGGCACGATCCTGTTCGTCAACGGCGGCTCGGCCGTCACCCCCGGCCGGGGCGTCACGGGCACCTCGGTCGCCTTCGCCGGCCAGGCCGCGTACGCGCAGCTGCTGAACGAGGTGCTCGGCGAGGAGGGCATCCAGGTCTCCCAGCTGATCATCGGCGGCCAGATCATCGCCGGCGACAAGGAGAAGAGCCCCGAGGTGCTCGCCCAGCACCTGTGGGAGCTGCACGCCGAGCGCAAGGAGTTCCGCCGTCAGGTCAGCGCCGACTGACCGCCCCGCCCGCGTGGTGGTCAGAGCGCCGTACGCGCGACCGCCGTATCGGGCGCGGTGTAGACATGACAGGGACAACGCCAGGCTCCACCATCGGGGTGGGACCCGAGCAGGATGGTGGTCTCGCGTCGACCCACGGCGATCTCGACCATCCCACGGCCGAACGGAGCATCGACGATGACCAGCTGGGGCAAACGGGCGGACATGCTCGTGCACGAGGAGGCGCCGTTCAACGCCGAGCCCACGTCGGCCGCACTGGCAGCCTCCTACCTCACCCCGACCGACACGTTCTACAGCCGCAACCACGGCCCGATCCCGACGCTCGACCCGGCGACGTGGCGCCTGGAGGTCGACGGGCTCGTGGACCGCACACTTCGACTCTCCCTGCAGGAACTGAAGGACAGTTTCGAGGAGCACGAGGTCACCGCCACTGTGCAGTGCGCGGGAAATCGCCGGGCGGGATTGATCGCGGTCCGGGACATTCCCGGTGAGGACCCGTGGCAGGACGGGGCGACCTCCACAGCGATCTGGGCCGGAATCCGCCTGACCGACGTGCTGGCCGCGGCCGGCGTCACGCAGGACGACGCCGCGGCGGACGAGCTCCACGTGGCGTTCCAGGCCCCGGATGTCTCCGAGCTGGCGCGACCGTCTCAGGCGTACGGCGGTTCCATCCCCCTGACCAAGGCGACCCGCCCGGAGGTGCTGCTCGCCTGGTCCATGAACGGCGAGGCGCTCGCCCCGGTGCACGGGGCGCCGCTGCGGGTGGTCGTGCCGGGCTGGATCGGCGCCCGCAGTGTGAAGTGGCTCGAGCGGGTCACCGTGCGGCACGGACCATCGGACAACTACTTCCAGTCCGTGGCCTACCGGTTGCTGCCTCCCGACGCCGATCCGGACGCGGCCGGCCCCGGCGACGGTCTGTCCCTAGGGCCGATCGCGCTCAACAGCGCGATCCTGTCCCCCTGCCCATCACAGCACGGTCAGCGCCGGCACTGTGGCGGTCGACGGGTACGCCTTCGCCGGCGACGGACGTCGTGTCGCGCGGGTCGACGTGTCGTCCGACGCGGGCCAGACCTGGGTGCAGGCCGACCTGGGCCCCGACCACGGGCCCTGGGCATGGCGGTTGTGGCATGCCGAGGTCCACGTCACCGCCGGGGACGCCGTGCTCGTCGCCCGAGCCTGGGACGGCACTGCCGCTGCCCAGCCCTCGGAGGCCGCACAGCTCTGGAACCCCAAGGGATACGTCAACAACTCCTGCCCCCGAGCGACGGTGCACGCCGTCGGCGCCTGAGCTGACGCACGACCGCTCCACCGGAGCGGCCCGCGCGAGGGAGCCGGTTCGCCCACCGGAGGCCGCGCGCTGTCGGGGCGTGGTGGAATCGCCGGTATGACCCTCACCGCGGAGCAGGTCCGCGCCCAACTGCCCGATCTCGCGCGCGCGGCCCAGGAGGTCGACGGTGTGGCCCCGCTCTCGGAGCAGACGTTGCTGAATGCCCGGCACGGCGCACCCGACGGCGAGTCCCCTGACGGACAGGGGCCTGCCATGGTGTGGCACGACGTGGACGGTGAGCTGATCGCGATCGCGGTCTCCGACGCGAGCCGCGCGTCGTACGAGCTGGTCGTGCGACCCGATCACCGGCGCAACGGGTACGGCGCCAGCCTGCTGGACCTCGTCGTCAACCAGGTGAGCGAGGAGGGCGCCGCGCGGGTCTGGGCACACGGCGACCTGCCGACCGCCCGTTCACTGGCCACCAGCCACGGGCTGCACGTGGTGCGCGAGCTGTGGAAGATGGCACGACCCGTGGACGGCGAGCCGGGGATCGAAGAGCCGTCTCTGCCAATTGGATTCGCTTCGCGCCACTTCGAGCCGGGTGCGGACGACGAGGCATGGCTCGGGGTCAACGCACGCGCGTTCGCACACCACCCCGAACAGGGCCGGATGACCCTGGCGGACCTGCGGGAGCGGATGGACCAGGACTGGTTCGATCCCACCGGGCTGCTGCTCATCGAGGACGTCACCGGAGAACGGCCCGTCCTGGCCGCCTCGCACTGGACCAAGATCGAGCCGCCCGGCGCCGCGGAGGGCGAGGTCTACGTCGTCGCTGTCGACCCGGCGTACCAGGGTCGCGGGCTCGGCCGGGCCGTGACCGCACTGGGCCTGGCACACCTGGCAGCGGCCGGAGTGCGCGCCATCGACCTCTACGTCGAGGGCGACAACGCGCCGGCAATCGCGACCTATCGCGGGTGGGGTTTCGAGAAGGCCAACGCGGACGTGATGTACGCCCGGTGAACTCCCGAATCGACCGGTGACCGAGGAAACCCGCCCGTGGGAGGATCGCGCCATGGAATCCCAGCCCGGAGCCACGTCCCACCGCGTCGACGACGACCCTGTCGAGGACCAGCAGGACATCGATCATTCGACGTCGAGTGACGCCAACCTGGTGCGCCTGGCCCGGCGCTCGGCGGGCGCGCACGCCCGTGCCCGCGGTGCGAACGGCCGCTTCGTCCGCGTCGCGCCCGAGCTGAAGTTCGATCCCCAGGACGAGGAGCTGCCCGACGACCGGTTCCTGGATCGGGAGATCTCCTGGATGCAGTTCAACGAGCGCGTCCTGCAGCTGGCGGCCGACCCGGCCGTCCCGTTGCTCGAACGGATCCGCTACCTGGCGATCTTCGCCAGCAACCTGGACGAGTTCTTCATGGTGCGGGTGGCCGGCCTCAAACGCCGGATCGCCACGGGCCTCGCCGTGCGCTCCGCCTCCGGCCTGGAGCCCCGTGAGGTGCTCGACGAGATCTCGCACGCCGCGCACAAGCTGATGCAGGTGCACGCGCAGCTCTTCCAGAAGCAGCTGCGGCCGGCCGTGCAGGACGAGGGCATCCGCATCCTGCGGCCCGCGGAGCTCACCGATTCAGACCGCGCCCACCTCGGCGACCTGTTCCAGTCGCGGATCTACCCGGTGCTGACCCCGCTGGCCGTCGACCCGGCGCACCCCTTCCCCTACATCTCCGGGCTGTCGCTCAACCTCGCGGTGATCCTGATCAACCCCAAGACCGAGCGCGAGCACTTCGCCCGCGTGAAGGTGCCGCCGCTGCTGCCGCGGTTGATCGAGCTGGAGCCGGACGAAGGGGAGGATCCCCTCTTCAACACCCGGTTCGTGGCCATCGAGGACGTCATCGCCGAGCACCTGGGCGCGCTCTTTCCCGGTATGGAGGTACGCGAGCACTTCACCTTCCGGGTGACGCGCAACGAGGACCTCGAGGTCGAGGAGGACGACGCGGAGAGCCTGCTCACCGCGCTGGAGCGGGAACTGACCCGGCGCCGGTTCGGGCCGCCCATCCGCCTCGAGGTCGCCGACGACATGGACGACCACGTGATGGACCTGCTGGTCCGGGAGCTGGGCGTGCACGAACGGGAGGTCTACCGCCTCCCCGAGCCGCTGGACCTGCGCGGCCTCAACGCGGTGGCCGACCTGGACCGGTCCGAGCTGCGCTGGCCGCCGTTCGTGGCCATGGTGCACCCCGACCTGGCGCCGATCGAGCGGTCGGCCCAGTCCGACGTCCTGGAGGCGATGCGCGGTGGCGACATCCTGCTGCACCACCCCTACGACTCGTTCTCGACCTCGGTGCAGGCGTTCATCGAGCAGGCCGCGGCCGACCCCAACGTGCTCGCGATCAAGCAGACCCTCTACCGGACGTCCGGCGACTCCCCCATCATCGACGCCCTGATCGAGGCCGCGGAGACCGGCAAGCAGGTGCTCGCGGTAGTGGAGCTGAAGGCCCGCTTCGACGAGGAGAACAACATCACCTGGGCGCGCAAGCTGGAGCGCGCGGGCGTGCACGTGGTCTACGGGATGGTGGGGCTGAAGACGCACGCCAAGCTGTGCCTCGTCGTACGCCAGGAGGGTGAGTCGATGCGGCGCTACTGCCACATCGGCACCGGCAACTACAACCCGAAGACGGCCCGGCTCTACGAGGATCTGGGCATCCTCACCTGCGATCCCGAGGTCGGCGAGGACCTATCCCGGCTGTTCAACCAGCTGTCCGGGATGGCGCCGCGGGCCAAGTTCCGCCGGCTCCTCGTCGCGCCGCGCTCGGTGCGCACCGGCCTGGTCGAACGGATGAGCAAGGTCGCCGACGCCGCCCGTGACGGCAAGGATGCCTGCATCCAGATCAAGGTCAACTCCCTGGTCGACGAGCAGATTATCGACGCCTGCTATCGCGCGTCCCAGGCCGGCGCCAAGGTCGACGTCTGGGTCCGTGGCATCTGCTCGCTGCGCCCGGGCATCGAGGGCTTGTCGGAGAACATCAAGGTGCGCTCGGTGCTCGGCCGCTTCCTGGAGCACTCCCGCGTCTTCCGTTTCCAGATCGAGGGCGAGGACGACGTCATCTTCATCGGCAGCGCCGACATGATGCATCGCAACCTGGACCGGCGGGTCGAGGCGATGGTGCGCATCACGACGCCCCGCCACGTTGCGACGCTCGGACACCTGCTCGATCTGGGCGTCGCCGACGAGACCTCGTCGTGGGCGTTGCACGGTGACGGGCGGTGGGAGCGGCACAACCTCGACGAGAACGGCGCACCGCTGCGCGACCTGCAGCAGCATCTGATCGACACCTACGCAAAGCGCCGCAAGAAGGCGCGACGTCGGTGACCGCACAGGGCGGTGGGCAGCCGGCTGCCGGCGCGCTCGTCTGGCGCCGGGAAAGCGGGGTCCTGCAGGTCGCCTTGGTGCATAGGCCCCGCTACGACGACTGGTCCTGGCCTAAGGGCAAGCTCGACCCCGGCGAGTGCTGGGCCGGTGCCGCCGCGCGGGAGGTCCTGGAGGAGACGGGGCTGCGCCCGCGCCTAGGCATCCCCCTGCCGCGCGCCGTCTACGGGCTGCGCGACGGCAGCCTCAAAGAGGTGCGCTACTGGGCGGCGCAGGCCGTCGGCGGATCGGGCACCCTGGAGAACGAGATCGACAGGGTCGAGTGGCTAACCCCTCAGGCAGCGCGTGAACGGTTGACCTACGCACGGGACTCGCTGCAACTCCAGGCCCTGCTCGACGCCGATCGGCGGGGCGCGCTGCGCACCTGGGTGCTCGTGGTGGTCCGACACGGCGACGCGGTGTCGCGCTCGTCGTGGGACCGCTCCGACACGGACAGGCCGCTCACTCAGCAGGGCAAGAAACGTGCCGCCGCGCTCACGGCGGCGCTCGGCGCGTACGGCGTGCACCGCCTGGTCTCCTCTCCGTCGGCGCGATGCACCGCAACCGTCGCCCCCTACGCGCACGCTCACCATCTGCAGATCAAGGAGAAGCGCGGGCTGTCCGAGGAGGTCTTCGCGGACGAACCGGGGCGTGCCGTGCGCCACGTGGAGCGGTCTTTGGATCGCGGTGAGTTCACGGCACTGTGCACCCACCGCCCCGTCCTGCCCGCCCTCTTGCATCGCCTCGCGGAGCAGGCGACTCCCGGCGCGGCCTGCACGACATTGTTGGAACGGGCGCGCGACGGACTGGAGAAGGGCGAGGCCCTCATCTGCCAGATGGTGGATGTGGGAGAGGCGGCGCGCGTGGTGTCGGTGGAGCGCAACCGGCCCTAACGCAACCGGCCCTGAACAGGTGCGCGAGCCCGCGCAGGGTCAGAAGATACGCATCGCCACCTCGGCCGGAGCGTCCAGCAGCTCGGTGATCTCGTCGTCCAGCTGCACCAGGGTGATCGATGCACCCGCCATGTCCAACGAGGTGCAGTACTCGCCGACGTAGCTGCGCGCGACCTCGATGCCCTGCTCCGCCAGCCGCTGGTGGGCGTGGCGGTAGACGATGTAGAGCTCGCTGATCGGCGTACCACCGAGACCGTTGACCATCAGGGCCACCCTGTTCCCCGACTCGAACGGCAGATCGGTCACGATCGCGCCGAGCAGTTCGTCGGTGATCTCGTCCGCGCTGCGCATCGGCTGCCGCTCGCGACCCGGCTCGCCGTGGATACCGACGCCCATCTCGATCTTGTCGTCCTCCAGCTCGAACAGCGGCGACCCCTTGGCCGGCGGCGTGCAGGCGGTGAGGGCCACGCCCATCGTGCGGGTGACGCTGTTGACCTTCTCCCCGATGCGGACGCACTCGGCCAGGTCGGCGCCGTTCTCGGCCGCGGCCCCCACCGCCTTGATGACGAAGAAGTTGCCGGCCACCCCGCGGCGCCCCGTGGTGTACGTGGAGTCCTTGACCGCCACGTCGTCGTCGATGAAGAGGATCTGCGTGGCCACCCCCTCGGCGTCGGCCATCTCCTTGGCCATCTCGAAGGCCATCCGGTCACCGGTGTAGTTGTTGACCAGGAGCAGCACGCCCTTGTCGGACGCCACCTTCTTGGCGGTCTCCAGCACGTAGTCCATCGGCGGGGCCGCGAAGACGTCGCCGGGGCACGCCGCATCCAGCATGCCCTTGCCGACGATCATCACGTGGGCCGGCTCGTGACCCGATCCGGAACCCTGCACGATCGAGACCTTGCCCGACCGGGGCGCATCCGCACGCCTGATCAGGTTGTACGCCGGGTCGTAGACGAGCGTGTCCGGGTTGGCCAGCGCCAGGCCCTCGAGCATCTCCGGCACGAACTGCTGGGGGTCGTTGACCAACTTCTTCACAGCGTCACTCCTTGGTCGTTCTCATTGGTGGTGGTGGCTCCGGGTTCGCCCCGGCCGACCCAAGCCCTGCTGAGCTGTTCGGCGATCACGGCGAGCGCCATCGCCCCCGCATCGACCGAGCCCCGGCTGCGTTCGCCGGTGTACGACGCACGGCCACGGCGCGCGACCATGTCGCTGGTCGCCTCGGCGGACGACTTCGCCGTCTGCGCCGCGGCGGCCACCACGGCTGCGCTGTTCGCGCCGGACCCGACCTCCTGCTCGATGCGATCGGTCACCGGCACGAGGGTGTCGAGGAGGGTCTTGTCGCCGACGTCGGACCGGCCTCGCGCCTTGATGCCCTCGACCGCCGCCCGAAGCATGGCCACGACGGTCGCGCCGTCGATCTCCCCATCCCCCGCGGCGGCACCGGCACGAAGGAACGCAGTGCCCCAGATGGGACCCGAGGTGCCGCCCATCCGGGAGGTGATGGTGACGCCGACCTTCTTGAGGAACGCGCCAGAATCGGACCGGTCGAAGTCGTCCCATCCTTCGAGGACCTTCTCGAAGCCGCGCGCGAGGGAGTAGCCGAAGTCGCCGTCGCCCACCACCGCGTCCAGATCGCCGAAGTACTTCTCGTTCTCGACGACTGTCTGGGCGATGGACATGACCACCAGGGCCACCTGGTCTTGTGAGGTGCCGGTCATGCACTATCTCCCTTGGTCGGTCCTGTCGATGCGGTGTTCACGCTGCTGATGCACGCCCGGAGGTCCTCGAGTGAGACGAAATCCCCGATGGGGACGCCGGCTCGATCGGCCAGTACGTCGAGCGGCGGACCGCCCGGGTCCCCCAGCGAGGAGATCACGAGGCATGCCTCGGAGAAGTCCTCCTCGCGGGTGTAGGAGCTTGTCGTGACCAGGCAACGCAGGCCGGCCCCGACGGCTGCCCGCAGTCCATTGCGCGAGTCCTCGATGACGAGGACCTGGTCCCGCTCCAGGCCGAGCTCCGAGACGGCCAACAGGTAGATCTGCGGATCGGGCTTCTTCGCCGACACGACATCACCGGCGAAGATGGGGATCGCGTCAGCGAGGTCGTGCCCGACGGCCGCCTCCAGGACGGCGTACACCGACGGGCGCGCCGAGGTCGAGGCGACGGCAACCGTCCAACCGGCCTGCACCGCCGCGGTGATGATGCGGGTGATACCCGGTCGTGGTCGCACCGCTCCATCGGAGACCAGGCGCCGGAAATGCACGCCCTTGGCCTCGTGCCACGTGGACAGCAGCTCGGCCTGCCCGTCCTTGCTCGGCGGCACTGCGAACCGGCGCGCGAACTGCGGGTCCTTGAAGAGGCTGGCCATCCGCTCCTTGCCGCCACCGATCCGCAGCTTCTCGCCGTACTCCTGCTCGTCCCAGTGGGCAGGGACACCCAGCTCGTCGAACATGGCGTTGAACGCCGGACGGTGCCCGTCGCGCTCGGTGTCGGCCAGCACTCCGTCGCAGTCGAAGATCAGGGCGGGACTCACCATGCCTGACCCGAGCTGCGGAAATCTCGCATGTGTTGCACCGCCATGTCGACCACGGCCTGCTTCTGGGCGGCGAAGAGGGAAGGCGGGTCCCACGTGCCGCGCTTCTCGGTCTCGGTCAGGAAGCTCAGACCCGACTTCATGAAGGTCTCCTTCAGTGCCGTGGAGATGTTGACCTTCGCGCATCCGCGCGCGATCAGGTCCTGGAACTGGGCGGTCGACAGGCCCGTTCCGCCGTGCAGCGCCATGGGGACGCCGGTCGCCTCGACCAGGTCCGACACTCGCTGGTGGTCCAGGACAGGCGCCGAGGTGTACTGGCCGTGCGCGTTCCCGATCGCCGGCGCGAAACACTGCACACCCGTCCGCTGGATGAAGTCGGTCGCGACCTCCAACGACATCGACTCCGGCTTGTCGTCGGAACCGATGCCGTCCTCGACCCCCTGGATGCCCTCGATCTCACCCTCGACGTGCGCGCCGGTCGCCCGGGCCTCGGCCACCACCTCGGTGGTCTGGCGCACGTTCTCCTCCACGTCCAGCTCGTGTGCGTCGAACAGCACGGAGTTCCACCCGCGTCGCAGGCAGTCGGAGATGACGTCTCGGTACGGGCAATGGTCCAGGTGCAGGGTGACCGGCACGTCGACGCCGCGCACCAGCGTCCGGAAGATGTCGTAGAGCTGCTCGCTGCCGTACTGGCGCACCGTCTTGACCGAGGTCTGCAGGATGACCGGCGACCGCTCCTGCACGGCCGCAGCCAACACCGCCTCGATGGTCAGGTCGTTCAGGATGTTGAACGCCGGCACGCCGTACCTGGCACTCAGCGAATGGGCGAGCGTGTCCTGCAACGAAACGACTGCCACGCGGCTATGCCTCCCTATCGGGTCGGCGGCTCAGCGAGGAGCCGCGCGTGCGACCAGTCAAGCCGCCCGGGGCCGCGTCCACATGGGGGAAATCCCCCATTCACCGGACGAGGTTCATGGCGCCGCGACCCAGCCTTGCGCCAGACAACGGACCACGGCGGACGTGCGGCTGGAGGTGCCCGCCTTGCGCAGCACGGCGGCGACATGTTTCTCCACCGTGCGGGGGGAGATCGACAGCGTCGTCGCGATGTCGCGGTCGCGGTAGCCGTGCGACAGGAGGACGGCGACCTCCTCTTCGCGTGCGGTGAACGGTGACGGCGACGCCCCCGGTCGGTGAGCGTTCTTGCGAGCCTCGGCGGTCTCGACCGCCGGCTGGACGCGATCCTCCGAGGCGTTCACCGACGGATAGCGCGCACCCTGCACGAGTCCGGCCGCCGCCAGTTGACTCAACATCTCCAGAGCGTCGACCTCAGCGACGCTGAATGCTCGACGTACGCCCGCGAAGCCCACGTTCACCGCGATCACCTCACCACACCACCAGATCGGTACGGCAAGCACCGATCCCCCGTGCGCGGGGTGGTCGGTCGCCAGATGACCCGACGCCACGTCCGCGTAGCGGTTCAGCAGGACGGGGCCCCGGCGGGCGACCACCCGCCCCGTCACGCCCTCGTCGAGCGAGAAGGCCTGGCCCAGGCGGCACAGCGCTCCCCGCTCGGCGACCTTGTGATAGCGCTGATGGTCCTGGTCGACCAGCGAGATGCTGCCCGCACTGGTCCTCAACAGGGAGCCGCTGCGCGCGAGCAGGCGGCGCAGGAACGGGGTTAAACGCACGTCGGCGTACAGCTGCGCGGCCTCTACATCCAACCCGAGACGGCTCCGGACCGCTGAGGATCCCCCGTCATCGCAGACGCGGGATCGTGGCTCTTCGCTGAGCACCGGCCGATCATAGAGGAGCGGTCTGCGGGCGACCCGGGCTTTCCCGATTCCTGGGTCGCCCCGACCGGGCCGGACAGCGCTGGTGGCGTCGGTGCGTCGCGCCCGTCCCCGACCGGCGTTCCGACCCCTGCCGAACGCTTTCGCTTGACCACCTATATACCTCGCCGTCTCCCGGTGTCGGTGTCGGCGCCGCCCGATCGATAGGTGTCGTTCACCGTGCGTTCACCCGGTAGGGGCCAGCGGGTCACCCAGTCTCCTTAGCGTGCGGTCTCGTCGGGCCGATCGGGTCCGCCATTCGTTCGTGTCTATGTCGCCCGACCCGAGAGGTCCCTCGAAGTGAAGATCACGTCCATCGGCCGCGCCAGCGGTGTCGCCGTTGCCGCCGCGCTCGCCCTGACCGCCTGCGGCAGCGCCTCCAACAACGGTTCGACCGGCTCCGGCTCCGGCTCGTCCTCCAGTTCGAGTGTCGCGGCCGGCACCAAGACCGCTGACAGCAGCTGCTTCAGCGGCAGCCTGAGCGGCCAGGGCTCGACGGCCCAGGGCAACGCCATGCAGTTGGCGACCACCGACTTCGCGAGCAAATGTTCTGGTGCCAAGGTGAACTACGCACCGACCTCCTCAGGCCAGGGCATCACCGCGTTCCTCGCCAAGCAGGTCGGCTGGGCCGGTTCGGACTCCGCTCTCAACTCCGAGAAGGGCGAGCCCACCAAGGCCGCCGCTGCGTGCGGCTCCACCGCCTGGGACCTGCCGATGGTCGTCGGCCCGATCGCGGTCGCCTACAACCTCAAGGGTGTCGGCAAGCTGACCCTCACGCCGGTGCTCATCGCGAAGATCTTCAGCGGCAAGATCACCAAGTGGAACGACTCGGCCATCGCGGCCGCCAACAAGGGCGTCTCGCTGCCGAGCACCCCGATCTCGGTGTTCTTCCGCTCCGACTCCTCGGGCACCACCGACAACTTCACCAACTACATGAACACCACCGACCCCACCGATTGGACCGCCAAGCACGCCAAGGCGTGGGCCGGCAAGGTCGGCCAGGGCAAGCCCAAGAGCGCGGGCGTCGGCTCGGCCGTCAAGGCGACCGACGGCGGCATCACGTACGTCGAGTGGTCCTACGCGATCACCAACAACCTGCCGATGGCCCAGGTCGACAACGGGGGCGGCGCGGTCGCACTGACCGCCGCCACCGCCAGCAAGGCTGCTGAGGCGGCGACGATCGCCGGCACCGGCAACGACCTGAAGCTGAAGATCGACTACGCCACCAAGGCGGCCGGGACCTACCCGATCGTCCTGGTGACCTACGAGATCGTCTGCAGCAAGTACGCGGACGCGACCACCGGCAAGGCCGTCAAGTCGTTCCTGTCCTACCTGGTCTCACCGGAGTTCCAGGGCAAGCTCTCCACCGTTGGATCGGCTCCGCTCCCCTCGGCCATCCAGGGCAAGGTCGTCACGGCGATCAACGCCATCGGTTGATCGGACCCGGGCTCCGCGAGACTCTGGGGGGATCTCGCGGAGCCCGTCCTCGCTCCTTCCCCCAACCCACGCCCTCAAGGAACTCATGTCATCGATCACCGGAGTCTCTGTCGGCGACGAGCTGTCCGATCCATCGGGCGCCCCGAACTCCGGCGCCGGAGCCTCGACCGGCACCAAGGGTGACCGGGTCTTCGGCGGTCTGGCGATGGGCGCCGGCCTCCTCGTCGTGGCCATCGTCAGCCTCGTCGCGATCTTCCTGCTGGTGCAGGCGGTCCCCGCGATCGGCAAGGACAAGGTCAACTTCCTGACCTCGCGGGAGTTCACCTCCTCAGAGCTGCGCTTCGGCATCGTGCAGTTGCTGTGGACGACCGTGACGTCGTCCCTCGTTGCCCTGGTGCTCGCCGTCCCATTTGCAATCGGCATTGCGCTCTTCCTCACCCACTACGCCCCTCCGTGGTTCTCCCGGATCGGCGCAGCGCTCATCGACCTGCTGGCCGCGGTGCCCTCGATCGTTTACGGCCTGTGGGGCTTCTACATCGTCGCGCCGAAGTTCGTGCACGTGCAGGATGCGCTCAACTCTGTGCTCGGCTGGATCCCGCTCTTCGGCAAGGTGGACACGGTGACCGGCGGCGCGACGATCATGATGGTCGGGGTAGTGCTCGCGATCATGATCCTGCCGATCATCACGGCCCTGTCACGAGAGGTCTTCGCACAGACCCCGGTGACCCACAAGGAAGGCGCCCTGGCTTTGGGCGCGACCCGCTGGGAGATGATCCGAACGGCCGTCCTGCCGTTCGGCCGTCCCGGGGTGATTAGTGCCTCGATGCTCGGCCTCGGGCGGGCGCTGGGAGAGACCATCGCAGTGCTCTTCATCCTCTCTGCTCTTCCCGGTACGCCCAAGTGGACGTGGTCGCTCTTCAACGGCGGCTCGACGTTCGCGTCTCAGATCGCCAGCGACGCACCCAACGACCAGAACGATGCCAACTCGATGGGCGCGCTGATCGCTGCCGGCCTCGTGCTCTTCGTGCTGACCTTCCTGGTCAACGCGATCGCCCGGGTGATCATCGAGCGTCGTAAGGAGTTCTCGGAATGAGCACGATGGAACAGGGCAGCAGCCCCGCCACCCTCGCCGGGAACGGCCTACCGGGACTGAAGACCGGCCGCTCCGGTGGAAGGGCGTTCAAGAACACCCTCGCCACCGTGCTGATCTGGCTGGCCTTCCTGATCGCGCTGATCCCGCTGGTGTGGATCCTGTGGGAGGTCGTCTCCAAGGGTGCTCACTCGGTCATCAGTTCCTCGTGGTGGCAGAAGGACCAGTCCGGTGCGCTGCCCGTCGGGGACACGAATATCCGTGGGGCACGGCACGCCATCGTGGGCACTCTTGAGATCGGGCTGATCACCGCGATCATCGCGATCCCGATCGCTGTGCTCACTGCCATTTATCTGGTGGAGTACGGCCGGGCGGGCGGCCGGGTCAACCGCCGGATAGCGCGAACGGTGAGCTTCATGGTCGACATTCTGAGCGGCATCCCCTCGATCGTCGCGGCGCTCTTCGTCTTCGCGGTATGGGTCACCACATTGAACCTGCACCTGGTGCCGATCTGCGTCTCGCTGGCTCTCACGATGCTGATGATTCCGGTGGTCACCCGGTCCACCGAGGAGATGCTCAAGTTGGTCCCGACGGAGCTGCGCGAGGCGTCTTACGCGCTCGGCGTGCCCAAGTGGAAAACCGTCGTGCGGGTGGTCCTCCCCACCGCCGTCTCGGGCATCATCACCGGAGCGCTGCTGGGTCTGGCGCGGGTGCTGGGTGAGACGGCCCCCTGGCTGTTCCTCACGACGTACTTCCAGTACTTGTCCTACAGCCCGCTGTCGCAGTCCGGCATCGCGTCCCTGCCGACCCTGATCTCCACCCAGGCCGATCAGATGAGCGGTCAACCTATCTTCGCGGACCGCGTCTGGGGCGCCGCATTGACTCTGATCATCATCGTGCTGGCCATCAACCTGCTGGGCCGGCTACTCGGGCGACTCACCCGGGTCAAGAACTGACCTTCCAACTGCTGAAAGCGACAGAGCTAAAACTCATGGGCAAGCGAATCGACGTTCAGGACCTGAACGTCTACTACAGCGCCTTCAAGGCCGTCGAAGACGTCACGATGACGATCGAGCCGCGCTCCGTGACGGCCTTCATCGGCCCGTCCGGCTGCGGCAAGTCGACCTTCCTGCGCACCCTCAACCGGATGCACGAGGTGACACCTGGGGGTCGGGTGGAGGGCAAGGTGCTGCTCGACGACACCGACCTCTACGCGCCCGGCGTGGATGCCGTCGGCGTACGTCGGACCGTGGGAATGGTCTTCCAGCGGCCCAACCCGTTCCCCACCATGTCGATCCAGGACAACGTGACGGCGGGCCTGCGGCTGAACGGCATCAAGGGCAAGAAGGTGCTCCAGGAGAAGACCGAGCAGTCACTGCGCGGGGCCAACCTGTGGAACGAGGTCAAGGACCGTCTCGGCAAGCCCGGCGCCAGCCTGTCCGGCGGGCAGCAGCAGCGGCTCTGCATCGCGCGGGCCATCGCGGTCGAGCCGCAGGTGCTGCTGATGGACGAGCCGTGCTCGGCGCTCGACCCCATCTCGACGCTGGCCATCGAGGACCTGGTCACCGAGCTGAAGGACCGCTACACGATCGTCATCGTCACCCACAACATGCAGCAGGCGTCGCGGGTGTCGGACAAGACGGCGTTCTTCAACCTCGCTGCGACCGGCAAGCCTGGTCGCCTGATCGAGATGAACGACACCCAGAAGATCTTCAACAACCCCGAGGTGAGCGCGACGGAGGACTACATCTCCGGTCGTTTCGGCTGACCTGAGGAGCGCGCAGCGGAGGTTGCGGGCCGAGCGAAGCGAGGTCCCGCCCGCAGCGGAGCGCGACGAAGGTCAGCCGAGAAGGCTCGGCTGACCTGAGGAGCGCGCAGCGGAGGTTGCGGGCCGAGCGAAGCGAGGTCCCGCCCGCAGCGGAGCGCGACGAAGGTCAGCCGAGAAGGCTCAGCTGACCTTGTCAGGAGCAGCGCTCCGCCGCAGCCCTCCTGTGTACAGCGAGGTGCGCGGTTTGCGTCGGTGGCCAGGGCGGCAGCACTGGCCGAGAACGCAAAACCCCCACGGGCCGAGCGACGTACGGCGGCGTACGACGGTGTGCGCGGTTTGCGTAGGTGGGCAGGGCGGCAGCACTGGCCGATAACGCAAAACCCCCCACGGGCCGAGCGACGTACGGCGGCGTACGACGGTGTGCGCGGTTTGCGTCGGTGGGCAGGGCGGCAGCACTGGCCGATAACGCAGAACCTGCACACAGCCCGAGCGACGTACGGCGGCGTACGACGGTGTGCGCGGTTTGCGTCGGTGGGCAGGGCGGCAGCACTGGCCGAGAACGCAGAACCCACACCTCGGCCTACGGGCCGTGACGGGCAGGCCGCAGCGGCGTGCACAATTGCGGGGTGGCGAAGGACAAGTCCAAGGACAAGGACAAGAAGAAGCGGAAGAAGTCAGCTTCTTCTGAGGATCCCGCCCCTGTCGTCGAGCCCGACAGCTCCACCAAGGACGACGGCAGCTTCGCCTACGGATTCTGCAAGAGCTGCGACTGGCGTGGCCGGGCGCGCCGCTCACGGGACAAGGCCAGGGCCGACGTCAAGGACCACGAGCAGTCCTGTAAGGGCACCCACAAGGTCAAGCTGAAGACGACCGACCACCGCGACTGACGGGTGCACCGTTCGAGCGGTCCCCACGGCCCGAGCAAGGCTGCGAACGCCCCGCACGCGGTGCAGGGAGGACGCTCCGGCGAGGAAGTCTGCACGTCGGGCCGGGAGCGCCTCACGGCGCGTGGCCGCTCGTAGCGGCTTTATTTGGGACCCGGGGCTGCCGCGGCCCGACGCACACCAGAGCCTAACGGGGTCATCGCTTCGGATGTTCCCCACCGGCCCGGTCTGTGGACGAAGCAGTCCAGGTCGCGCATCGGGGTCCGGCCGATTCCGGCTGGAATCGGGGCGCATACGGTTACGGCATGCGAACCGTGATGCGCCCTGGTGACGATGGCGTCAAGTCCTATCCGCTGCTCAACTCGCTCGTCGTACCGCGTCCCATCGCCTGGGTGTCGACGGTGTCCGGCGAAGGTGTCGGCAACCTGGCGCCGCACTCGTTCTTCACCGTCGTGTGCGCCGACCCGCCGATGGTCGCCTTCTCCTCGGTCGGCGAGAAGGACACGGTCCGCAACGTGCGCGAGACCCGCGAGTTCGTGGTGAACGTCGCGACCGAGCGGCTCAAGCACGCCGTCAACAACAGCTCGGCGCGCTTCGACCCCGCGGACGACGAGGCCGCTGAGCTCGGCCTCACCATGGAGGACAGCGACACGGTGCGGCCGCAGCGGGTGGCCGCCTCGCCTGCGTCGATCGAGTGTGTGATGCACACCATGCTCCAGCTCGGCGACTCCACCCTGATCATCGGCCGGGTGACCGCGTTCGCGATCGATCCGGACATCCTGGACGGCGACCACCCCACCTTCGAGGGGCTGGCACCGATGTCGCGGCTGGGTATCAACGAGTGGGGTATGCCCCCGGAGGTCATCCACCTCGACCGGCCCGGACCGCCGTCGGACATCCACCAGTTCGACTGACCGGCAGGATCACGAAGCCGCACGCTGACGGCGTTGGCGACGGTTGACGGCGTTCTAACACCGTCGATGGACGCCAACGCCGTCAGCGTCGTACGGCACCGCGCCTGCCTGCCTGCCGGCCGTCAGTCGAGCTTGCCGGCCCTCCACAGTGCGGCACAGCGGGACAGATCGGACGCTGTGGTGAGCAGCGCGGCCGCCCGAGTGGTCTGCGTGGACGCTGCGCTGTCCTTGTCGTCGACCCGGTGGGCGCGGCCGACGGAAACGACCCTGCAGAACGCCGATGCCCGCTCGAGCGCGACCGCCAGGTCCCCCTCGAAGACGCCCGCGAGGATCTGATCGGTCAGCTGTTGGAGGGCCTCCGGCGTCGGCGGCTCGGCCGAACCGGCCACCGCGTGCGCGACCTCCGCACTCCCGCGGCCGGCCTCGTAGTCACGCGCTGCGCCGACCGGGTCACGACGCACCCACTCCCGCAGCGTGTAGAGGCGCCACAGAGCCCCGGGCAGACTCGTCGCTGGGCGGTCCGCCCACAGTTCGGCCAGCGTCGAGATACCCAGCTCGTCCACCAGGTTGACCAGTTTCGCGGTCACCTGCGGGTCGTGCGCCGCCCGACCCGTGCCCACGAGGGCGGCTGCCGTCTCGTGCGCGGCCTCGGACAACTGCGCGGGATCACTCGAGCCGGCGTACGCCTCCAACTCTCCGGACGACCGCAGAGCAGGACGCCGGGGCGGGCGAGAATCATTGTCGGACAATCGATCTCACTCCTCCACAGGAGGTCCATAGATGGCTGATCCGTCCGGCGCGATGGTCAGTACGCCGTCGCCGGCCTCGGCGTCCCATCCGGCCAGGAGGTGGCAAGTCCCGTCGAGAGGATGCGCAATCTCCGCGCTAGACAGGTTGACGATGACTGTATAGCCGCCTCGCGCGTACGTGAGCACATCGCCGTCACGGCGTACGTCGGTCACGCCCAGCGCGGGGTCGGCGAGGGCGGGCACCGCTCGACGCAATCGGAGCAGCTCGCGGTACCACTCGAGCAACCGCGCATGCTCCGGCTGCGACACCTCGTCCCACCGGAGCGTCGACTCATGAGCGGTCGAGGCCGCTTGCGGATCGGGCACCGCGTCGCCCCACCCGTGTTCGGCGAATTCCCTGCGGCGCCCCTCGGAGACGGCCTCGGCCAGCTCCGGCTCCTGGTGGTCGGTGAAGTAGGCCCACTTCGTCGAGGCGCCCCACTCCTCCCCCATGAAGAGCATCGGCGTGTACGGCAAGGTCAGCAGCAGCGTCGCCCCGGCCGCCAGCCTGCTGCGGCCGACCAGTTGCGACAGACGCTCGCCGGTGGCCCGGTTGCCGACCTGGTCGTGGGTCTGCAGGGAGGCCACGAACTTCCACCCCGGAGTGAGGGCGGGTACGACCGGCCGGCCATGGTCACGCTGGCGGAAGCTGGACCAGGTGCCGTCGTGGAAGAACGGTGTGCGCGCGATCTTGGCGAAGGCACCTGGGTCGGTGAAGTCGGCGTAGTAGCCCTGCGACTCCCCGGTCAACAGCACGTGCAGCGTGTGGTGCACGTCATCGGCCCACTGGCCGGCCAGGCCGAGTCCGCCGTCTCCTCCGTCGCCGCGTGCCGTGACGGTGGCCGGGTCGTTGCGGTCCGATTCGGCGATGAGGGTGAGCGGCCTGCCCACCTGCGTGGCCAGCTGGTCGGTCTCGGTGGCGAGCTGCTCCAGGACGTGGACCGCGCGCTCGTCGACGAGGGCGTGCACGGCGTCCAGTCGCAGGGCATCCAGGTGGTAGTCGCGGAACCACATCAGCGCGTTGTCGATGATGAAGCGGCGTACCTCGTCGCTGCCGGGGGCGTCGAGGTTGACCGCCGCGCCCCACGGCGTCTGATGCCGGTCGGTGAAATACGGCCCGAACTCCGACAGATAGTTGCCGCTGGGCCCCAGGTGGTTGTAGACGACGTCCAGGCACACCCCGAGACCCTGCGCGTGGCAGGCGTCGACGAACCGCGCGAGGGCCTGCGGACCGCCGTACGCCGCGTGCACCGCGTAGAGGTCGACCCCGTCGTAGCCCCAGCCGCGGTCGCCCGGGAACGTCGCGACGGGCATCAGCTCGACCAGCGTCACCCCGAGGTCGACGAGGTGGTCGATCCGCTCGATCGTCGAGTCGAGTGTGCCATCCGCGGTGAAGGTGCCGATGTGCAGCTCGTAGATCACCGCGGTCTCGAGCGCAACGCCTTGCCACGCGTCGTCGGTCCAGGCGAAGGTCGTCGGGTCGACGATCTGCGACGGGCCGTTCGGCCCCTCGGGCTGATACCTGGATCGAGGGTCCGGGAACGGTCCCGCGCCGTCGACCCGGTAGGAGTACCGCCGGCCGTCCGCTGCCGCACGGTCGGTCGTCCACCGGTCGCCCGCCCGTGTCATCGCGACCGTCTCCTCCGGCAGCACGAGCTCCACACGCTCGGCGGCCGGTGCCCACACGTCGAAGCTCGGCATCAGGCGACCTTCTCCAGGAAGAGGACCGGCGTGCCAGCAAAAAGATGTGCCGCAGCGAGGCGTTCGTCGACATCGAACGACCGGCCAGTCAACAGATCGGTCCAGGTGCCGGACTCCAAGATCACCGTCTCACCGGTGAAACCGCCCTCGCGCTCCCACCGCGAGGGCGCGCGCAGCACCAGCGTCGCGAACGTCGCTCGACGGCCACGATGCAGCACGCCGGACACCAAGCCCGGTGCGTGGGCGCGTACGAACCCCACCACGTGTTCGGAGTCGGACTGCACCGGTGTGTATGACGACTCGGCACCGAACGCGGCCGGCTCGCGGCGTCGCGCGGCGAGCACGGCCGCCACCAGCTGCAGTTTCTCCACCGCCAGGTCGGAACGGTCCGTAGCGGCCACAGCCTGCGCGCGTGCTGCGTAGTCGACGGGGCGCCGGTTGTCCGGATCGACCAGGGACAGGTCCACGGACTCGCACCCCTGGTAGGTGTCGGGCATCCCCGGCATCGTCAGCTGGATCAGCTTCGCGCCGAGGGTGACGGCCCGGATCGCGCCGGCGTTGGCGGCGACGGCACGATCCAGCGCATCGTGCAGGGGCCCCTCGCGCATCGCGGTCGTCGCGAAGTCGATGACGCGCTGCTCGTACTTCTCGTCGCCGTCGATCCAGGCCGTGTGCTCCTTGGCCTCACGCAGCGCCTTCTGCAGGTAACCGCCCAGCCGCTCGTCACCGATGTCACCGACCCCGAGGAGGGTCTGCCACACCAGGTGCGCCGTCGGCAGATCGACATCCGCCGTAACGGCGAGTTCCCTTGCGATCCGCGATAGTTCGGACCACGCCGCGGGGTCGCCGGCGACGGCGAGGATGCGTGCGCGGGTGTCTTCGCTGCGCTTGGTGTCGTGGGTCGACAGGGTGGTCATCGTGTGCGGCCAGTGCTCCTGCTGCCACGCCGCCCAGTCGTGCAGTGCCGTCGGCGAGGCATCGCCGAGCACGGTCGGGTCGCTACCGACCTCGTTGAGCGCGACGAGGCGATGCCACCGGTAGAACGTCGTGTCCTCGATGCCCTTGGCCATCACCGGACCCCAGGTCTGCTGCAGGCGCACCGCGAAATCCGTTGCCGCGTCGTCGTCCTCGGCCATCACGGTGAGGGGCACGAGGGCCTCGAGCGTGGCGGCGAGATCGGGCCGGGCCTTCATGGCGCGTCCGAAGGCCTCCGCCAACCGTTCGCGCGCGACCCTGCTCATCCGGTGTTCCGGCCGCACGTACGCGCGGTAGACCTCGCCGGCGACGAGCAATTCCACGATCGCCTCGCGCAGCGGCTCCGTCTCCAGGTCGGGCAGCGCCTCGCGTGCCCGACGGATGAGGCGCTCGACCTCGGGAGCCAGCGACTGCGCCACGACCTGACGCTTCGCGGCGAGCACCTCCTCCTCGAAGTCGGCGTCGCCGCCGGTGGCGGCCCACTCCTGCGCGATCACGGGCGCGGCCACGGGATCGGTCAGGGCCGCCTGCAGCACGCGCAGGCCGTCGTACCCGGTGGTGCCGGCGCACTGCCAGTTGCGCGGCAGGCGTTCATCACCTTCCAGGATCTTCTCCACCCAGATCGGAGTGCCGCTGCGGCAAGCCCGGGTGAGCCGCTCGAGGTACTCGACGGGATCGGCCAGCCCGTCGGGATGGTCGATCCGGAAACCGTCGATGAGACCGCGGTGGTGCAGCTGCAGCAGCAGCTCGTGGGTCGCGTCGAAGACCTCCTGGAGCTCCACGCGGACGGCGATCAGCCCGTCGACCTCGAAGAACCGGCGGTAGTTGAGCACCTCGTCCTTCTCGCGCCAGCTCGCGAGCCGGTAGTGCTGCCGATCGAGTAGGGCCGCCAGATCCTCGGTGTGCTCCGACCCCAGCGCCAGGGGGAAGACGTGCTCGAAGTAGCGCAGCACCGGCTCCCCGTCGAGCTCGTCGCGGGTGATCTCCCCCGCGTCGAGCACCTCCTGCAGCGACGACCCGAGGATGGGCAGGCCGAGACGTCCGCCGCCGGCCTTCCAGTCCACGTCGAACCACTCCGCGGTGGAGGCGTCGCGTCCGTCGCGCAGCAGCTCCCAGACCGGGTGATTGACGTTCTCGGGCGCCACGAACGACATGTGGTTGGGCACCACGTCGACCACGATGCCGAGGTCGTCCGCGTGCGCCGCGGCCACCAGGGCCTCGAAACCCTCGAGCCCGCCGAGGTCCGCGCTGATGCGCGAGTGGTCCACGACGTCGTAGCCGTGCATCGAGCCCGCAGCCGCCTGCAGGATCGGCGACAGGTAGAGGTGGGAGACGCCGAGGGAGCGCAGGTAGCCCGTCTGCTTCGCTGCGTCCGCGAAGGTGAAACCGGCGTGCAGCTGCAGGCGATAGGTGGCGGTGGGTGTCGGGCTCACATGTCCTCCGGTTCGATGCTGCGCGGATCACTCGATGCTGCCCGCACCTGCCACGGCGCGCTCGTCGCCTCCACCACGTCAGTGGTCGAGCCGGTTGAGGCCGAGGACCACGACGACCGCGGTGCCCGCATCGTCGCACGCGGCAATGGGCAGCTGGGCGTCGATGCCCCAGTCGTGGTCACCCGCGGGATCGTCGATGACCTGGCGCACCTCCCAGGTGTCCTTACCCTCGCGGATCTGCAGGTATGCCGGCCCGCGTGCTGCCGGCCCCGCTCCCATCTCGTCGTGGTCGGCGAAGTACGCCGCGAGATCCTCGACCCACGCCTGCTCGTCCATCACGATCTCGGTGGGCGGCTCGGTGGCCGCAGCCGCGTCCCGGTCCAGGGCGGCGAGCGCGACGATGTCCCGACGCGCGGCGAGCTGCACCCTGCGAAACATCGCGTTGCGGATCTGGACTCGGAACGCCCTGGGATTGCTGGTGATCGACCGCTTCTGCGGAGGCGCGGGGGTCGCGTCGAGGAGCTGAGCGGCGGGATCGTTGAGGCGGTCCCACTCGTCGATGAGGCTGGAGTCGGTCTGCCGGATCACCTCGCCGAGCCATTCGATGAGGTCGGCCAGCTCCGGGGTCTTGCGGGAGTCCGGGACCGTCTGGCGCAGCGTGCGGTAGGCGTCGGTGAGGTAGCGCAGCACGATCCCCTCGGACCTGCTGAGTTCGTACTGCTTGACCAGGTCGGCGAACGACCAAGCGTACGAATACATCTCGCGTACGACGGCCTTGGGTGAGAGCGCGTTGTCGCCCACCCACGGCTGGTTGCTCCGGTAGGTCTCGAACGCTGCGTCGAGCAGCTCCGCCAGCGGCCGGGGCCAGGTGACCTCTTCCAGCAGCTCCATCCGCTCGTCGTACTCGATCCCCTCGGCCTTCATCCGGGCCACCGCCTCGCCCCGGGCGCGGAAACGCTGCCCCATCAGGATGGGTCGGGGATCCTCCAGCACGGCCTCGATCACCGAGACCGCGTCGAGCGCGTACTCGTCGGACTCGGGGTCGAGCAGCTCAAGCGCGGCGAGCGCGAACGGCGCCATCGGCTGGTTGAGCGCGAAGTTGTCCTGCAGGTCGATCGTGAGCCGCACCCCGCGTCCGTCGACCTCGGGGGTGTCCAGCCGCTCGACGACACCCGCTGCCAGGAGTTCGCGGTAAAGGTCGATCGCCTTGCGGGACAGACGTGCCCGCCGTCGCGGGTCCTCGTGGTTCTCCCGCATGAGCCGGCGGACACCGGCGAACGGGTCGCCGTCGCGTGCGATGACGTTGAGCAGCATGGAGTGCGTGACACGCATCCGGGACTGCAGCGCCTCGGGCTCCGCGCCGACGAGACGCTCGAACGTCTCCTCGGTCCAGTTGACGAAGCCCTCCGGCGGCTTCTTGCGTTGCACCTTGCGCAGCTTCTTGGGGTCGTCGCCGGCTTTGGCGAACGCCCGCGCGTTCTCCACGGTGTGCTCCGGGGCCTGGACGACGACCGACCCGCTCGTGTCGAAGCCGGCGCGCCCCGCGCGACCCGCGATCTGGTGGAACTCCCGCGCCTTGAGCACCCGCTGGCGCGACCCGTCGTACTTGGTGAGGCCGGTGAAGACCACGGTGCGGATCGGCACGTTGATGCCGACACCGAGGGTGTCAGTGCCGCAGATGACCTGCAGCAGTCCCGCCTGGGCCAGGGTCTCGACGAGGCGGCGGTACTTCGGGAGCATCCCCGCGTGATGTACGCCGATCCCGTTGCGCACCAGCTTGTTGAGCGTCTTGCCGAAACCGGCCGAGAAGGGGAAGTTGACGATCGCCTCGGCGATGCGCTCCTTGTCGGCCTTGCTGGTGATGGTGATGCTCAGCAGCGCCTGCGCCCGCTCCAGCGCCGAGGCCTGGGTGAAGTGCACGACGTAGACCGGTGCCTGGTGGGTGCTGAGCAGCTCCTCGATCGTCTCGTGGATCGGGGTCATCGCCCAGGAGAACGACAGCGGCACCGGGCGGTCGACGCCGGTGACGACGGCGGTCGACCTGCCGGTGCGCGCGGTCAGCTCGCGCTCGAAGAGCCCGACGTCGCCGAGCGTCGCCGACATCAGGACGAACTGCAGCCTGCGGCAGCTCCAGCAGCGGCACCTGCCAGGCCCAGCCACGCTCGGGCTCGGGTAGAAGTGGAACTCGTCCATCACGACCATGCCGACGTCCGCCTTCGCACCCTCGCGCAGGGCGATGTTGGCGAGGATCTCCGCGGTGCAGCAGATGATCGGGGCGTCGGCGTTGACCGACGCGTCACCGGTGAGCATCCCGACCTGGTCGGCGCCGAAGACCTCGCAGAGCGCGAAGAACTTCTCCGATACCAGCGCCTTGATGGGCGCGGTGTAGAAGGAGACCCGGTCGTCGGCGAGCGCCGCGAGCAGCGCGCCCGTGGCGACGAGGGACTTCCCGGAGCCGGTGGGGGTCGACAGGATGAGATTGGCACCGGCCAGGATCTCGACGACGGACTCGTCCTGATGCGGATAGAGCGTCAGCCCCTGCTGGGTGGCCCAGGTGGTGAACGTGGCGTAGACCTCGTCGGGCCCGGCGTCGGGCGGAAGGGCGTCGAGGAGGTTCATCACCCCCCAGTTTCCCCTACCTGCAGCGCCCCGCGGACCACTCAGGCAGCCGGATCAGGCGGGTCGCGCGTCTTCCTTCCGTCCGCGCAGCACCACACGGTCGTCGCTGCGCGCACGCGGCGTGCCGTGTGTCACCCCGTCGCCGATGACCCCATGGAAGCCGGGCTCGGCGTGGCCGAGCCACTCCAGTGCGACCGGCATCACCGCCTGCCACACGTCGAACCGGTGACCGGCCCCGGGCAGATACACCGACGTCACCGACATCCGCCCGTGCGCAGCGTTGATCAGGCTCCTGCTCGGGGGCCCCGCGAAGCGATCACCTTCGGACACCTCGATCCACACGTCGACGGGGGGCGGGGTCTGTCGCACGACGTTGAGCATGGAGTAGCGCGCCGGCCAGATGCTCCGACGACCGTAGGGCGTCCAGTTGCCCCAGCTGGGGTTGTTGTAGGTGCCGAAGAGCATCACCGACCCGTACTGCTGGGGGTGCAGGAACGCGCTCACCTCGGCGCAGAAGCCGCCCGCGCTGAAGCCCATCACGGCCCACGACTCCTTGTCGGGACGCACCCGCAGGTGTCGCACGGTCCACGCGGGGACCGTCTTGGTGAGCCAGGTCTCCATGTCGATGCCGCCGCTGTTGGTGCACTCGGTGTCGATGCCGGACGGCGTGTAGTCCGGCACCACGACCACCGGCTCGATCAGGCCGGACTTCTGGTGGGCGCGCACGATGATGTTCTGCAGGCCCATCCGCTTCTGATAGTCCGCCGGACTGCCGGGAATGCCGGCGTACGCCTCGATGACGGGGTAGGTCGCCTGGGAGGGCCCGTCGACGTACGCGGGCGGCAGCCAGATCATCGCCTTCCCGGCGCCACGCCCTGCCGCCTTGCCGAGCCCGGGGATGACGACGTGCAGCCACTGGCCGTGCGGACCGGGCGCGACATGCAGTTTCGCGTCGCGCGCGAACACCGCGCGCTCCGGACCGAACAACCGCTGCGCGCGCAGGTCGGCCTCGGCGGCGGCACTCGCGTTGTACTGTCCGGCCGTCTGCAGGTCACCCTTCACCGCCACCCGCTGCACCGAGGGCGGCGTACCCATCAGGTCGCGACCCAGATCGGACCAGGTGCCGTACCAGCCGTTCTGCTGATTGAGGGTCGCCGCGGCCGCGAGCACGACCAGGGCCGAGGCGCCCACCTGCGTACCGAGCCTGCCGAGCAGCGCCAGCGGACGACGCCGCGCCAGCCTCGGCCACAGCACGACGACAGCGACCACCGCGGCCGCGAACGACACCCACAGCAGCACCACGAGTGCCACGCTGTTCGGCTCCAACATCTCAGGGGACCCCGCCTCGATCTGCGCGCCTCGTCGCGCACGACGACATGCTCACTCCGAAGCCTGAGAACAAGGTGGGTGCGCGCTGCATGCAAGGCGACCACATCGGGACGTGCGCGGCGGTCCCCCGGTGAGCCCGGCGATGTTCCCGGGCACGGGGTTTCGCGGCGGCGAACGGGTGCAACTACGCTGTCGGGGCGCTACACGCGTCACGGGCCTTTAGCTCAATTGGTAGAGCTGCGGACTTTTAATCCGTAGGTTCCGGGTTCGAGCCCCGGAGGGCCCACTTCAACCGGTCCCGAGAGGCCGGTGCGCCGTCTACTTCGACCCGGGGGCAGGGCGTCGACGGTAGTTTGGCGGCGTGGCTGAGCCCGGACGGCACGCGTGGATCGACGCCGCAGCCGGCATCGCCGGCGACATGCTGCTCGGCGCCCTGGTGGACGCCGGGGCACCCGTCTCTATGGTCCAGGATGCCGTGGACGCCGTCGCGCCAGACGCCGTGCGGGTGACCGCGCGCGAGGTCACCCGTGCCGGCCAGCGCGCCACGAAGGTGGACGTCGCACCGGTCGCCGCCGACCAGCCGCACCGCCGGTGGAGCGACATCCGGGACCTCATC
The DNA here is from genome assembly GCF_021391335.1 of Allobranchiibius sp. GilTou73. Taxonomy (GTDB): domain Bacteria; phylum Actinomycetota; class Actinomycetes; order Actinomycetales; family Dermatophilaceae; genus Allobranchiibius; species Allobranchiibius huperziae. The sequence goes on along the minus strand of NZ_CP090051.1, from coordinate 1,201,014 downwards.
GATCGGGCTCCCCTCGAACCGGCCGTCGCGGTATCGGCGCAGCGGGTCTTCGAGACGCTGGCAGCCGCCGAGGGCCGCGTCCACGGGGTGGAGTCCACGCAGGTGCACTTCCACGAGGTGGGCGCCTGGGACTCCATCGCCGACGTGGTCGGGGTCTGCGCGGCCCTGCACTGGCACGCCGCGCGGTCCGTCAGCGCCGGACCGATCGCGGTCGGATCGGGCCGGGTGACCGGCGCGCACGGCGACCTGCCCGTGCCGGTGCCCGCGGTGCTCGAGCTCGGCACCGGTTGGGAGTTGCGGACGGGCGGCACCGGCGAACTGGCCACTCCCACCGGCGTCGCCCTCGTACGCGCCCTCGCGGCGACCTGCGAACCCCTACCGCCGATGCGGGTGCGGGCGATCGGCGTCGGCGCGGGCTCACGGGACACTAACGGGCGGGCGAACGTCGTACGCGTCTGCATCGGCGAGCGCACCGAGACAGCCGGACAGCCGGCCAACGAACAGCTGTGGGTGCTCGAGGCGAACGTCGACGACCTCGACCCCAGGGTGTGGCCCACGGTCCTGACGGCACTGCTCGAGGCCGGCGCCGCGGACGCCTGGCTGACCCCGATCCTGATGAAGAAGGGGCGACCCGCGCACACGTTGTCCGTCCTGTGCGCCGGCGGTGACCGATCGCGGATGGGCGACCTCGTCCACTCGCTCACCAGCACCTTCGGCAGCAGGTCGTACGCGGTCGATCGTGTTGCACTGCAACGTGACTGGCGCATCATTCAGGTCCACGGCCACTCGGTGCGGATCAAGGTGTCGCTCGACGGCTCCGGGCGGATCGTGCATGCGACGCCGGAGTTCGAGGACGCCGCGACGGCCGCCCGAGCCGTCGGGCTGCCCGTCCGGAGACTGCTCGACGACGCCGCGGCGACTGCGACAGCACAGGGCCTTCAGGCCGGCTCGCTCCTTCCGCCGATCGACTCCTAGGAGCGATCGGCCTGGTGGTCAGTCGGAGGATGCTGCGGGCGCGGCGATCTGCGCGGCCAGGTGGCCCGCGCCGTACCCGTTGTCGATGTTGACCACGGCGACTCCCGGGGCGCAGGCGTTGAGCATGGCCAGCAGCGGTGCGATGCCGCCGAACGCCGCGCCGTACCCGACCGAGGTCGGCACGGCCACGACCGGCGCCGACACCAGCCCCGCGACCACGCTCGGCAGTGCACCGTCCATGCCCGCGACGACCACGATGACCCGCGCGGCCCGCAGCACCGGCAGCCGCGCGAGGATCCGGTGCAGCCCGGCGACTCCGACGTCGACGACGAGTTCGCAGTGCCGTCCGAGGTAGGCGGCGGTCAGCAGCGCTTCGCGCGCCACCGGTAGATCCGAGGTGCCGGCGCACACCACGACGACGGGGCCACCGACCGGCGCGGGCGGCGCCGGCGGCCAGGCAACGAGACGCGCGGTCTCGTCGATGGCCGCGTCCGAGAAGACGTCCGAGAGCACGTCCAGATGGTCGTCCGAGCACCGGGTGAACAGCGTTGCTCCACCTGGCTTCTCGCCCTGATTGGCATCTCGCACCGCCTCGGCGATCGCGCGCACCTGGTCCGGCGTCTTGCCCTCGCAGTAGACCGCCTCGGGGTATCCCCTTCGCGCCGCCCTCTGCAGGTCGAGCTCGGCCACTCCCTCCAGGGGATCGGGCTCAGCCACCGGTCACCGCCACGAGCGGCAGGCTGAACGCGCCGGACTGGATCCCTCCGAGGTCGAGCGACACGAAGTCGAACCCGGCCGCCCGCCCGGCGGCCACCACCTGCTCGCGCAGCGGCGAGGCGGCCGCTCGGATCAGGTCGTCGGCGGTCACCTCGATGCGGGCGACCTCCCCGTGATGACGCACCCGGCAGTCGGCGAATCCGAGCTGCCTCAGCGCGTGCTCGACCGCCTCGACCTGGGCGAGCCTTGCCGGGTCGACGGGAGTGAAGTGCGGGATGCGCGACGCCAGGCAGGGCGCGGCGGGTTTGTCGGCGTTGGGAAGTCCCAGCTCGTGCGCCAGCGAGCGTACGTCGGCCTTGGTGAGTCCGAGGTCGGCGAGCGGCCGCAGCACGCCGTGCTCGGTCGCTGCGCGCGAGCCCGGCCGATCCGGGCGACGGGTGTCGTCGGCGTTCTCGCCGTACGCGACGGCTGTCAGGCGGTGAGCGGCGATGACGTCGCTCCCGATCCGGGTGAAGAGCTCGTCCTTGCAGTGGTAGCAGCGGTCGGGGCCGTTGGCCCGGTACGCCGGGTTGTCGCCCTCGTGCGTCGCGATCTCGACGACGGGTACGCCGATCGCGGCAGCGACGTCGTGCGCACCGGCGCGTTCGTCCGCGGCCAGCGACGGGGAGACACCGAGGACCGCGACCACCCGGTCCGGGCCGAGCGCGCGCACGGCCAGCGCGAGCAGCAGGGAGGAGTCGACGCCGCCGGAGTAGGCGACCCCGAGGCGTTGCACACCGTCGAGCGCGCGCTCGACCTGCGGGGTGACCGACGCCAGGTCTCGATTCATGACCTCAGCCTCCCTGATGCCCTGGGGTGAGCCGGAAGAGCACCTCCCCGGCGTCGGGCACGACGAAGCTGCCGGCGGCGATCTCCGCGTCCAGGTCGATCGAGTCCGGGTCCAGATAGCCGAGATTCGCGGCGCGACACACCTCCTCCGGGATCCGGGTCGCGAGGGTGACGTTGACGCGGAACCGCTCCGTACCGGTCTCGGGGTCGTAGCTGCCCGCGCCTCTCAGGTGGGTGGAGTGGGCCAGGGTGCTCCAGTGCACGTCCTTGAAGCGGTCCCACTGCTTCACGAAGTAGTCGCGGCAGTGGTAGCCGATGGTGTCGATCTCCGGGTGGCTGGCCGAGATCTGCGTGATGTGAGGGGCGTAGAGGATCACCTCGCCGCCGTCGGCGACCGCGGGCTCGAGCTTGTAGAAGCCCTTCGCGCCGGTCCAGATGTCGTCGTACATGGTCGGTACCAGCGAGATGACGCGCCGTACCGGCTCGTCGAGGTAGGTCACGTGGGTGGCGGCGCAGACCTCCGCGGAGTCGGCCCACGCCGAGATGGTGTCGCCGAAGGAGATGGAGTGCAGGTCGTGGGTGCCGACGGCTCCGACGAAGCAGAACGCGAGCTTCTCGGCTGGCACCAGCGCTGCGCCCTCGTTGATGAGGGCCCGGACCGGGGTGACGTCCGTCGTGCCGATGATCTCGGCCGAGGTGATGAGTGCGCCGATCCAGTGGGACACGTCGATGATCTGCTGACCGGCGACGCCCGGGAAGAAGTACTTGTTGCCGCCGGAGATGCCCACGACCTCGTGGGGCAGCACCGGGCCCACGACCAGCGCGACGTCGTGCTCGACCACCGCCTCGTTCAGCAGCACCGGCACATCGAGGCTGAGCCGGCCCTCGGACAGTTCCTCGAGGCGCGTGGCCGGGATCGTCCCGAGATCGGCGAAGGTCTCCGGTCGCCACCACTCGTGGTTGAGCACGGTCATCCCCGGATAGGTGTCCTGCAGGGCACCCGGTGCGTACCCCAGGTGCCGGGCGATCGCCTCCTCGCTCATCGCCTGGTGGGTGCCGAGGGCGATCAGCACCGTCATCCTCTCCACCCGACCGGCGAGCGCGCCGTGGACGGCGCCGAGCAGCAGGGGCAGTGGGCAGGTGCGGGTCGCGTCCGGCACCAGGATGCAGACGCTGCGCCCGTCGAGATCCACCGAGTCGAGCCGTTCCCGGACGAACCGGCGCACCTCGTCCTCGCCCAGCACACCCTCGACGCCCCCGACCCGCGTGGCGGGTAGGTGGGTCTGTGCGGGTCCGTCGGCGAGGCTCGTCATGCGACCACCTTCACCCGCCGCCCCGTCGGCGGCAAGCGCGACCGGCGACCCGTCGCCCTCGAGCCGGGTGGGAGGGCGACGATGGGCGTCATGACGTCCATGCCCGCGCCCGCGGATCGACTCACGCTCTCACCCGACCGGCTCCTCCCCGCCGACCCCGGCACCCGGGCGATCGCGCGGCGGCTGTACGCCGCGGTGCGAGACCAGCCGATCATCTCCCCGCACGGTCACGTGCCCGCGCAGTGGCTGGCCGACGACGCACCGTTCGAGGATTCGGCCTCGCTGCTCCTCTCGCCGGATCATTACGTCTTCCGGCTCCTGCACGCACAGGGCATCCCCCTGGAACTGCTCGGGGTCGGCCCGGGCAGCACCCTGGACACGGACGGCGCACGTCATGCCTGGCGTTTGTTCTGCGGCCAGTGGGGCGCCTTCCGCGGCACGCCGAGCCGGTTCTGGATGGAAACGGTCCTCGCCGACGTCTTCGGGGTGGAGGCCCGCCCGTCGGCGGAGTCCGCCGACGCGATCTACGACCGGATCGCCGACGCCCTGGGGCGCCCGGAGTTCCGGCCGCGGGCGTTGATGAACCGATTCGCCATCGACGTCCTCGCCACGACGGACGACCCCGTCGACGACCTGAGCTTCCACGCTGCGCTGCGGCAGGACAGTGGGTTCTCCCACCGGGTGGTGCCGACCTTCCGCCCGGACAAGTACCTGGAGCCCGCCCGGCCGGACTTCCCCGCGCTGATGGCCGCTCTCGCGCAGGCGTCGGCGATCGACACCGGCTCGTACGCCGGATACGTCGCGGCGCTGGCGGACCGGCGCCGCTACTTCAAGGATCACGGCGCCGTCTCCTCCGACCACAGCCACCTCGACGTGGTCACACTGACCCTGGACGACGCCGAGGCGACCCGGATCTACAGCGACGCGATCGCCGGGCGCGTGAGTCCGCAGGACGCCACGGCCCTGCGCCGGCACATGCTCGTGGAGATGGCCCGGATGGCCACCGAGGACGGCCTGGTGATGACGCTGCACCCCGCCGTCCACCGCGGCCACCACACCGGGACGACGCGGCGCTTCGGCCCGGACACCGGCAGCGACATCCCGGTGGGCGTGGAGTTCACCCGCGGGCTGCAGCCGCTGCTGGACGAGTTCGGGACGGCGCAGGGCTTCCACCTGATCCTCTTCACCCTCGACGAGACGGTGTTCTCCCGCGAGATCGCACCGCTGGCCGGCTTCTACCCGAGCGTCTACGCCGGGGCTCCGTGGTGGTTCCTCGACGCGCCGGACGCCGTACGCCGCTTCCGTGCCGCCACGACGGAGACCGCCGGTTTCTACCGCACCTCCGGGTTCGTGGACGACACCCGGGCGTTCCTGTCCATCCCGGCCCGACACGATATGTCGCGCCGCCTGGACGCGGGCTATCTCGCCCGGCTGGTCGCCGAGCATCAGCTCGAGGAGGACGAGGCGCTGGAGACCGCCCTCGACCTCGTCACCACCGTGCCGACCACGGCCTTCAAGCTGTGAGCGCGCCGCTGCGCGCGCTCGACCGGCGCAAGGACGGTCGCCCTGCCGCGCCCGTGCGGCTGCTGCACCTCGGGCTCGGCAACTTCTTCCGTGCGCACGCCGCCTGGTACACCGAGCACGCCCCCGACGCCGCCGCATGGGGCATCGCCGCCTTCACGGGCCGGTCGCCGGCGGCCGCAGTCGCCCTACGGGCACAGGACGCGCTCTACACGCTGCTCGTCCGCGGCCCGGACGGCGCCCGGCCCGAGGTCGTCTCGAGCGTGAGCGCGGTACACGCGGCCGACGACCTGGTGGCGCTGCGGGCGTACTTCGCGAGCACCGATCTGGCGGTCGTCACGGCGACCGTGACGGAGGCGGCCTACTGTCGGTCGTCGTCCGGCGACCTCGATACGGCGTCGCCGGCCGTCCGTCGCGACATCGAGGCGCTGGCCGCCGACCCGGTCGCCGGGCCGGCCGACACCGTTCCGGGACGCGTGGTGGCCGGACTGCTCACCCGACGGGCTGCGGGCGCCGGCGCGCTCGCCATCGTCTCCAACGACAACCTCCCCGACAACGGTCAGGTCATGGCCCGTGTCGTGAGCGGACTCGCCGCCGCGGTCGATCCCTCCCTTCTCCCCTGGATCGAGGACACCGTCTCGTTCGTCACCACCGTGGTCGACCGCATCACCCCCCGCACCACGGACGAGGACCGCGCCGAGGTGTCCCGGCAACTCGACGTCGACGATCCGGAGGTCGTGCCGACCGAACAGTTCACCGAGTGGATCCTCGCCGGGGACTTCCCGAACGGCCGGCCCGCCTGGGAGGTCGCCGGCGCGCGATTCGTCCGCGATGTGCGCCCCTTCGAGCAGCGCAAGCTGTGGCTGCTCAACGGAGCGCACTCGCTGATGGCGTACGCCGGGTCGACCCGCGGCCACGAGACCGTCGCCCAGGCGATCGGCGACCCCGTGGTGCGCGGGTGGGTCGAGGAGTGGTGGAGCTGCGCCTGCGCCCACCTCGAACTGCCCGCCGCCGAACTCGACGACTACTGCACGAGCCTGCGGACCCGTTTCGGCAACGCCGCCATCCGACACCTGCTCGCGCAGATCGCCGCCGACGGCTCGCAGAAGGTGCCGGTCCGCGTAGTGCCGGTGGTCCACGCCGGACTGGAGGACGGCCGGGTCGACCCCGGCGCGACCCGTCCGGTCGCCGGCTGGATCGCGCACCTGCGCGGCCACGGCGCCCCGGTCACCGACGTACGCGCCGACGAGGTCACCGACCTGTCGAGGGGCACCACGCAGGAGGCGGTCGCCCGGGTGCTGACGTGGCTCGGTGTCGCGGACGAACGCGTGGCGCGGGTGGTCGCCCTGCAGGTCGCCGACCTGGAGGAGTTCCCGTCGACGTGACGGAGAAGTGCGCTGCACATTCTGCGTCGGGGGTCCGCTCGACCCGTCCGATTTGACAGCGGATCATCCACGCTGTACCGCAACAAAAAATCAGCCAGCGGTCAACCGCAAGTAAAAAAGGCATACAACCAGTCCGAATTCCACTCGACACGCCGATAATTGCCGAATTCACCAGGATTACAACGGCAACCAATGCGCCTTCGCTCCTTAGGTTTCGTGGCCTCACCAGTCACATCCGCCTCAAGGAGCATCAATGGTCATCGCCATCCGCCGCGCCGCCGGCGCGGTTATCGGCATCACCGCCCTCACCGCACTCGCAGCCGGCCCGGCCCAGGCCGCACAGCCCCACCCCGACGCCAGCACGCAGACCGCACACGCCCCCGCGGCCGTCCAGCACGCGGACTCGCAGGTGTGGACGCTGTACACCGGAAGCGCGGGCGCCTCGTTCCGCGCGAACTCGTCCAACACCGCGACCTTCGTCGCGAGGCCGGGCACCGGATACCAGTTCACGGGCGTCCTCGGCAGCGGCAGCACGGCCGGGTGGGTGCAGGCCACCTCGGGCACGTACACCGGGCAGTGGATCAGCGCATACAGCGTCACCACCACCAACCCGGCACAGCCGCTGGGCTCGGGCGCAGGCTCCAGCGCGGTGGTGTCCACCCCCAACGTCACCCGGTACGTCGTCACCGGCTGGGCGACTCCCAACATCCGCGCGTCCTACAGCTACCGCTCGGCGATCGTGGCGACCGTCAAGCAGGGGGTCGCGTTCACCGGCACCTACGTCAACTACGCGTGGTTCCGCATCACGTCCGGGACGTACGCCGGCCGCTTCATCAGCACGGCGATGCTCCAGACCTCGCCCAACCAGGCGTCGTACAACGGCGTGATGCCGGCGGCGGAGATGTGCGCGGCCGACAGCGCCCTCGGCACGTCCTGGGAGCCCACCACCCCGCGCTACCTGGCGTGTGGCGCACGGGATTCGTTGGCCAACATGAACGCCGCGTTCAAGGCCACCTTCGGCTACAACCTGTCCATCTCCGAGGCGTACCGGCCGTTGGTCAAGCAGCAGTTCTACTACGACCTGCTCGGCTCGCAGGCCGCTGTGCCCGGTACGTCCAATCACGGGCTGGGGCAGGCGATCGACTTCGACACCCAGACCACCAAGGGCGGTTCGACCTCGATCTACTACTGGGGCACGCCCCAGGACAAGTGGCTGACGGCGAACGCGCTCAACTGGGGCTTCCAGCGCCCCAAGGAGTACTCCACGCCGGGCGTCGGGGAGTACTGGCACTACACGTTCGTGGGCTGACACAGGTGTGAACGACGGCGGCGGTCCGGGGCACGTCCCCCGGGCCGCCGCCTCACGTCGGTACCGGCTCAGCCCGCGAGGTCGCCCTCGGCCAGCTCGACGTCACCGGTCGCGATGTTGTCCTCCAGGTGCGCGACGGACGACGTGCCGGGGATGAGGAGCACGTTCGCCGCCCGGCGCAGCAGCCACGCGAGCCCGACCTGCGCCGGCGTGACGCCGAGCCGCTGCGCGACGGCCTTGACCTGGTCGTCGTCGGTGACCTTGGGCATCTGCGGGAAGGCCGAACCCAGTGGGAAGTACGGCACGTAGGCGATGCCCTGCTCGATGCAGTAGTCGAGTACGTCGGCGTCGCTCTGATCGACATAGCTGAAGGCGTTCTGCACACAGACCAGCCCGACGCTCTCGTGCGCGGTGCGGACCTGGTCCAGCGTCGCCGTCGAGATGCCGATCCCGGCGATCTTGCCCTCGTCGCGCAGCTGCTTCATCGCCTCGAGCTGGGCCGCCAGCTCGTCCTGCGGCTCGGCGTCCTGCACCGAGCCGTCGTCCTCATGCAACCGCAGGTTGACAGCGCCGAGCTGCTCGGTGCCGAGGGTGCGCAGGTTCTCCTCCACGTCCTCCTTCAGCTGCTGTGGCTGCAGCGCGGGAAGCCATGCGCCGGCGGCATCCCTGCGGGCGCCCACCTTCGACACCAGGACGAGATCGTCGCCGTACGGGTGCAGCGCTTCGCGGATCAGTTCGTTGGAGACATCCGGGCCGTAGAACTGGGCGGTGTCGATGTGGCCGACGCCGAGCTCGACGGCCCGGCGCAGGACGGCTATCGCCTGGTCGTGATCGCGCGGCGGTCCGAACACTCCGGGACCGGGCAGCTGCATGGCACCGAAGCCGATGCGGTGGACGTCGTGGCCGGCAAGGGGATATGTGGATCTCAGCACTCCTGAAACGCTACTCCGGGGCGCCGCCGGGCTGGTAGGGCTGTGCGAGTGTGAGCGCCATGAGCATCTCCCTGCGGGACATCGGCCGCCGCGTGCAGTCGCAGATCTATCAGGCGGGCGTCTTCGGCACCACGCCGAAGGTGCCGGTGAGTCCGGATCGGCTGGAGCACGACGGGCTGCGCGCGATGAGCGGCGACGCCCGGTCCTACGTCGAGACCGGGGCGGGCACAGGGCGCACGATCATCAACAACCGCAACGCTTTCGCGCACTGGCAACTCGTGCCCCGGGTGCTGCGCGACGTGTCCGAGCGCGACCAGTCCATCGAGTTGTTCGGCCGGCGGCACCCCAGTCCGTTCCTCACCGCGCCCGTCGGCGTGCTGGAGATGTGCCACCCGGACGGCGACCTCGCGGTGGCGCGTGCGGCGAGGGCCAGCGGCGTACCCATGATCATCTCCTCGCAGGCGTCGTACCCGATGGAGGCGATCGCGGACGAGCTCGGCGACCACGAGCGGTGGTTCCAGCTCTACTGGAGTGCCGACGACGACCTGGCCCGCAGTTTCGTACGTCGCGCAGAGGCGATCGGCGCGAGCGCCATCGTCGTCACCCTCGACACGATGCTGCTGGGTTGGCGCACGCTGGATCTGGACCGCGCGTACTCCCCGTTCGCCCGCGCCCGCGGCATCGCCAACTACACCTCCGACCCGGTCTTCCAGGACATCACGCGGAAACGGTTGCAGGAGGGGCAGATTCCCTCCGTCGACCGGCGGCCGACCCCCTCAGCGGTGCGCTCGCTCGGGACGATCGCGCGCGCCCACCCCGGTGACTTCCGGGCCAACCTGCGATCCAAGCTGCCGATGGCCTCGATCCGCACCTTCCAGGAGCTCTTCGGGCGCCTGTCGCTGAACTGGGAGGAGCTGGCGTGGCTGCGCGACCTGACCGACCTGCCCATCCTCGTCAAGGGCATCCAGTCGCCGGAGGACGCGGAGCTGGCTCTGAGGTACGGCGTCGACGGCATCATCGTGTCCAACCACGGCGGCCGCCAGCTCGACGGTGCGATCGGCTCGCTGGATGCGCTCCCGGCGGTCGCCGAGCGCGTCGGCGACCGGGTGCCGATCCTCTTCGACAGCGGGATCCGTTGCGCCGCAGACGCGTTCAAAGCACTCGCGCTGGGCGCCACAGCGGTCTGCATCGCCCGGCCGTACGTCTACGGCCTCGCGTTGGCCGGTGAGGACGGTGTGCGCGAGGTGCTGCGGAACTTCCAGGCCGAGTTCGACCTCAGCATGGCGGTGGCCGGGCTCACTTCGACCGACCAGTTCACCCCGGACATCCTGGTGCCCGCGACGCATTGACGACAGATTCGAGGATCGGGAGTACACGCCCGCCGGATCGAGCGCGCGCGTACTCCCGATGTGGCGGACTCAGCGGGTGGCGTCCAGATGCTTGAGCAGGTTGGTGGCGAACCTGCTGCCCATCGCCGCCATCACCGTGTTCATCCCGGCCAGCACGCCCGGCTTGGCGAGCTTGGGCAACGGCAGGTCCACCGAGACCTCCAGGTCGATCGCCAGGTGCGTCCGCGCGCCGTTCGGCGTGAGCGTGTAGGAGCCCTCCGCTCCCGCCTGCTCCTCGGTCTTGCTCGGGTCGTGGGTGAACGTGATGTGCGTCATCGGCTCGAAGGTCATGACCTCCGTGAAGCTCGGCGAGATCTGCGTGGTCAGCACCGGGATCGAGGCCAGCGTCCACACCCACTTGCCGTCGACGACGTCGATCCGCTTCAGGAAGGGCGTGAGCCGGGGCAGCAGCTCGGTGTCGGTCAGCGCCGTCCAGATCTGCTCCTGCGACGCGTCGACATCGGCGGTCGAGTGGTTGTGCGCGGTGAATCGGGTCATGGTGTCCTTCGAGATTCTCGGTGAGAGAGCAGGATCGGGCCGCTCAACCGGCCCAGGTGGGGTCGGCGGACGTCCGGTACGCCGGGTCCTGGGCGCCCGGCTCGGGCAACCGACCGGGCTCGCCCCGCCCCTCGTTCTCCAGCGCGGCGAGCACGGCCAGCTCGAAGCTGAGCAGGCCGCCGAGCTCCGGCTCGATCAGGTCCTCGATGTCGTGCTCGTGGCAGATGACCTCGTGCACCAGGCTGCCGACCAGCGGCGCGGCCACGCCCCGGGGCACCGGCGTCAGCCGTCCGACCACCTCGCCGGCGATGCCGGTCAGCAGCTTCGGGGCCTGCAGCGTCAGCAGATGACGGCGGCGCAGACCGGCGATGTCGGCGTACTGCAGGACCATGTCGCGGTAGCTGAGCACATCCGGGCCGCCGATGTCGAAGGACCGGTTGACGTCCGGCCCCATTGCGGCGCTCTCGACCAGGTAGTGCAACGCGTCACGGATCGCTATGGGCTGCAGGCTATTCAGCACCCAGTCGGGCGCCGGCGCAACGATCAGCCGAGCGCTCAGGTGCCGCAGCAGCTCGAACGACGCCGAGCCGGCCCCCAGCACCACTGCCGCCTGCAGCACGGTCGTCGGCACCTCAGCGGCGAGCAGGATCTCCCCCACCTCCACCCGCGAAGCGAGGTGCGGGCTGAGCGGACCGCTCGGGTGCAGCGCCCCGAGGTAGACGATGCGTCGTACGCCCGCATCGGCGGCCACCTGCGCGCACACGTTCGCGAGGTCACGGTCCCTCTGGGCGAAGTCACCGGTGCCGTCCATCGAGTGCAGCAGGTAGTAGACGACGTCGACGTCCGCACAGGCGGTCGCCATGTCGTCCGCACTCGAGGCATCGCCGCCGACGATCTCGGCCCGGGCGCTCCAGGCACGGTCGGTCAGACGCTGGGGGTGCCGGCTCATGACCCGCGTGGACCACCCGGCGTCCAGCAGCTGCGGCACGAGCCGGGAGCCGACGTACCCGGTGGCGCCGAGCACGAGGGCCCGGCCGGGAGTCACGGTGTCCATGCGATCTGCACGGCCCGCCTCAGCGGCGGTACTCGATGAGCGGTGGCAGCACGAGCAGCATGCCCGTCGACCAGGTGAGGTGGATGATGATCGGCCCCTGGACGCCGCCGGTGGTGCGCCGTTCGATCGCCACCAGGAGGCCGAGGACCCCTGCGGCGAAGACGAGCATCGGGTTGCCGGTGATGCCGGTGGCGACGGTGTAGACAGCTGTCGTGACGGCGATCTGGTGCGGGCGCTTGGTCGCAGCGTAGAGCGCGCCACGGAAGAAGAACTCCTCACCGACCCCGGTGATGAGGGTGAGGGGCACTACCACCGGCAGCGAACCGAAGCGCGCGTGGTTGAGGACGGCGAGCACCGGGCGACGCAGGGCCGGGATGCGGGCGATGACCGCCGCGCCGGCGGCGAAGAAGACGACGGCGCCGGCACCGATGGCCATCGGACGCACGACGGGCCGGGTGTTCTTGCCGGGGTTGCGGGTGCTGCTCCACCCGGCGTGCAGCGGACCCGACGCGAACGCTCCACCGGCCCAGATGCCGGCGAGAACGAGGGTGGAGGCGTAGAACTCCCGGCTGCCCGGCTTGCGGGACAACGCGTAGCGCAGCACCGGGGTCCCGACCGCGAGTGTGACGACGGTGACCTTGCGGCGGTGCTGGAACTCCCGCTGCGTCTCCCAGTGGTCGCGCTCGATCGGCACGACCCACGACAGCTGCGAACCCTTGCCCACCCAGTCGCGGGCGCGCGCCACCACGGCATCCCACGCACTCATGCCCTGGAGTCTGCCAGCCGGTCCTGCGGCCGCGAGGCCCCACCAGCCCAGATCAGCACGGGCGACCCTCACACGGACGAGTTCGACTTCGTCCACGCCGGTGGGTCGATGCCGTCCAGCCCGGGGCCGATCGAGCCTTACGGCCCGACGCACCGACAGCCGCACCCCGGTCGCCACCTCACCCCGGGGGCGGGTCACCGACCCGGTTGGGGTCCGTCGTATCCCTCGATCACGATCAGCTCGATAGACGCCGCATCCTCCCGCAAGGCGCGCGCCGCCTGGTAGAGATCTGAGCGGTAGCACGCCAATGCTTGGTCGTACGAGGGGAACTCGATCACCACGTTGCGCGACCGGGCGGCGCCTTCGACGGCCTTGAAATCCCCGGCACGCACCAGCAGCCGACCGCCGTACGCCGCGTACGCGGCACCGTTGGCCGCGGCGTACTCCGCGTACCGATCCGGATCGGTGACGTCGATCCGGCCGATCCAATAACCCTTCGCCATGCTCTGCACGCCCCTCAAATCTTTCGGTCCTGCGCCGCCCACGATGCGCGGACGCCTCCGATCATGCCGGTAGAATCGGCGGCGCACAGGGAACATGGCGCGACCGTTGGGTGGGAGGTCGCGCACCGGACCGCACCATCGGAGTCACCTGAGCATGTCCCCCGTCGCGTCCTATCGGGCGCTCTTCGCCATCAGTGGCCGCCGCTACATCGCCATCGCCTTCCTCGCGCGCCTGCCGCTCGCCATGAGCCAGCTCGGCGTCCTGCTGCTCGTGGCCGGACGCACCGGCAGCTACGGCATCGGCGGCGGCTGCGCCGGTGCGCTCGCCCTCGCCAACGCCGTCGGAGCGCCGCTCTTCGGTTCCGCCGCCGACCGCATCGGCCAGCGACCCGTCGCGTTCTTCCAGTCGGTCGCCGGTGCGATCGGGCTGGCGCTCGTCGTGCTCCTCACCCGCTCGGGGACCGCGTGGCAGGTCGACGCCGCGATCTGCGCCGTCACCGGCTTCCTGCTGCCCCAGGTCGGACCACTGGCACGGGTGCGCTGGCGGCCGATCATCGCCCGGCGCGGGCATCCGGTCCGCCTGGTCGACACGGCGTTCTCCTACGAGGGCGCCGCCGACGAGGCGTCGTTCGTGCTCGGCCCGGCGTTCGTCGGCATCTTCGGAGCCCTCGCGGGGCCGCAGTTCGCGCTCGAGGGGGCTGCGGTGATCCTGGCGGTCTTCGGCTCCTGGTTCGCGTTGCATCCCACGGCGGCGCTCGCCCGGCGCGCCATCTCCGGCGACTCGCCCCACACCCGCCTGGTGACCAGGTCGATTGCCGTCCTCTGCGTGGCGCAGCTGCTGATCGGTGCCGTCTTCGGTTCGGTCCAGACCGGCACGACGGTGATCGCGACGAACGCCGGGCACGCACCTCTCGCCGGGCTCTTCCACGCCCTGCTCGGAGTGGGCAGTGTGCTGGCGGGCATCGGCATGGCCGCGGTCCCGGCGTCGTTCGGGTACGCCGCGCGCCTGCGGGTCGCCGCCGTCGCCCTCTTCGTGCTGTCCACCCCGCTGCTGCTCGTGCACTCACTGGTGACGCTGGTGCCGGTGCTGCTCGTGCTCGGCCTCTGCGTCGCGCCGTACATGATCACCACCTTTACGCTCGGTGAGACGCTCACGCCTGCACCGCGCGTCGCCGCTGCGATGACGCTCCTCGCAGCAGCCACGGGTCTCGGATATGCCTGCGGGACAACGGTCGCCGGTCACCTCGCCGACGCGCACGGTGCCACCGGGGCGTTCGCGACAACGGTGTCGGCCTGCGCACTGGCCGCCGTCCTCGCCGTCACCGCCCGGGGAGCGCTGCACCGGTCGAGTTCGCAGGTGGACGAGACGGCGTACGCCGCGGCATAGGCTGACGCGCATGGCCTCTACCGACCTGTTGCGCTCCCCGATCGTCCAGAACGCCGCCGCGGCCACCGCCGCCGGGGCAGGTGTCTTCCTGCGGCCCGCGCGGCTGCCAAAGTGGGGCCGCCGGGGGTTGCGGCTCGCCAACACGGCCGGCACCGCCGGCTCGGTCTTCCTGGCGTCGCGCGGCGGCTCCGACGACGGCGGCGACCTCGGCACCAAACCCACGCGCACCCGCGCGGCCACGGCTGCGTCCGCCGGGTCCGCCATCGCGGCCGCGGCGGGTGGCCTGACCCTCATCAGCTCCGGCTTCGGCCTCAAGATGGACGCGCGAGCCGAGAAGTTCCTGGTCGGCAAGGGCATCAAGCACCCGCGCATCTGGATGGCGGTCGGCACCGTCGTCATCGTCTTCGCTGCCAAGCAGGCGCAGGACTACGGCACTAAGAAGGCCGAAGCCGCGGCGCGCAAGCAGCTGGAGAAGCAGCAGAAGTCCTGACCGTGCCCGAGCAGGTCCTCAGCACGCCGGACATCGCGGCCGTACACGCCGCCGCGGGACGCTTGGAGGGCGTCGCGCATCGCACGCCGGTGCTCACCTCCTCCCGGCTGGACTCCGACCTCGGCCTGCGGCTCTTCCTCAAGGCCGAGCACCTGCAGCGCACCGGATCGTTCAAGTTCCGCGGCGCGTACAACGCCTTGCGCGCCCGGGTCGGACCGGCCGGCGTGGTGGCCTTCTCCTCAGGTAACCACGCGCAGGCCGTGGCGCTGGCGGCAGGGGTCCTCGGCGTACCGGCCACCATCGTCATGCCGTCCGACGCGCCCGCCATCAAGCTGGCCGCGACGCGGGGGTACGGCGCCGACGTCGTTCTCTACGAGCGGCATACGCAGGACCGGGCAGCCATCGCGGCCGAGATCTCCGGGCGCACGGGTGCCATGCTGCTGCCGCCGTTCGACCATCCCGACGTGATCGCCGGACAGGGCACCGCAGCGCTGGAGCTGCTGGATCAGGTCGGGCCGCTGGACGTCGTGATCACCCCGCTCGGTGGCGGAGGGCTGCTGGCGGGCACCTGCCTCGCCGTGCGAGCGACCTGCCCCGATGCCGTTGTCTACGGCGCCGAGCCGGCCGCCGGCGACGACGGCAAGCAGTCCCTGGACGCCGGCCGGATCGTGCGCATCGACGTACCCCACACACTCGCCGACGGCGCGCAGACGACCGCCCTGGGTGAGCTGACCTTCCCCGTCATCCGCCGGGAGGTGCGCGACATCGTGCGGGTGGGGGACGGTGAGCTGGTGGAAGCGATGCGCTCGCTCGCCGCCACCTGCAAGGCCGTGGTCGAGCCGACCGGCGTCCTGGCGTACGCCGCCGCCCGGAGCCTGCGCTCCGAACTCGCCGGTCTGCGGGTCGGGGTGATGCTGTCCGGCGGGAACGTCGACCTGGCCCGGTACGCGGCCCTCATCGTCGACTGACCGACGGTCGCCGCGGAAGGCGTCGGACCCGACGGCGTGCGCCCGCGCTGACGGTTTGCGTTGGTGGCCAGTGCTGCAGTCCTGGCCGGCGACGCAAACCGCGCACCGGCCCATCCACCGGCGTCCTGTCGGTCAGTCGATGTGGTGCCAGAAGAGCACGTAGACCGCGGCCAGCATGACCACCGAACCGGCGACGGCATACGGCCGCCCGGCGCGCGCGATGCGGTCCGCCACCTGCGCGGGCGCGCCGAGGTCGACCATCCGTTGCTGCGGGGTACGCCGCAGCCGGGCCGCGGTGCGCACGGGCGTCAGCATCGCGGCGTATGGCACGTAGAGCGCCAGGACGAGCACCGCTGCCGGGATCCGCACGTAGAACGCTGCCCAGAGTTGCTCGCTCAGGACGCCCAGGGCGAGCACGCCGCAGGCCAGGATCAACGCGGCCGATTCCGCGCCGACGGTGACGGTGCGGGCGCGGGAGACGTCACCGCGGGCCCGCTGCACCAGCCAGGTCAGGTGCCGCTCCTGGAAGCGGCGACGGGCCAACCACACCCACAGCAGCACGGCGGCGAGACACCCGATCACCAGCGCTGCCTTCACGACCGACGACCCTACGTGGCCGCTACGCCCGCGGACGAGAGCGGCGCCGTCGGAGCGCAGCGGTATCGAAGGGCCAGCGGAGGAAGCGAAACTTCGTGGGGTGACGTGTCGGGGTCCTCGCGAAGTATTCGCTGGAGGAGCGCAGCGGAGGAAGCGAAACTTCGTGGGGTGACGTGTCGGGGTCCTCGCGAAGTATTCGCTGGAGGAGCGCAGCGGAGGAAGCGAAACTTCGTGGGGTGACGTGTCGGGGTCCTCGCGAAGTATTCGCTGGAGGAGCGCAGCGGAGGAAGCGAAACTTCGTGGGGTGACTAAGGCATGGTGGGGGCATGGCTGCCAGTGACGACGCCGCGATCGAGCCGGTCGACGCCCTGCGTCGGATCGCCTTCCTGCTGGAGCGGTCCCGGGCCGGCACCTACCGCGTCCAGGCCTTCCGCAAGGCGGCGGACACCGTGCTCGCGACATCGCGCGCGGACCTGGACCGGCACGCGGCGGAAGGGTCGTTGCAGAGCCTGCCGGGCATCGGCAAGGCCACCGAGGCGGTGGTGCGCGAGGCGCTGGCCGGTGAGCAGCCGGCGTACCTCGCGTCGCTGGAGGAGAAGACGTCCGGACCGCTCGTCGAGGGTGGTGAGGAGTACGCCGCACAGTTACGAGGCGACTGTCACTGTCATTCCGATTGGAGCGACGGCGGTTCTCCGATCCCTGAGATGGTCGCGACCGCAATGGAACTCGGCCGGGAGTACCTCGTCCTCACCGACCACTCCCCTCGCCTCCGCGTCGCCAACGGCCTGTCCGCCGAGCGGCTCACCCAGCAGCTGAAGATCGTCGACACGATCGACCGGCACGTCGAGGACTTCCGACTGCTGCGCGGCATCGAGGTCGACATCCTGGACGACGGCTCGCTCGACCAGAGCGAGGACATGCTCGGACGGCTCCAGGTGCGAGTGGCGTCCGTGCACTCCAAGCTGGCCATGAGCAAGGACGCGATGACCCGGCGGATGATCGGCGCGGTCCGCAACCCCCGGACCAACATCCTGGGCCACTGCACCGGACGCCTGGTGGAGGGCGACCGCGGGAAACGCAAGCAGTCCACCTTCGACGCCAAGGCGGTCTTCGAGGCGTGCGCCGAGCACGACGTGGCGGTCGAGATCAACTCCCGGCCGGAGCGCCGCGACCCGCCGGACGAGCTCATCGCCCTCGCCATGGAGGCCGGCTGCCTCTTCTCGATCGACAGTGACGCGCACGCGCCGGGTCAGCTGGATTTCCTGGTCTACGGGGCCGAACGGGCCCAGCGCCTGGGGGTGCCGCTGGAGCGCATCGTGACCACCTGGGAGGCCGATCGGCTGCTCGACTGGGCCTCCGGGTGACCTTGGTTTGGCGCGCACCGGAGCACCCCCTATAGTTGCGGTCGTCCTCAACGGGTCCGAAGCTGCAGGCACGCGGTGGTGATCCTGAGAAGGCGGGTCCCCATCGTCTAGCGGCCTAGGACACCGCCCTTTCACGGCGGCAGCACGGGTTCGAATCCCGTTGGGGATACGCAGTAACGCAGGTCTTGCTTTGTCAAGGCCCCGTAGCGCAGTTGGTTAGCGCGCCGCCCTGTCACGGCGGAGGTCGCGGGTTCGAGTCCCGTCGGGGTCGCTTTGTTTTGTACCGGGCCAGATAGCTCAGTTGGTAGAGCGAGCGACTGAAAATCGCTAGGTCGGCGGTTCGACCCCGTCTCTGGCCACCCGAACGTGAAGGCCGTCCCGCATCGCCGGGGCGGCCTTCGTGGTTCCCCCGCGCCGGACCCCTCGGTCGACGACCGGCAGGATGGCCGAAGATGGCCCGTGTGACCCATCGCCGCGCCCGTCCGCTCGCGCTCCTCGTCCTGCTGCTGCTACCGCTCCTGTGGTGTTCGTACGCCGCTCCCGCCTTCGCGCACGACCGCCTGGTGGGTACGACGCCCGCGTCCGGTGCCAGCGTCACCTCGCCGACGTCGGTGCAGCTGAGGTTCGCCGAGAAGGTCGTCTCGACCGGCACCCGCATCGAGGTGAAGGACCCCCGTGACAAGGTCGTCTCCAGCGACCTGCGAGTCACCGGCGACGTCGTGTCGGTGCGGTTGGCGCAGCCGACGACCGCGGGCACCTACCGGGTCGTCTGGCGGATCACCTCCGACGACGGGCACCCCGTCAGCGGCGGGTTCTCCTTCCGAGCGGCGCCTGCCGCGGGAGCGACGGCCACGGCCACCTCCAGCGCCACCACGTCCTCCGCCGGCGCGTCCTCCAGCAGCAGTCCGGTGCCCACCCAGCAGGTGCCCACCAACTCGACCAACAACGCACCGTGGTTCATCATCGGCGCGGTCGTGATCGCCGTTCTGGCCATCGCCGGCGGCGTCGTCGTCTCACGCCGCCGGCTCAAGGACGACGAGCCGTCCAACGGCTCCACCTGAGCACCGTCCGGAATACCAGGGCCGGCGTCGCGGTTCGGTCGGAGGTGGACGCGGGTCGCGACACGTCGGGCGACCAGCCTGAGGTACCGTTGAGGCCACGACAAATCACCAGGAATCGACATGAGGGGGTCTCGCCATGGGGCGTGGCCGGGCGAAAGCCAAGCAGACCAAGGTTGCCCGGGAGCTGAAGTACTACTCTCCCGACACCGACCTCAGCGCTCTGCAGCGCGAGTTGCGTTCGCACGAGACGAACGGCGTGCAGCCGACCCGTGCGGAGGAGCGCGACGACTCCGACGATGACGGCCAGGGCGACTATTCGCAGTGGTCCTCCGGCAGTCGCTGACGCGAGTCAGACCCGCACCGTCGGGCCTGCGAACGTAGCCTGAGCGCCACACCCGCCGGTGTGGCGCTCAGCTATGCCGGCTGGGCCCGCCAGGTGAGTGGGGTCGGTCAGGAACGGTGTCGGCCGATGAGCTGTGCGCCGCCGCCCGTGGTGCCCTTGGCACCCGTGACCACCTGCGCTGCGTGGCTGTCGACCTGCTCTGCCGCCTCGATGCGACCGAGCGACCACGCGTCCAGGCCGAGCGCATCGAGTACGCCGATCGCCCGCTCGGCGTGCTCGGCCGGGAGCACGACCACGAAGCCGACCCCCATGTTGAGGGTGCGCTCGAGGTCCTCCTGCGGCACGCGGCCCAGCTGACCGACCACCTGGAAGACCGGCGGCGGTGACCAGGTCGACCGGTCCAGGACGGCAACGACACCGGTGGGCAGCACCCGCGCGACGTTCGCGACGAGCCCGCCACCGGTGATGTGGGAGAGCGCGTGGACGTCGACGCCGTCGGTGCGGATCAGCTTCAGCAGGTCGGCGGCATAGACACGGGTCGGTGTCAGCACCTCCTCGCCGAGGGTGCGGCCGAACTCGGCCACCTCGCGATCCCAGCCCCACCCGGCGGAGGCGACCACGCGCCGTACCAGGGACAGCCCGTTGGAGTGCAGGCCGGAGGAGGCGACGGCCAGGACCGCGTCGCCCACGCGCACCCGGTCCGGGGTGAGCAGGTCGGCGTACTCCACGACACCGGTGGCCGCGCCCGCGACGTCGTACTCGTCGGGCTCGAGCAGGCCCGGGTGCTCCGCGGTCTCGCCACCGACGAGCGCCACCCCGGCCTGCGCGCAGGCGGCGGCGATGCCGGAGACGACCGCGGCGATCCGCTCCGGGACGACCTTGCCCGTCGCGATGTAATCGGTCATGAAGAGCGGCTCCGCGCCGCAGACGACGATGTCGTCGACGACCATCCCCACCAGGTCGAACCCGATGGTGTCGTGCTTGTCCATGGCCTGCGCGACGGCGACCTTCGTGCCGACGCCGTCCGTGGAGGTGGCGAGGACAGGCCGGGTCATCCCGGCCAGCGCGGACGCGTCGAACAGGCCGGCGAATCCGCCGAGACCGCCGATGACCTCCGGGCGCTGCGCGCGCCGCACGGACGCCTTCATCAGCTCGACTGCCTTGTCGCCGGCTTCGACGTCGACTCCGGCGCCGGCGTAGGTGATGGGAGCGTCGGTCATGGTGTCCTCGGATGGTTTCGTCGGATTACGGGGAGTCTGCGGGTTCCCGAGCGCGGCGGAGAACTTCGTGGGGTCTCGGTCGGGGTCCCCCGCAAAGTATCGGAGCGGAGCGGAGAACTCTGTGGGATGTCTTACGGGTGCAGCAGGGCGCCGCTGCCGCCGCCCGCGACTCCCACATTCACCCCGTCGGCGTCCCGCCGGCCGTCGACCTCGCCGCGGTCCGCCGGGGTGTGCTCGATCGAGGCGTCGTGGCCGGTCCGCAGCTCGATCGGCAGCGTCTCCAGCAGGTGTTTGCCGATCCGGCCATCCTCCGGCAGTGCGATCGGGTAGTCACCGGTGAAGCAGGCGCTGCACAGCTCGCTCGCCGGCTGGTCGGTCGAGGCGATCATGCCGTCCTCGGAGATGTAGCCCAAGGAGTCGGCGCCGATCGAGGCTCGGATGGCCTCCGTGTCCAGGCCGTTGGCGACCAGCTCGGCCCGGGTGGCGAAGTCGATGCCGTAGAAGCACGGCCACTTCACCGGCGGGCTGGAGATGCGCACGTGGATCTCGGTCGCGCCGGCCTCGCGCAGCATCCGGATCTGGGCGCGCTGGGTGTTGCCGCGCACGATGGAGTCGTCGATGACGACGATCCGACGCCCGCGGATGGCATGTTCGAGGGGGTTGAGCTTCAGCCGGATGCCGAGCTGGCGCAGGGTCTGGCTGGGCTGGATGAAGGTGCGGCCGACGTACGCGTTCTTCACGAACCCCTGACCGAACGGGATGCCGGCCTCCTGCGCGTACCCGGTGGCGGCGGGCACGCCCGACTCGGGCACCCCGATGACCAGGTCCGCCTCGACGGGGTGCTCGCGGGCCAGCTGACGGCCCATCTCCACACGCGCCTCGTGCACGACGCGGCCGCGGATGACGGCGTCGGGGCGGGCCAGGTAGACGTACTCGAAGACGCAGCCCTTGGGCTTGGCCTCGGCGAACTTGTGCGACCGCAGACCGTTCTCGTCGATCGCGATCAGCTCGCCGGGCTCGATCTCGCGGACGACGCTCGCGCCGATCGTCTGCAGCGCCGCGGTCTCCGAGGCCACCACCCAGCCGCGCTCGAGCCGGCCCAGCGCGAGGGGTCGGACCCCCTGCGGGTCGCGGGCGGCGTACAAGGTCTGCTCGTTCATGAAGACGAAGCAGAACGCGCCGCGCAGCTGGGCAGCACCTCCAGGGCGACATCTTCCAGCGAGCGCTCGGGGTGCTCGGACAGCAGCGCCGTCACCAGTGCGGTGTCGGAGGTGTTGCCGCGGCCGATCTCGCCGCCGATCTTGCGACCGGCGTGCTGCTCGTCGACCAGGTCGCGCAGCTCGGCGGTGTTGATCAGATTGCCGTTGTGCGCGAGGGCGACGGTGCGTTCCTCGCTGCCGCCGAGCGTGGGCTGGGCGTTCTCCCAGGTGCTGCCGCCGGTGGTGGAGTAACGGTTGTGCCCGATCGCGAGGTGACCGCGTAGGGAGGAGAGGCTCGACTCGTCGAAGACCTGCGAGACCAGACCCATGTCCTTGTAGATCAAGATGCTCTCGCCGTCGCTGGTCGCGATCCCGGCGGACTCCTGGCCGCGGTGCTGCAGCGCGTAGAGGCCGAAGTAGGTCAGCTTGGCGACGTCCTCACCGGGCGCCCACACCCCGAACACCCCGCAGGCGTCCTGGGGGGATTTCTCCCCCGGCATCAGATCGTGCGAGAGCCTGCCGTCACCGCGCGTCACGTCGACAAGTGTCCCACGGCTCGGCGGGTGCGCTCAGCGCAGGGACCGGTGGTCCATCAGGACCGCCAGCAGACCGCCGATGACCGCGCCGATGACCGCGCCGGTCACGGCGAGGAGACCGACCGCCGTACCATGCGAATAGTTGCCGGTGCTGGCGCGTACGCCGATCAGCGAGCCGATGGCGATGCCGATGACGGCGCCGGTCAGCAGGAACGCGACGATGTTGGGGGCGCGGCGCACCGGACGTAGCGGGGGCGGACGGTGATCGGACACCCCTCAACCGTAGGTGACGTTTGGCTAGGGTGACGACGTCCCCCACCACACCCGTAGAAGTGAGTTCGCATGATCTGGGCCGTCCTCGTCCTGGCGATCATCGCCGTTGCCGAAGGTCTGTATATCGCGCTGCGCGATCCCAAGCGCGGCGGTTCGATCGGCATCCACGGTGTCTCCGGCGACCGGAAGGGCAGTCCGGAGGTGGCGGAGGCGCCCGCGGCCGAGCCGGAGTCGGTGCAGGCGGGCGGCTCGCAGGCGCGTACGCCGGCCGAGAAGCCCCTCGAGAAGCAGCCGGCCGCGGAGCAGCAGGCCGCGAGCATGCAGGACGAGGAGGTCGCGAAGGCTCAGCCGGAGTCGGCGCGCACCCCCGACGAGAAGGACGAGTCGGCTGCGGCCGGTGGCGACGATTGGGACGCCGCACCTGCGGCCGTGGCCGACAGTGCCCAGCCGGCGGCCGAGAAGACTCCTGAGAAGGCCCCCGAGCCCACGAAGTCCGAGCCGGCGGAGTCCGAGCCCGAGAAGAAACCGGCGCCTGCTGTCGCGGCCGCCGGTGGAGGCGACGACTGGGACGCCGCGCCGCCCGCCCTGGACGACAAAGCCCCCGCCGAGAAGTCGGCGGAGAAGGCCCCCGAGCCGGCGACGTCCGAGCCCGAGGAGGAGCCGGCGACCACTGCGCCCGCAGCCGGTGGAGGCGACGACTGGGACGCCCCGCCGCCCGCCCTGGACGACAGCGCACCCACCACTGAGAAGCCGGCCGAGGAGCCCGCTGAGGCCGCGAAGGTCGAGGAGAAGCCCGCCGAGGCCGCGAAGCCCGCGGAGGAACCGGCCCCCGCTGCCGCGGCCGCGCCCTCCGCAGGTGGAGGCGACGACTGGGCCACCCCGCCCCCGCCGCTGGACGACAGGACCCCTGCCGAGAAACAGACTGAGAAGCCGGCCGAGGAGCCCGCTGAGGCCGCGAAGGTCGAGGAGAAGCCCGCCAAGCCCGTGGCCAAGGAGGAACCGGCCCCCGCTGCCGCGGCCGCGCCCCCCGCAGGTGGAGGCGACGACTGGGCCACCCCGCCCCCGCCGCTGGACGACAGCGCCCCCGCCGCCGAGGAGTCCGCGACTCGGGCTGCGCCGGTGGCCGAGGAACAGCGCGAGGACACCGACGACGACAAGGCCGAGGAGCGCGCCGAGCGCGCTCACGAGGCCCCCGCCACGGAGCAGGTCTCTGCGTCGACGACCGCAGACGCCGGGGCCGAACCCGCCCCGGCCGGCACCCCGGCAGCCGATGCTCCTGCCGCGGGCGGTGGCGACGACTGGGCCACCCCGCCCCCGCCGCTGGACGACACCGCTCCCCCCGCTGCCAAGCCGGCCGCGGAGGCAGCACACCCCGAGCCCGCACGGGACGAGGACCGCGAGCTGGCTGCTGACGAGCAGCGCGAGGACACCGACGACGACCAGCCGGAGGAGCGCACCGAGCGGGCCCGCGAGGCCCCCGCCACGGAGAAGGTGTCGCAGTCCACGACCGCCGACGCCGGGGCCGAACCCGCCCCGGCCGGCACCCCGGCAGCCGATGCTCCTGCCGCGGGCGGAGGCGACGACTGGGCCACCCCGCCCCCGCCGCTGAACGACGCGCCGTCGACGAGCCAGGCCCCGCATGAGGCCCCGGCCGCCAGCAGCCCGGTCTCGGATCACGCCGCCGGGCACGTCTCCGACGGCTCCGACGAGGCATCCGCCGGCGATGAGGAGGACGGCCCCCTCGGCCCGGGGACCGCGGCTCCGGCCGAGGACGGCTCGGGGCCCGAAGGCTGGGTGAAGGGCGACGACAACGACATGTCCTTCCACACACCCGAGTCGCCCGGTTTCGACGACGCCGAGGCCAGCGTGTGGTTCAAGGACGAGGCGGCCGCCCGGCGCGGCGGTTTCCGGCACTGGGATCCCAGCAAGCGCTAGGTCTCACCATTCGGACATGCCGGGCGGGTCACCTGTGACCCGCCCGGCATGTCCATTTTTCAGGGGCGAGTGAGGTAGCGGTCGGCGACCGCTTCCAGGACGTCGCGTGAGCCGGCGTACGGCCCATCGGGGCGCGGCCAGTGCGTGATCACGTCGGTGAAGCCGAGCTCCTCCGCACGTCCGACCATGTCGGCGAAGTGCTCGACGCTGGAGAGGGCGTACGCGCCGCCGCCGTCCAGGTTCAGGTGCCGTTCGAAGTCGTCCTCACGTTCGCGGGCCGCGAGCGCGCGGGTCATCCGCTCCGACACGTCGGCCAGGCCCGCCCACCACGTCGGCTCGTCGGCCGGCTTGCCGTAGGTCACCCAGCCGTTGCCGCGCTCGGCGGCGATCGAGATCGAGCGCGGTCCGTTCGCCGCGAGGATGAACGGCGGTCGCGGGCTCTGCACCGCGCCGGGCAGCGTCCGGGCGTCGTTCGCGCGGAAGTACGCGCCGTCGTACGACACATGGTCCTCGCGCAGCACGGTGTCCAGGCGGGTGACGAACTCCTCGTAACGGTCGACGCGCTCCCGCGTGCTCAGCGTCGGCTGCCCGATGACCTGCGAGTCCCGGTCACCCCCGACCCCGATGCCGACGATCAGACGGCCGGCGGAGATGTCGTCGACGGCCAGGATGTCGCGCATGAACGTGACCGGGTCACGGAAGTTGGGCGAGCTCACGAACGTGCCGAGCCGGGCCCGTGAGGTGACCATCGCGGCGGCGGTCAGGGTCGGCATGGTCCCGAACCACGGCGAGTCCGGCAGCCCTTCCCAGGTGAGGTGGTCGTAGGTCCAGAGGTGGTCGAAGCCCAGCTCCTCGGCGGCCCGCCAGAGGGGTGCGGCGTCGGACCAGCGGTGCTCGGGCAGGATCGTGATTCCGAAGCGCATGGCCGCAGCCTACGAGCGTCGTACGAGGGGAAGGTAGGCCGACAGGTCCGCCCGACCACCCGACGCGCTCAGCCGACCGCTGGACTCCGCCTCCGACCAGGTGAGATCGCCGACAGCCAATGCGAGCCACGAGTCAGCCTGCAGCTCAACGACGTTCGGGGGCGTGCCGCGCCGGTGCGTCGTGCCCTGGATGACCTGCACGGCGCCGTACGGCGGCACGCGCACCTCGACGCTGCGGCCCGGGGCCTGCAGGGACAACTCCTCCAGCGTGTAGCGCACGGCGGTCGCGAGCGTGGCACGGTCCAGGGACCTCGGATCGGCCATCCAGGCGCGCAGCGCGGCTCCGCCTTCGGCCGGATCGATACGTCGGCGCGGCATCCGTCCATCCCACCACGAGCCGCCGCTGCGGGTGTCCGCGGTTTCGTGCGGACGGGTGCGCGATAGAGCGGACAGTCGGGGTTCGCGAGGGTTCCAGCAGACTGTGCGGATGGCCGACATCGAGTTCGTGACCGACGAGCGCGGTGGGGTGACCGTGATGCGCGACGGGCACCCGCAGTCCCATGTGCAACCCGACGATCCGCGGCTCCTGGTCTTCGAGTACGTCCAGCACTTCGCTCTGGTCCTCGATCTGCTGCCGCCCGGCCCGCTACGGGTGACGCACGTCGGCGGCGCCGGCCTCACCCTGGCTCGCTACCTGCAGGCCACCCGCCCCGGATCGCCGCAGATCGTGCTCGAACCCGACGTCGAGCTGACCGAGTCGGTGCGACGCGAGATCCCGCTCCCCCGCCAGCACCGCATCCGGGTGCGCCCGGCCGACGGTGCCGCGGGCGTCCGGGCCCTGCGGGACGCAAGTGCCGACGTGATCGTGCTCGACGCGTACGCCGACGGCAGGGTGCCCGCCGAACTCACGGCGAGCGCGTTCCTCGCCGAGTGCGCACGGGTGCTCGCGCCGAGCGGGCTGCTCCTGGCGAACCTCGCCGACGAGCCGGGCATGCGGTACATCCGCCGGGTGGTCGCGACCCTGCCCGCCTCGCTGCCCGAGGTGGCGCTCCTCGCGACCAACGAGGTGCTGAAGGGGCGCCGGTTCGGCAACGTCGTGCTGCTCGCGTCGGCGGCGCCGATCGACCTACGCGGGCTGCGACGAGCCGCAGCCCGCGCCGACTTCCCGACCGGCCTACGCGCCGCTGCAGAGATCGCGGCTCTGGTGCGCGGCGTCCCGCCGTTCGGCGAGACCGGTGAGCGCTCCCCCGCGCCCCCGGAGCTGGGCGGCTGGCGGGTGCGCTGAGCGGCGCGTCCGTCGACGGTCGGGGATGCGCCAGAGCGATCTCGGCGCAGCCCCGACCCCTCGGTTACGCGTCCGCCAGCGGGTAGATCGCGGGCTGGCCGGCCATGAGCGGCCCGGCGACCGAGAACGCCTTGGCGATGTGCTCGGACTTCATGTGCTGATCCAGGTCGTCACGCGAACGCCACTTCTCGATCGTGATGAACGTGGTCGGTGCGTCGGCAGCGACTCGCAGTTCGTAGCTGACACAGCCCTCTTCGGTGCGGGTCGCGGTCACCAGCTCCTCCAGCGCAGCCTTCACCTCCGCCTCGTTCCCCGGCTTGGCTTCGATCACGGCAACGACATCCAGATCGGACACGGTGACACCTTCCAACTCGTGCGGGATCGACGTCGACCCCGTCTCCGCGCAGTCTGACAGGCTGCCCGCGCGGGCGTCCGGAGATGGTGACGCCTCGGGTGGTCATGCGGCAGGCTGCAGGGATGAGCGACGACGCACTGCGGACCCTGATCGCGGACTCCCGGATGGCAAGCCTGGCGACGATCAAACGCGACGGACGGCCGCAGCTGTCCAACGTGGTCTATCTCTACGACCACTCGCGCGACATGTGCACCGTGTCGGTCACCGCCGACCGCGCGAAGACCCACAACCTGCAACGTGATCCGCGTGCCAGCCTCCTCGTCAACGCCAAGGGCGGCTGGCAGTACGCCGTGGCGGAGGCCGACGCCGAGCTGATGCCCGTGAGCGCCGACCCGCAGGACGCCAGCGTGGAGGAACTGGTCGACCTCTATCGCGCGCTACAGGGCGAGCACGACGACTGGGACGACTACCGGGCGGCCATGGTCCGCGACCGCCGCCTGCCGCTGCACCTCCACATCACGCACCTCTACGGCTCCGCCTGACCCTGCCCCGCCCGCCGAGTGAGGGGCCCGTCGATCAGCCGAAGACGGCCGGCAGGGTGTCGGTGTGCGCCCGACGCAGTTCCCCGAGAGTCATCGAGTCGACGCCCTCGATCTGCAGACCGTCGATCTCGGCCGCCGTGACGCCGATCGCCGACATCTCCACGCCGTGCCCGTCGCACAACGACGCAAGTGCGTCCGCGTGCTCCGGCGCAACGGCGACCACCGCGCGTGCGGCCGACTCGGAGAAGAGGTCGGTGAAGACGTTGTCGGACAACGAGATCCGCGCACCGATCCCGTGTCGCAGCACACCCTCCATCAGCGCGACCGCGAGGCCGCCCTGCGAGAGGTCGTGCGCTGCTGCGATGACGCCGTCCCGTGCTCCCTGCACGAGGACGTCCGCCAGCGCACGTTCGGCGGAGAGATCGACCTGCGGCGGTGTACCGCCGAGGTGGCCGTGCACGACCCCGGCCCACTCCGAGCCGTCGAACTCCTCGCGGGTCGCACCGAGCTGGAAGAGGTAGAGACCGCCCGTCGACCAGCCGGACGGCGTACGCCGCGCGACGTCCTCGAGCACGCCCAGCACCGACAGGACAGGCGTCGGGTGGATCGCGGTGGCGCCGGTCTGGTTGTAGAACGACACGTTGCCACCGGTCACCGGCACGCCGAACGCCCTGCAGCCGTCGACGATCCCGTCGACCGCCTGGGAGAACTGCCACATCACGCCGGCATCCTCGGGTGAGCCGAAGTTGAGGCAGTCCGAGACCGCCACCGGCAGCGCGCCGGTGGTCGCGACGTTGCGGTAGGCCTCGGCCAGCGCGAGCTGCGCACCGGCGTACGGGTCGAGCTGCGCGAAGCGGGCGTTGCAGTCGGTCGAGAGCGCGACGCCGAGCCCGGTCGACTCGTCGACGCGTACGACGCCGGCGTCGTCGGGCATCGCCAACGAGGTGTTGCCGCGGACGTAACGGTCGTACTGGTCGGTGATCCAGGACTTGTCGCAGATGTTCGGCGACGCCAGCACCTGCAGCAGCTGCTCGCGCAGCTCGGCCGGGGTCGACGGCCGAGTGAGCCCGAGTGCCGAATCAGCCTGCAGCGCATCGAGGTACGCCGGTCGCTGCATCGGTCGCTCGTAGACCGGGCCGTCGTGGGCGACCGAGCGCGGCGGCACGTCGACGATGGTCTCGCCGTGCCAGCTGATGAGAAGGTGGGTGCCGTCGGTGACCTCGCCGAGGACCGTCGCCTCGACGTCCCAGCGGTCGGTGATCGCCAGGAACTCCTCGAGTTGATCCGGCGCGACGACCGCCATCATGCGTTCCTGCGACTCGGACATGAGGATCTCCTCAGGCCGCAGAGACGCGTCGCGCAGCGGCACGGTGTCGAGCTCGATCGTCATACCGCCGTCGCCAGCGGAAGCGAGTTCGCTGGTGGCACAGGAGAGTCCGGCTCCGCCGAGGTCCTGAATTCCTTCGACCACGCCGGCGCGGTAGAGGTCGAGGCAGCACTCGATGAGCACCTTCTCCGCGAACGGGTCGCCCACCTGCACCGACGGCCGCTTCGTGGGGCCGGCAGAGTCGAAGGTCTCCGACGCGAGCACCGAGACCCCGCCGATGCCGTCGCCACCGGTCTTGGCGCCGAAGAGCACGACCTTGTTGCCGACACCGGTGGCCTTCGCCAGGTGCAGGTCCTCGTGCCGCAGAGCACCCACGCACAGCGCGTTGACCAGCGGATTTCCCTGGTAGCACTCGTCGAAGACGACCTCGCCGCCGATGTTGGGGAGGCCGAGGCAGTTGCCGTAACCGCCGATCCCGGCGACCACGCCCGGCAGCACCCGCAGGGTGTCCGGGTGGTCGAGCGCGCCGAAGCGCAGCGGGTCCATCACGGCGATCGGGCGGGCGCCCATCGCCATGATGTCGCGCACGATGCCGCCGACGCCGGTCGCGGCGCCCTGGTGCGGCTCGATGTACGACGGGTGATTGTGCGACTCGATCTTGAAGGTGACCGCCCAGCCCTGGCCGATGTCGACCACGCCGGCGTTCTCACCGATCCCGGCGAGCTGCTTGCCGATCGGTGTCTCGGCCGGCAGGTCGCCGAAGCGACGCAGGTGGACCTTGGAGGACTTGTAGGAGCAGTGCTCGCTCCACATCACCGAGTACATCGCGAGCTCGGCGCTGGTGGGACGACGACCGAGGATCTCGCGGATCCGTGCGTACTCCTCCTCCTTCAACCCGAGCTGAGCCCATGGCTGTACGACGTCAGGAGACTCCGCTGCCCGGCCGACCGTGTCCACGCCTTCGGTGGACGGCGCCTG
Organism: Allobranchiibius sp. GilTou73; assembly: GCF_021391335.1. Taxonomy (GTDB): domain Bacteria; phylum Actinomycetota; class Actinomycetes; order Actinomycetales; family Dermatophilaceae; genus Allobranchiibius; species Allobranchiibius huperziae. The sequence continues at coordinate 1,171,042 of NZ_CP090051.1, read as the reverse complement.
GATGATGTTGTCCGTCATAGCTATTCGTAAGACCTCACGCGTCGACGAGCGAGTGCAGCACTGACGTGAAGAACGCCAGGCCGTCGGTGCTGGGCCCGAATCCGGACTCCACACAGTGTTCGGGGTGCGGCATGAGCCCGACGACGTTGCCGCGCTCGTTGGTGATGCCGGCGATATCCCGGTAGGACCCGTTGGGGCTGGCGCCGAGGTAGCGGAACGCCACCCGGCCCTCACCCTCGAGGGCGTCGAGGGTGGCCTCGTCCGCGACGTAGCCGCCTTCGCCGTTCTTGAGGGCGATCAGGATCTCCTGGCCGCTCTCGAAGTCGCCGGTCCAGGCGGTGGAGTCGTTCTCGACCCGCAGCCGCTGGTCGGTGCAGATGAACTTGCGGTGGTCGTTGCGGATCAGCGCGCCGGGCAGCAGGTGGGACTCGCACAGCACCTGGAAGCCGTTGCAGATGCCGAGCACCGGCAACCCGCCCTGCGCGGCCGGCACCAGCTTGTCCATGACGGGCGCGAACCGGGCGATGGCACCGGCGCGCAGGTAGTCGCCGTACGAGAAGCCACCCGGCAGCACGACGGCGTCGACCCCGTGCAGGTCGGCGTCCGCGTGCCAGAGCGACACGGCCTCGCCGCCCGCCAGGCGGATCGCGCGCTGCGCGTCGTGGTCGTCCAGGGATCCCGGGAACGTGACGACGCCGATCTTCACGCGTCCGACTCCAGCGCGTGCACGCTCACGACGTCCTCGATGACCGGGTTCGACAGGAGCGTGTCGGCCGCCTCGCGGGCCTGGGCGAGGACCGTGTCCGTGACGGGGCCGTCGACCGCGAGCACGAAGCGCTTGCCCTGGCGTACGTCGGTGAAGTCGCCGAAGCCGAGCCGGGGCAGGGCGCCGGCCACCGCCTGGCCCTGCGGGTCGAGGATCTCGGGTTTGAGCATGACGTCGATGACGACGTGTCCCATTGCTGTTTCTCCCACGGGGGCCGGTGACGCAGACCTGATCGAACCCGGTAGATGCTACCGGCGGCTCAGGGGCGGAATGTGCGGCCGGTCAGCTGCTCGTACGCCTCGACGTAGCGATCGCGGGTCTGCCCGACGACGTCCTGCGGCAGCTCGGGCGGCTCCTCGCCCGACGCGCGGTCCCATCCCGAAGCCGGTGAGGTGAGCCAGTCGCGCACGTACTGCTTGTCGTACGACGCCTGCGGGTGGCCCGGCTCCCAGGACACCGCCGGCCAGAACCGGGAGGAATCGGGCGTCAGCACCTCGTCGGCCAGCACGATCTCGCCATCGGCCCGGACGCCGAACTCCACCTTGGTGTCGGCGATGAGGATCCCCCGCGGCGCGGCGATCTCGTTGCTGCGGTCCAGGATGCGCACGGTCAGGTCGCGCACGCGCGCCGCGAGATCGGGGCCGACCTTCGCCGTCACCTCGTCGTAGGTCATCGGCAGGTCGTGCTCGCCGACCGGAGCCTTGGTGGTGGGGGTGAAGACGGGCTTCGGCAGCCGGTCGCCGTCGACCAGCCCCGCAGGCAGCTCGACCCCGCTGACCGCGCCGTCCCGCTCGTACTCCGACAGGCCACCACCGGTCAGGTAGGCGCGGGCGATGCACTCAACCGGCACCATGTCGAGGCGTTCGACGAGGACGGCCCGCCCGGCGACCTGCTCGGGCACGTCGGTGGAGACGATCTGGTTCGGCACCAGGTCGGCCAGCTGATCGAACCACCACAGCGACAGCTGGGTGAGCACGGCGCCCTTGTCCGGGATCTGCGAGCGCAGCACGAAGTCGTAGGCCGAGATCCGGTCCGAGGCGACCAGCAGCAGCCGGTCCGTACGCGGCGCACCGTCGTCGCCCAGCGGCGCGTAGAGGTCGCGGACCTTGCCGGAGTAGACGTGCGCGAAACCCGGCAGCGTGAGCGTCATGGCGCGCATTCTGTCAGTGCGGGGGAACCGCCGAGGGTGGCCACCCGTTGGACGGGTAGCAGGCAACCTGGCTCACGAGGGGACATACTCGTGGCTACGTGCACAACAATTGGAGGAATCATGGGCATTGGCGACAAGATCTCGAATCTCGTGCAGCAGGGCAAGGGCAAGGCCCAGGAAGCGGCCGGCAACGCCACCGACAACCCCGACCAGGTAGCCGAGGGCAAGGCCAACCAGTCCGGCGGCGAAATGAAGCAGGCCGGCGAGAACATCAAGGACGGCGACCTCAAGGGCGCCGCGTCGGACGCCAAGGACGCTTTCGACCACTGATCTCACAGCAGAGCCCCCGGCCGTCAGGTCGGGGGCTTTCGCATGCCCGCTCACGTGATGGGGCGAGCTCGAGGATCCGGGTTCAGGGCACGTGGACCTCGCCGCGCTCCGCAGCCAGCGCGATGTCGGTGCGGTGCCGGCTGCCGCGCATCCGGATGCCGTCCACGCATGCGTACGCCGCGGCACGCGCCCCGGCGAGGGTGTCGCCCAGCGCCACCACGGACAGCACCCGACCGCCGGACGACACCAGTGACCCGTCACGTCGCGCAGTCCCCGCGTGCAGCACCGACACCCCGTCGGAGACCTCGATGCCGGTGATCTCGTCACCGGTGACCGGGCTCGCCGGGTAGTTCTCCGCGGCGATCACGACCGTGACCGCGCTCTGCTCCCGCCACACCAATGGGTGCTGGTCGGCGAGGGCCCCGGTGGCAGCCGCGTACAGCAGGGCGCCGAGCGGTGTGCGCAGCCGCGCGAGGACGACCTGGGTCTCCGGGTCGCCGAACCGGGCGTTGAACTCGATCACCCGCGGCCCGGCGGAGGTGAGCGCCAGGCCGACGTAGAGCACGCCCACGAACGGGGTGCCGCGTCGGCGCATCTCATCGACGGTGGGCTGGGCGACCCGGCGTACGACGTCGTCCACCAAGCCTTCGGGCGTCCAGCCCAGCGGCGAATAGGCCCCCATTCCACCGGTGTTGGGGCCTTCGTCACCATCGAGCGCTCTCTTGAAGTCCTGCGCGGGTGCGAGCGCGCGGACGGTCTCGCCGTCGGTGAGGCAGAAGAGGGACACCTCCGGACCATCGAGGAACTCCTCGACGACGACCTCGCTGCCGGCGGCCAGGCAGGCCCGGCCGTGCTCCAGCGCCGCGGTCAGGTCGTCGGTCACCACGACGCCCTTTCCTGCCGCCAGACCATCGTCCTTCACGACGTACGGCGTGCCGGTGGCGTCGAGCGCGTCGCGCACCTGCTCCTCGGTGCGGCACACATGGCACCGGCCGGTGGGTACGTCGGCAGCGGCCATCACGTCCTTGGCGAACGCCTTGCTTCCCTCCAGCCGGGCAGCCTCGCCGGACGGGCCGAAGACGGCGAACCCGGCCTGGCGCAGGACGTCGGCCACCCCGGCGACGAGCGGCACCTCGGGCCCGATGACGACCAGATCCACGGCGGCATCCTCGGCGATGGCCCGGATCGCGTCGGCGTCGCGCACATCGGGCAGCTCGAGGCACTCGGCCAGCTCGGCGATCCCCGGATTACCGGGTGCGGCCACCACGCGCGTCACGTCCGGATCGATCACCAGCCCCTGCACGAGCGCGTGTTCGCGGGCACCGGCACCGACCACAAGGACCTTCACGAGCACAGAGCCTAGGGCGACCCGGGCGAACGAAGGTCAGCGCGGCCCGCCGCGGGCGCGCGCAGCCACAGAGCCGCAGGAAGAGGTGAGGAAGGTGGTGGGACCCTCCCGAAAGTCAGGGGGAGGTCTTTCGGGAGGTTCCCACCGCGAGGCGCGGTGGTCTGCCGAGGGGGTCGGCGACGCTTCCGCAAGCTCGCACAGCCCGAGGGCTGCAGGCACAACTATGCGGTCCCGCCCCCAACGTTTCAAGTCGGGCGTTGTCGGATATCGTCATTGGCGAAGACCCGCCAATCATCGGACCCGGGACGGCCCCGTACCCGCCTGGTGGGCTTCGGCAACGGGAGGAGTGGCTGTCGTGGCACCTGAGGAAGAGAGCGACCGGAGTGACTTCAGGACCGGCGCGCCCACAAGGGACGGCGGTCCTGAGGATCCCCTCGGCGACGCGGACCTGACCGACATCTACCTGGCGGCGCTGGCGCATCCCCTGCTGCGACGGGAGGATCTGCTGGCCGGCGGTTTCAACGAAGCGGACATCAACGACACGCTCCCCCTGCTCGAGGCGCGCGGGATGATCCAACGCCTGGACCGGTCCAGCTGGCGGGTGCTTCCCCCGGACGTCGTGCTGCCCGCGTTCGCCGCGCGACTGGAGGACCGGGCCCGTTCGGTGCGCTCGTCGGCGGCGGCGATGACGCGCGTCTTCCAGCAGCACCAGGAGCGGCCGCAGGATCGCGACCCGTTCGAAGGCGTGCAGATCGTGACGTCGTTCGCCGGGATCAACCAGGCACTGACCCGGCTCATCGGCACCGCGCGTCGCGACGTGATGATGGTCTACGCCGACTCCCCGATCGCCCGGATGCTGCTCGACCAGCCCATGGCGGCCCATCAGCGCGACCTGGTCAACAGCTCCGGTGCGCCCGTGCACGTGCAGGCCAACTACTCCGACACCCTGCTGGACCACCCCAACTTCCCCGAGATGCTCCAGCTGCGGGCCGCCAAGGGTGACGAGCAACGCGTCACCCCGGGCATGCGCCTGACCACCCTGGTCAACGACGTGGGGTTCGCCATGGTGGATCTGGAGGACGACCAGGGTCAGCCGCACGGGCTGGTCGTGACCGACAGTGCCTTCTCGACCGCGATCGCCGAGGTCTGTCGCTGGGGGTGGCAGATCGGGGTGCCCTGGCGGATGGGCGCCGACGGCACGAACACCACGGGTGCCGCCGACCAGGAGCGGGCCATCCTGCAGATGATGGCCGCGGGCGCTTCCGACGCCGCCATCGCCCGGCACCTGAAGCTGTCCCAACGCACCGTGGAGCGCAGGGTGCGCGCGCTGATGGACCGTCTCAACGCGACGACGCGCTTCCAGGCGGGGGTGCTCGCCGTACGCCGGGACCTTCTCTGAGCATCCGCCCACCCAGCGGCGATGATCCGCTCACGCACGGTGACTACAGTTATCGGTCTTTGGCGTCGACGTCTTCTGGAGCAACGTGAGCGTGACCCACCGCCCGGCCACCCCACCGATCCCGCCGCAGGTCGCGGCCGAGATCGCGCACGAACAAGAGCATGTCGATCGCGTCTACGTCGAGCTCGGCAAGGCCGGCGAGCGCGCGCGGCTCGTGGAGGCCGAGGGCCTCGGCCGCGGGTTCAGCGACCGCGGCGGCGCGATCCGCGACGACGAGGTGACCGGCCTCTTCCAGCGGGACGCGCTGGTGTTCAACGCCGGCCGTCGGCGCCAGGCGCTGGAGACCCAGTACGAAGGCCTGGTCTTCGGACGCCTGGACCTGCAGGACGAGGTCCGGTACGTCGGCCGGCTGGGCGTGCGCGACGACGAGTACGAGCCGCTGGTCATCGACTGGCGCGCTCCCGCGGCGTCGCCGTTCTACCGCGCCACCCCGGTCGACCCGCACGGCGTCGTACGCCGCCGCGTGCTGCGTTGCCGCGACGCCCTGGTGCTCGGGGTCGAGGACGACCTGATGGTCCCCGAGGCGCCCGAGGGGATGGTCGTCGTCGGCGACGGCGCCCTGATGGCCGCCCTCAGCCGCTCGCGGGGCGGCCGGATGCGCGACATCGTCGCGACCATCCAGCAGCACCAGGACGAGGCCATCCGGGCGAGCGCGCGGGGGTCACCGAGATCACCGGCGGCCCCGGCACGGGCAAGACGGTCGTGGCCCTGCACCGGGCGGCGTACCTGCTCTACTCCAACCGCCGGCGTTTCGAGAGCGGCGGCATCCTGGTGGTCGGGCCGTCCAGCTCGTACACGGCGTACATCGAGCGCGTGCTGCCCTCGCTCGGCGAGGACAGCGTGTCGTTGCGCTCGCTCGGCGACGTCGTGGGCGGCATCACCGCGTACCGTCTCGACGATCCCGAGGCGGCCCGGGTCAAGGGTTCGCTGTCGATCCGTCAGGTGCTGGCGCGGGCGGCGCGCGATGTGCCGCCGGGCAGTCCCGATCAGCTCCGCACGATGGTCGCGGGGTCCCCCGTGCGCATCGAGGGCGCGGCGCTGGGCAGCATCCGCCGCCAGGTGCTGCGCGGCCACCGGCACAACACCGGCCGCAAGGCCGCGCTGGAAGCGTTGACAGAGGCCGCCTGGGCGCAGGTGCGCACCGGGGAGCGCCCCGAGTTCGTCGACCAGTTCCAGGAGCACCGTGAGGTCGAGGCCTTCATCGAACGCTGGTGGGCGCCACTCGACCCGCGCGAGGTGCTGCTGTGGCTGGCCGATCCCGAGCGCCTGCACCGGTACGCCGGCGACGTGCTCTCGGCATCCGACGTCGCGGTGCTCGGCCGGTCGATGGCCGAGACCCTCGAGACCGGCCAATGGTCGGTCGCGGACATCGCGCTGATCGACGACCTGGCGACCCGGCTGGACACCCCGCCGGAGGCACCCCAGGAGGAGCGGGGTTTCTACGAGATCGAGGAGCTGGACGACGTACGCGGCCACGGTGTCGCCGAGCTCGGCACCGTCGGGGGTCCGGTCGGAGCTCAGCGCACCAGTCGGTCCGAACGGATCGCCGGCGATCCGCGAGAACGCCTGATGCGCGGGCGGATCGGAGAAGCCGAGGAGTACGCGCACGTCCTCGTCGACGAGGCGCAGGACCTCTCGCCGATGCAGTGGCGGATGGTCGGGCGACGCGGCCGTTACGCGTCCTGGACCGTCGTGGGCGACGCGGCACAGAGCTCCTGGCCGGTGCCCGCAGAGGCCGAACGCGCCCGCGAGGAGGCCTTCGGCACTGCGCCGCGGCAGCGCTTCCACATGGACACCAACTACCGCAACGCGCGGGAGATCTTCGACTACGCGGCGCGCGTGGTCCGTGCGCAGGTGCCGGACGCCGACATCCCCGATGCGGTCCGCGAGACCGGCGTCGATCCGCTGGTCCTGCAGTCCGATCCGGCCGGTGTCGGCCCGCTGGTCGACGACGCCGTACGCAACCTGCTCAGGGAGGTCGACGGACTGGTGGCCGTGGTCAGTCCCGCGGCCCACCGCGCCGCGCTGAGGGCCGCCCTGGCGTCGGACCCGCGGGTCGTCCTGGTCGACCCGATGTCGACCAAGGGCCTGGAGTACGACGCCACGGTCGTGGTGGACCCTGCGGAGATCACCCGCGAGTCCCCCGGCGGCGTCCGGGTCCTCTACGTGGCGCTCACCCGCGCCGCCCACCGGATGACGATCGTCGAGGTGTCCGAGGATGGAGCACGCCATGAGTGACGACGACGCCCTGCACGCCTCGACCGAGACGCCCGACGTGGCCGCGGACGGGGTCCTCACGTCGTACCGGCAGTCGATCGACAACATCGACGCGGCGCTGATCCACCTGCTCGCCGAGCGCTTCAAGATCACCCAGGCGGTCGGTGTCTACAAGGCCGAACACGACCTGCCGCCGGCGGATCCCGCCCGTGAGCAGCGTCAGGTGGCACGGCTGCGCGGGCTGGCGAGCGCGTCGCAACTCGACCCGGAGTTCAGCGAGAAGTTCCTGCGCTTCGTCATCGACGAGGTCATCCACCATCACGAGCGCCTGCGCGACGACTGACGCCGCTCGGCGGCACCCGTCGGGGCCTCCGGTCAGGGGGCGAGCAGCGCGCGGACCCGCTCCGGGCCGATCGCGAGCAGCAGAGTGGGCAGCCGCGGGCCGGTGTCCCTGCCGATGAGCAGGTTGTAGAGCAGCGTGAAGAACGCCCGCTGGGCCGCGCCGAGCTCCTTGTCGCCCTTCACGATCTGGTCCGCCGCGAGCCCGCGCTGCACCTTCGGCACCCCGTAGACCTGATGGGTGAGGGTGTCCAGCGACCACCCGTCCTCCAGGCGTCCGAGGTCGGCTCCGTTGCCTTCCAGGAGGATCCGCACTGCGTCGCGCTCCTGGTCGGTGAGGGTCGCGAGGTGGTCCAGGTCCGGTTCGCCGCGTACGACGGTCCGGTCGGACGCGGGCATCTGGGCGGCGACCCAGTGCTCCACGCAGTCCAGTCGTGGGCGCAGGTCGTCCAGCGACCGCACCTGCTGGGAGGGGTCGAGCTGCGCGACGATCCGCAGCGTCTGCTCCTCGTCCCCGGTCGTGATGTCGACGATCGAGGCGAGCGTGCGGTAGGCGACAGGGACCGGCGTCTGCGTCAGCACGCCCTCGGCGGTCGAGGTCGCCCGCGTCCATGCCGCCACGTCCCCGGGCTGACCCTTGCCGTCGGCGACCTTGCGGCACAACGCATCCCACTCGTCGTACATCCGCTGCACGTCGGCGTCGAAGGCCACGCTGAAGGACTGGTTGGGGCGGCGCCGGGCGTAGAGCCACCGCAGCAGGGCCGGCTCCATGATCTGCATGGCGTCCGACGGGGTGGGCACGCCACCGCGCGAGGACGACATCTTGGCCATCCCCTTCATCCCGACGAAGGCGTACATCGGGCCGATCGGGCGCTGCCAGCCGAAGACGGGCGCGAGGTCCTTGCCCACGACGTATGACGATCCGGGCGACTGGTGGTCGACGCCGGAGGGTTCGAAGACGACCTTCTCGTAGGCCCAGCGCATCGGCCAGTCGACCTTCCAGACCAGCTTGCCGTGGTGCTCGGTGTGCAGGTCGATCGTGCGCTCGTCGCGGTCGCTGCGGTAGGTCAGGGAACCGGTCGCGTCGTCGTACGCGGTCACGGTGGTCTCGTCGGTGCCCGTGGTGGCGCTGTACGGACGGTAGGGGAAGTACCCGGACCCGCTGGACCCGTCGTCCTCGGCGGCGGCTCCGGAGCCGGCCTCGGCCTCGGCCACTGCTGCCGCGTCGTCCTCGGAGATCTTCTGCTGCTTCTGCTGTGCCGGCTTCCGGTCGTCCGTAGCCGCCAGCGTGCGGTACTGGTCGAGCACTTCGTCGATCCGACCGCGGTGACTCATCGCGAAGAGCACCTGGTCGGTGTAGGCGCCGCTGGTGTACTGCTCGGTCTGGCTGATGCCGCGGTAGACGATGCCCAGCTGGGCCAGACCCTCCTCGCACTGGGCGCGGAAGTGCTCGGCCCAGGAGGTGTAGGGCGACCCGCTCGGCGGCGGGACCGACGTCAGCGGCTTGCCGATGTGCTGGGCCCAGGAGTCGTCGACGCCGGGATAGTTCGGCACCTTGCGGAAGCGGTCGTAGTCGTCCCAGCTGATGATGTGCTCGCACTCGACGCCGCGCCGCTTCACCTCGTCGGCGACCAGGTGAGGGGTCATCACCTCGCGCAGGTTGCCCAGGTGGATGGGGCCGGATGGAGACAGACCGGAGGCGCAGACGACCTTGGTGTCGCGTCGTTCTGCCTCCTCGATCACCTCGTCGGCGAGGCGGGAGACCCAGTCGTCCAAACGTTCCGTCACGGGAGGCGAGTCTACGGGCGGCGCCGCACCGGCCTTCGCGAGTGTCCGCAGTCGCGGGCCGACGTCTGCACGGTTCTGCGGACACCCGCGATGCGTCATCGCGGCTGGGAAGAGCAACGGTGGCGAGGCGGTTACCTCTGACATGACTGAAGAGACGACACAGCGGGTGGCAGTGCTCGGCACGGGCGTGATGGGCGCGGGGATGGCGCATGCGCTGCAGCGCGCCGGGCACGACGTGGTGGTCTGGAACCGCACCCGATCGAAGGCCGAAGACGTTGCCACGGAGGGGATCTCGGTCGCGGACTCGGTCACGGACGCAGTGCGTGGTGCCGACGTCGTCGTCACGATCCTCTTCGATGCCGACGCGGTCGTGCAGGTCGCCCGCGAGCTGGTGCCGGCGCTGGGATCGGACACGGTCTGGTTGCAGAGCACGACCGTCGGCCCCGCGGGGATCGCACGCATCGCGGACGAGAGCGGCAGCGACCGGATCGTCGACGCGCCGATGCTCGGCACCAAGGCGCCGGCCGAGCAGGGCAAGCTCGTGGCGCTCCTGTCGGGCCCGACCGCGCTCATCGACGCCGCGCGACCCGCCCTGGAGGCGATGACCGCCCGCAGCGTCGTCGCGGGCGAGGCGCTCGGCAAGGCCAGCGCCCTGAAACTCGTGTGCAACGCCTGGATCGTGTCCATCACCGCGGCCACCGCCCAGTCGGTCGCGCTCGCCGAGGGCCTGGACATCGACCCGGACCTCTTCCTCGCCTCGATCGAGGGCGGCCCCACGGACTCGGCGTACGCGCAGCTGAAGGGCAAGGCCATGATCGGCGCCGACTACAGCCCGTCGTTCGCCGTGGACGGCGCGTTGAAGGACACCGGGCTCATCCGGGACGCCCTGGCCGGTGCCGAGCTGCGCACGGACCTCGCGGACGCTGTGCTCGCCCTCTTCACGCGGACCTCGACCTCCGGGCACGGCGGCGACGACATGTCGGCGGTCCGAACGGCGTTCTGAGGCAGGGCGCGCGGGCCGATCGGCCTAGAGGTTCACCCGGCGCACGCCGACGAGGTAGACGAGGAACGATGCGGCCACCAGGATCGCCCCGATCCACCCGAGGGCGGGGACGGCGACCACGCCGAGCAGCCGGGAGCCGATCAGCGCCCCACCTGCGATGCCCAGGTTCGTCGTCGCGTTGACCAGGGAGCTCGCGGCATCTGTCGCATCTCCCGCCGCCCGCAGCATGACCGTCTGCGTCAGCGTGGGGAAGGCCCCGAACGCCACCCCCACAGGGCGACGACCGCGATGATGCCGCCGCTCGAGCCGATCACGGCCGCGAGCACCAGGCTGAGGCACATCAACACGATGTCGGCGACCAGCGCCAGGCCCGGACGGCGACTCACCGCCCATCCCGCGGCCACCAGCCCGACGACGCCGCCGCAGCCGTAACCGAAGAGGACCGCTCCCACATCGGGGTGGGTGATCCCGTCGTGCAGCAGCAGTGGGCTCACGTAGGTGTAGAGCGTGAAGTGCCCGAGCGCGAGCAGGGTGATCACCACCGACATCACGATCACGGCCGGGCGCCGGATGCCCGTCATCACGGGGATCCGTGCGTTCGTCCGCGGAGGGTCGCGCGGCGGAAGCACCCGCAGGACCGCGACGGCGAGCCCGCTCAGCGCGACCGCGATGACCACGAACGCCCACCGCCACCCGAGCGCCGTGCCGAGCACGGTGCCGAGCGGCACCCCGAAGACCAGGGCGATCGCGTTGCCGGTCAGCACCACCGCGATGGCCCGGCCCGAGGACGCGGGGTCGACGAGGGACACCGCTGCGGCGATCGCCACCGCGAAGAACCCTGCGTGGGCCACCCCTCCGATGACCCGGGCGACCATGGCGACGGCGTCATCGGGTGCCGCGGCGAAGATGAGGTTGCTCACCGCGTAGGTGGTGAGGAGGACCGCCAGCACGCGCCGACGTGGCCACCGCTCCGCGACCGCCGCGATCGGCACCGACATGATCGCGACGATGACGGCGTACGACGAGACCAGGATGCCGGCCGTCGAGGCCGAGATGTCGAGCCCCGCCGCGATCTGGGGCAGCAGACCGACCGGGAGCATCTCGGTGCAGATCGCGAAGAAGACGCACGTCGCGAGCAGGGCCAGTGGCGCTCTCGGCAGGTCTCTCAGCGGCATGCGGACGGCGTCTCAGCTCACCTGGATCGCCCAGTAGAGCAGGAAGATCCCGAAGAGGGCGGCCGGCACCCCGCCGACCAGCAGGCACCCCGCCTGCGCGGCCCTGCCCTGCTCGCGTTGCTCCGGCGACAGCGACCGCAGCTTCCAGCTGGCCACCAGGGCTCCCACCGCGATGACCAGGAACACGACGGTCAGTGCCCACAGCGTGATCAGGAAGCCGGTCGGGGGGCGGTTGCCGCTGACCGTCCTGGTGATCACCGGGCTTCCAGCAGGTCGTGGCGTACGACGACCTCGTCGCGCCCCGGGCCGACCCCGATGACGCTGATGCGCGCGCCGATCCGTGACTCGACGAACTCCACGTACTCCCGGCACGCCTCCGGCAGGTCCTCGTAGCGGCGCGCGTGGGAGATGTCCTCGAACCACCCGGTGAGCTCTTCGTAGATCGGCGTCGCGTGGTGGAAGTCCGACTGCGACACCGGCATCTCGTCGTGGCGCACCCCGTCGACGTCGTACGCCACGCACACCGGCACCCGCTCCAGGCCGGTCAGCACGTCGAGCTTGGTGAGGACGAAGTCGGTCACGCCGTTGACCCGGGTCGCGTACCGCCCGATGACCGTGTCGATCCACCCGCAGCGCCGCGGACGGCCGGTGGTCGTGCCGTACTCGGCGCCGGTCTTGCGCAGGAACTCCCCGCTGTCATCGAGCAGCTCGGTCGGGAATGGGCCCTCGCCGACACGCGTCGTGTAGGCCTTGAGGACGGCGATGACCGAGTCGATGCGCGTCGGCGGGATGCCGGCGCCGGTGCAGGCGCCGGCGGAGATCGCGTTGGACGAGGTCACGTAGGGATAGGTGCCGTGGTCGACGTCGAGCAGCGTCGCCTGACCGGCCTCGCACAGCACGGAGTCGCCACGGTCGAGTGCCTGCGAGAGCTCCAGCGAGGTGTCGCGCACCATCGGGCGCAACCGCTCGACGTACTGCAGCAGCTCCTGCACGGTCTCCTCGACCTCGATCGCGCGCCGGTTGTACATCTTGACCAGCAGTTCGTTCTTCACGTCGAGTGCCGCCTCGACCTTCTGCCGCAGGATCGACACGTCGAACAGGTCTTGCACCCGGATGCCGATCCGGCTCATCTTGTCGGCGTACGTCGGTCCGATGCCGCGGCCGGTCGTGCCGATCCGGCGCGAGCCCAGGAAGCGCTCGGTCACCTTGTCCAGGGTCTTGTTGTAGCCGGCGATTACGTGTGCGTTGCTGCTCACGATCAGTCGCGAGGTGTCGATCCCGCGCGCGTTGAGGCCGTCGATCTCCTCGAAGAGCACCGCCAGGTCGATGACCACGCCGTTGGCGATCACCGGCACCACACCGGGGGTGAGGATGCCGCTGGGCAGCAGGTGCAGCGCGTACTTCTCGCGGCTGCCGTCGGGCTGCTCGATGACCACGGTGTGGCCGGCGTTGTTGCCGCCGTTGAACTTCACGACGTAGTCGATCCGGTCACCCAGCAGGTCGGTGGCCTTGCCCTTGCCCTCATCGCCCCATTGGGCGCCGACAAGCACGATCGCTGGCATCGCAGGTTTCCCGTCCGTGGTCGGTGCTGACTTCGGCGTGGCCAGAAGGCCGACGCGAGTGTGCGTGCGCCAGACCGCTGGATGGCGGCGTGACCCACGCGACACCCGAGCCTAACGGAGCGGTACGACGGGTCCCGAACCGTGCGCGGCCCGCACCGTCTCAGTCCGCGCGACCGCGACGTTCCGACAGTCGCAGCGCCAACTGGAACCTCGTATCGACGCCGTGCTCGGCCATCAGCGCTGCCACCCGGCGTCGTACCGTCCGCAGCGAGATTCCGAGCACCCGCGCGATCGCCTCGTCCTTCAACCCCTGGCGCATCAGCTCGAGCAGACCCTCGGGTTCGTCGGCAGCCGGTTCGAGGGCGGCCGACGCCGACCACAGCCGGTCGAAGAGCTCGACGAACGCCGCGACCACCATCGGGTCACGCAGCACGACGAAATCCCCGTCGGACCGGCCCCATTCGGTACTGCCCAGCGCGACGTCCGTGCCGAAGACGACGAAGTCCGACGGCAGCGTGCGGGAGACCCGCGCGGCCTCGCCGGCCTGCGCCCACGCCGCGCGCCAGGTCGCGCAGCGCTCCACGACATCGGCTGCGTACAGGGACCGCAGCTCCCGGCCCTCCTGCACCTGATGGCGCAGCGTGGGGTACGCCGACACGTCCTGGCTCGGTGCCGTGCGCGCGGCCTGCCGCACCGCACCGACGGTCGAGGCGGCCAGGTGCTCGTGCACGGCGACCAGCTCGGCGCGGTCCACCCGTTCACGATCGGGAGCGGACGCCGACGACAACTCACGCCCGATGCGGTGATCAGCGGCGAACTGGTCGATCGAGTCGCGCACCCGCGCCAGGTCCTGCCGACGGGTGGCGAGACGTGCCTCCTCGGCGCTGACCAGCCGCTCGAGCGCGGCGCGGGGATGGTCGGTGACGAGCTCGCCGCCGGGACCGACGCGTACGAGTCGCTGGGTGCGCAGCTCCAGCAACGCCGCGTCGCCCTCGGCGTCGGTCCACCCCAGCCGACTGCGGTGCGCGGCGAGCTCGAGCCGCGGCATGCGCAGGATGTTGCGGTAGAGCGCCTCGGCCTGCTCCCCCACCCCGAGCACGGCCAGTCGCGCAGTCACCCGTTCACCGTATGCCGCACCGTGCGCCCCGTCCCCGGCGAGCCTGCGCCCTACAGGCCGAGAGCCCGCGCACCCGTGGCGCTGGAGTCGTGCAGGAAGTCCGCGCACCGGCGCTGCTCGTCGGTCTCGCCGATAACGCCGGCCGCTCGGGACAGGGCAGCGAGCGCGCGCAGGAATCCGCGGTTGGGCTCGTGCTCCCAGGGCACCGGACCCTGCCCTCGCCAGCCCGACTTGCGCAGCGAGTCCAGGCCGCGGTGGTAGCCGGTGCGGGCGTACGCGTACGCCTGGACCGGTTCGCCCGCACCCAGCGCGACCTCGGCGAGCTCGGCCCACGCCAGCGACGAGGTGGGGTGCTCCCTCGCGACCTGGGTGGGGTCGGCGCCACCGGCGAGCAGGGCGGCGGCGGGGTCGACGGGCAGGCGGGTCTCGGGGATGCCGAGCAGGTTGTCAGTCACCCGCTCATCATCGCTCAGCCCCGCCGGCCGCTCGCCACCCGTCGAGTGCGTCGTGCGGTCAGGTCAGGCGTGCTTGCCGGCGGAGCCGAGGCTCTCGCAGGCCTCGACGACCCGGGCGCTCATGCCCGCTTCGCCCGCCTTGCCCCACGCGCGCGGGTCGTACTTCTTCTTGTCGCCGACCTCGCCGTCGATCTTGAGGACGCCCTCGTAGTTGCCGATCATCCAGCCGGCGACCGGCCGGGTGAACGCGTACTGGGTGTCGGTGTCGACGTTCATCTTCACCACGCCGTACGAGACCGCTTCCTTGATCTCCTCGGCGCTGGAGCCGGAGCCGCCGTGGAAGACCAGGTGGAACGGCTTGTCGGTGTCGGTGTGGAACTCCTTGTGGACGGCGTCCTGGGCCTTCTTCAGCACCTCGGGGCGCAGCTTGACGTTGCCCGGCTTGTAGACGCCGTGCACGTTGCCGAAGGTGAGGGCCGTCATGAAGTAGCCGTTCTCGCCGGTGCCGAGCGCCTTCGCGGTCTCGATCGCGTCGTCGGTCGTGGAGTACAGCTGCTCCCCGCCGCCGCCCTCGACGCCGTCCTCCTCGCCGCCGACCACGCCCACCTCGATCTCGAGGATGATCTTCGCGGCCTTGCACTTCTGCAGCAGGTCCTCGGCGATCTGCAGGTTCTCCTCCAGCGGCACCGCCGAGCCGTCCCACATGTGCGACTGGAAGTAGGGCAGCCCGCCGCCCTTGACCCGCTCCAGGGACGCCTGCAGGAGCGGCCGGACGAACCCGTCGAGCTTGTCCTTGGGGCAGTGGTCGGTGTGCAGGGCGATGTTCACGTCGTACTTCTTGGCGATCTCGTGGGCGAACGCCGACATCGCGAGGGACCCGGCGACCATCTCCTTGACTCCCTGCCCGGAGAAGTACTCCGCCCCGCCGGTCGACACCTGGATGATGCCGTCGCTGCCCGCGTCGGCGAAGCCCTTCATGGCCGCGTTCAGGGTCTGGCTGCTGGAGACGTTGATCGCCGGGAAGGCGTAGCCGTTCTTCTTCGCACGGTCCAGCATGTCGGCGTAGACCTCGGGCGTTGCGATGGGCATCTGCTCACTCCTTCGTGTGGAACGACGGCGCGTGGGGCGGCGCCGCCGAGGTGGGCCGTCCGTCGGGATGGCCCGCTGCTGGCACTGTCCGAATTCGAGTGCAGTCTCGCACGCCCGAACACTCAGGGGGACTGGTCGAAAACGTGCCGGCGGGCCCACGCGTGCATCGAGATCGCGGCGGCGGCGCCCGCGTTGATCGACCGGGTCGAGCCGAACTGCTCGATGTGCAGCACCACCTGGCACTGCGCCCGCATCGCGTCGCTGAGGCCGGGGCCCTCCTGCCCGAAGACGAGCACACAGGACCGCGGCAGATCGAACGTCTCCAGGGGCCGTGACCCCGGCAGGTTGTCGATGCCGATGAGGGGCATGCCGCCCGCCTCCTGGCGCGCCCACGTCGCGAGCGCCGCGGCGTCGTCGTGGTGGTGCTCGTGCTGGTAGCGATCGGTCACCATGGCCCCCCGCCGGTTCCACCGCCGTCTGCCCACGATGTGGAACGCGGCGGCGTTGAACGCGTTCGCCGTCCGCACCACGGACCCGATGTTGAAGTCGTGGCCCCAGTTCTCGATGGCGACGTGGAACTCGTGTCGCCGGGTGTCGAGGTCCGCGACGATCGCGGCCATAGTCCAGTAGCGGTAGCGGTCCTGCACGTTGCGGCGGTCGCCGTCACGCAGCAACTCGGCGTCGTACCGCGGGTCGATGCCACCGCCCGAAGTGACGGGCCACGGACCTGGCCACGGTCCGACGCCGATCGCGTTCGTGGGAATCGGGTCGCTCACGGCACGAAGCGTGCCATGCTTCGCGGCTGAATCCGATGGAACCGTTCGGTCGCGGGACGCATCGCAGCCACGCGAACGACCCACGATCCGGAGAGGGCACCCACATGAGCACGGACGACCCGTACGGCACCGGCGGATCCCAGTCCAGCGGCGACGGACCCGATCTGAACAAGCCCGGCAACACCGGACCCGGTCAGGGTCCCCAGCAGGGCGGGTACGCCGGACCGCCCCCGTCGGGCGGGCCCGGTGGCTACGGCCAAGGACCGCAACAGGGCGGGTACGCCGGACCGCCGCCACCCGGGCCCTACGGCCAGGGACCCCAGGGTAGGTACGGCCCTCCGCAGTCCGGTGGGGGTGACCAGTTCTTCGCCTTCGTCGACGGCGCGGAGCGCGGCCCGCTGAGCATCGCCGACTGTCAGCGACTCGCCGTCGACGGTGCCCTGCACGGCGACACCCCGGTGCGCACGACCAGCGGCCAGCAGATCCTCGCCCGGCAGATCCCGGGGGTCTTCTCCCACCGCGAGTGGCTGACCGCGCTGCTGCTATCGATCTTCCTGGGGGGCCTCGGGGTCGACCGCTTCTACCTGGGCCAGACCGGCCTCGGGGTGCTCAAGCTCATCACCTGCGGCGGCTGCGGCATCTGGAGCATCATCGACCTCATCCTGATCATCCTGCGCAAGCTGCCCGACGTCGACGGCAAGGCGCTCGCCTGACGCACGCTGGGAATTCCGGTGGCGCGATGGGGTGTACGTCCGATGGGATGAACCGGTGCCCTCCTCGCGAACAGCCAGCCCGAAACGTCTGCCCGAGCCGCCGCACCTGGCGCAGCCGAAACTGACGCAGGTCACCGACCGCACCTGGACCTCGTGGCACGACGCGGTGGTCGCCGGGTTCCACGAGACCGCCGAGACCGAGACCACCGCGCTCAGCCGGGATCTCTTCCCCCCGGCGGGCTGCTTCGGCCTGCGGGTGGGTCGCGCCTGGGTGGCGACCGCGTCGAGCACCGTCCGCACCCTGTCGGTGCCCGGCGGTGAAGTGCCCTGCGCGGCGGTCTCGGACGTGACGGTCGCGCCGGCGTACCGACGCCGGGGCCTGCTGAGCGCGATGATGCGCCACCAGCTCGATGACCTCACCGCCCGGGAAGTGCCGATGGCCGCGCTGTGGGCGAGCGAGTCGGGGATCTACGGCCGGTTCGGGTACGGCGTCGCCACCTGGTCGGCCTCGCTGAGCGGCTCGACGCACGAGAGTGCCTTCCTGCCCGACGTCGCGACGGAAGGGTCGGTCGTCGAGGTGAGCGCCGACCAGTGGCTGGCGGCGGCGCGCCCCGTGCACGAGTCGGTGCGCGCGGAGCAGCCGGGCATGTTCGACCGCCCGGGCCGCTGGTGGGAGATGGAGACCGTGGATCCCGAGCGGTGGCGCGAGGGCCGCTCGGCGCGGCGCTACCTCGTGCACTTCGACGCGGGCGGCACGGTCGACGGGGTCGGCACCTACCGCTTCAAGGACGACTGGAACCGCACGGGTCCGGCCGGAAAGGTCAGCGTGGGGCCGGTCCTCGCCAGCACACCCACGGCGTACGCCGGCCTGTGGCGCTATCAGCTCGACCTCGACCTGGCCCGCACCTTCAGCGCATCCGGTGCGGCGGCGCAGGAGACCCTGTTGCACCTGCTGGCCGACCCGCGGGCCCTCGACATCCGCCCGGCCGACGGGCTCTACCTGCGGATCCTGGACGTCTCCGAAGCGCTGCAATCCCGGAGCTACCTCGCCGATGCCGCACTGGTGCTCCAGGTCGCGGATCCGGTGCTCGCGAGCGTCGACGGGCGCTACTCGCTGAGGATCACTGGTGGCCACGCCGAGGTCGCCCGCACCCGCAAGGCACCCGATCTGACCCTGAGCGCGCGCGATCTGGGGGCGGTCTACCTCGGCGGCGTCTCGGTCGGCGATCTGCACCGGGCCGGACGGGTGCGTGAGCACACGGCGGGCGCGGTGCGGGAGGCGGCCGGAGCCTTCGGGTGGACGCGCTCGCCGTACTGCCCCGACAACTTCTGAAAGCGACCACCGGATCCGCCGTACCTCCGACACGGTCGTCGCGCGTCCGTGGTGACGGTGTGCGTCTGTGGCCAGGGCTGCAGTCCTGGCCACAGACGCACACCGCAGTACTCGTCGCCCGGCGTACGAACCGCACGGCGCGTCCGGGCAGCCGGCACAGCGTGTGCTCAGTGGATTCCCCGTAGCCTGGAGCGGTGATGCATTCCCTCGGCCCGAGCTTCATGGACCCCAACTACCTGCTCGGACAGTTCGGTGGTGCGTTCTTCTGGTTCTCGATACTGATCGTCTTCATCGAGTGCGGGGTGCTCTTCCCGTTCCTGCCCGGCGACTCGCTGCTCTTCTCGATCGGACTCTTCACCGCGACGTCCAGCACCAGCGGCTTCCACATGCCGCTGTGGCAGACGATGCCGCTGCTGATGATCGCGGCGTTCGCAGGCAACGTGGCGGGGTACGAGATCGGCCGGGTCGCAGGTGCGCGGCTCTACGAGCGCGACGGCCGGGTGGTCAAGCGCAGCCACTTCGACAAGACCAGCGCGTTCTTCGATCACCACGGCAACAAGGCCCTGGTCATCGGTCGTTTCGTGCCGGTGGTGCGCACCTTCATCACCCTGGTCGCCGGTGCGTCACGGATGGACCGTCGGCGGTTCTTCACCTGGAGCGCCGTGGGTGCGGTGCTGTGGGTCGCGATCGTCACGCTCGCCGGGCTCGCGCTCGGTAAGACCTTCCCGGGCCTGGGCAAGAACATCGACGTCGTGATCCTGGCCGTCGTCCTCGTCTCGCTGCTGCCGGCGCTCTTCGAGTGGTGGCGTCACCGCAAGGCCACGAAGGAGCTCATCGACGAGTCCGCCGACGCCGTCGAGAAGGTCGCCCACCGCGACTGACGAACCCGCTCGACAGCCCGATCGCCCGGGTCAGGACATAGGGAGGATGCAGTCGCCGCAGACCGCGCGCGGCCGTGCGTCACCCCCGACGCGGTAGATCAGGCAGCAGCTTCGGCGCCGAAAACCCGAGGTCCCGACCCGGCCCGTGTGCACGCCGGCTCCTCCCGGGCCGGGCAGCCCTGCCAGCAGTGCGTCCGCGACGGTACGCAGCCGAGCGGACAGCTCGGGGTGCGTGGCCGACCCCGCGATGACCGCACCGTTCACCGCCGAGGCGGTGTTGCCCCACAGCACCGACGGCGATCCCTGCACGGCGTCCACCAGAGGAGCCAGCAGATCGCGGACGAGCTCGACCGCCCACGCGTCGAGCGGACCCGGCCGCGCTCGATCCAGCGCCCGCGAGGCGACCGACAGCTCGAAACCGCCACCGAGCGACGGGATCCACCACAGGTCGTCGACTCCGACCGGCAGGAGGATCCCGTCCCGGGCCGCCAGGCCCACCCACGGCGAGACCAGGCGCGCGACGAGGCCGAGGTGCATCACCGAGGCTGCCACTCGCAGCTCGACCCCCGACGGGTCGGGGCCGACGCCCGAGGCGAGGTACGCGCGTACCTGCTCCACCCGTGGCGCAAGATCGGCCAGCAGGTCGGTGACCGGGCTCCACGGCGCGGGTGGCGGACCTTCGCCGTGAGTACGCACCACGAAGAACGGCCCCAGGTCCCGCAGTGCATCGAGGGATCCGGGACCGAACGGTCGTGCGTCGGTCACCTCAGGGACGCCGGCGCCGTGTCCCGCCGTGCCGGCTCGGGCGCGCTCGGAGGTGTGAGGACGCGTTCGGCCATCGGCGCGAACACCAGCCCGATCGCGCCCCACAGGATCACCTGCGCGAGCAGCGAGTAGATCCGGAAGGTCGCCAGGGTGTCGGCCGGGAAGCCGGGGTAGACGATGCGGCCCTGTGCGTCCTTGAGCGGCAGCGGCGTCTCGGTGGCGTGCCGCCCGAACGTGTGCACGTTGGCCGCCAGCTCGCCGAACGACGGCAGCAGCGCCATCACGATGCCGACCGCGACGACGTACGCCGCGCCGGCCGCCAGTGCCGCGTTCCAGGTGCCGAGCCGCGCCTGCAGCCACCGACCGAGCAGTACCGCGCCGATCAGCAGCAGTACCGCCGCCAGCGTCATCGTCAGGTAGAGCACCGACCGACTGCGGATGGTGTCCTCGTGCCCGATGGCCGGGGGTTGGCGGGGTACTTCAGGAACGGGACGACGTACATCGACAGCAGCCCGCCTCCGGCGACGAGCAGGGCGAGCGTGCGTGCCCGCACGCCGCCGACACGGCCGAGGCAGATCGTGTAGGTGACCGCGAAGAGCAGGCCCATGGCGACACCGAAGAAGACCATGCCGACGCCGATGCCGACGTTGGCCTGGACCGTGCGGCTGAAGATGTCCGGGCCCATCGCCGGGACGGCCTGACCGGCCGCCTTGTCCAGCGCGTCCTGGGCGGCGTCGCGCCCGCTCTCGTAGCTGATGGCCGCGGAGATCTGCGGCTCAGCGAAGATTCGTGCGAAGACGAATGCCAGGAGCCCGCCGACGGCGCCCGCGAGGGCGCCGCGCAGGATCAGTGCGCGTTCCATATCGAGTTGTCCGTCCGACCGGGGTCAGTGGCAGGGGAACCCGAGGAAGTGACGCGAGTCGTGGACGAACTCGTGGATGTGGGTGTCGCTGCCGAAGACGGAGAACGCGCCCTGGTCGACGC
Organism: Allobranchiibius sp. GilTou73; assembly: GCF_021391335.1. Taxonomy (GTDB): domain Bacteria; phylum Actinomycetota; class Actinomycetes; order Actinomycetales; family Dermatophilaceae; genus Allobranchiibius; species Allobranchiibius huperziae. Next base: position 1,149,792 of record NZ_CP090051.1, on the reverse strand, counting down.
CGATGAAGTAGTAGAGGGCCAACGCGACGATGGCGGCGCCGAAGATCCACGCGAACGCGCGCGCCTCCGAGGTGACGACGGGCGTGGCGGATGCGCGCGCCGTGGGGGCGGTGTTGGGGATGGTGCTCATGGTGGTACCTCTCAGCAACGGGATCGTGCGTCCCTTGGCAGAAACAGAACAGCGACGGGTGAGTTCCTGACTGCGGGGACCGGAATCCCCTCTCACAGTGGCGCGACCGTGCCGGATTCTCACCGGCTTCCTCGGTCCCGTCGCGGGGTCAGTCAACCACCCCCGGACCCGGGCGTCGAGGCGCCCCGCTCCCACGCACCGTCGCCCGGTCGCGCAGGCACCTGGACGCCGACGGCGTACGCCATGGTGGACAGGCGGAAGACCTGTGCGGCACGCCAGATGGGCAGCGTGCCGTCGGTGTCCCGCGCGCTGTCGGGCCGGACGGTGGAGCTCACGCACACGGTGTAGCACCTCGGGGGCTGCGCGCGCGCCCGCTCGCTCGGGTCCGTCACCCGACCGTGGCACAGGTAGGCCCGAGAGCCACAGGTCGTCCTGTGGCTCTCGGACCTACCTGCGTCAGGGTGGGTCAGGGGGCACGGACGGGCAGTGGGACGTCCGCGACCGGCTGGGGCACGTTCTCGGTCGACGTACGCGCGAGCACCGCGGCGCCGATGGCGAGGACCGCGAGACCCGCGACGCCAGACACCATGAACGCCGGACGGACGCCCAGCAGGACCCCCAGCAGTCCTCCCAGCGCGATGGCGGCGGTCGACGACGTCTGCATGAGCCCGTTGACCGCCGCGGACACCCGGCCGCGCAGCTCCGACGGCGTGCGGATGATGAAGAGGGCGCCGAAGCTGGTGTTGGAGACGCCCACCCCCGCCCCGACGACGACGAGCAGACCGAAGTACGCGATCACCGTGGTGGCCACGCCGAGGACTCCGAGCGCAGCGGCCGCGGCCGACAGACCGGTGAGCATCGCCCACGCGCGGGTCCGATCACGCGCGATCCGTCCGGCGAGCGCTGCGCCGGCGACCGTGCCCACGCCCGCGGCGATCTCGGAACAGCCGAACTGCGCGGCGCTCACCCCGATGTCGTGCCGCGCCAAGGAGACCTCGAGGACGTTCAACCCCTGCAGGACCACGACCAGCGGCACCATGCAGGAGAGCAGGCACCAGAGCAGTCGGTCGCGGCGCACCGCGCCCAGGTCGGGCATCAACAGCTGCCGGAGTCCGGGTCCGATGGCTTCGGCGGCCAGGGCCCGTCGGCGCACCTTCAGCCGCAGCGCCACCACAGCCAGGTAGAGGTAGCAACCGGCGGCGACCAGCATCGCGCCGCCACCGCCGACGGAGCTGTAGAGGACTCCGCCCGCCCCAGCCCCGACGGGAGCCAGCGCCGCGGTGAGTGCCTGCTGCGCGCCGACGGCTGCGCCGACGCGCCCCTCCCCCACCACGATCGGGACCAGCACGCTCCACACCGGCGCGACCAGCGAGGTCCCCACGCTCAGCAGCGCGATCGCCGCACAGGTGAGGGCGAAGCCGGGCACGGTGGCGAGCACCAGGCAGGCAGCGACCTGCGCCGCGATGCCCACCGTGAGCACGCCTCGGGAATCGCGATGGTCGGCGGCTCGCCCGATCGGGCCGGCACAGAGGATGGCCGGTACCACCTCGGCGAGGAGCAGCACCATGATCCGGCCCGAGCCTGCCCCCTGCGCGGTCAGCCGGAGCAGCTGCACGATGAGCACCATCCCCGCCCCCGCGGCGGCGACGGAACGACCGACGGCCAGCCTGCGGAAGTCGCGAATGCGCCAGACAGAGGCGTGAAGGATTTGTTTCATATTATGAAGTTACTGCTTCACGTCGTCGTCTGCAAGAGTTGTAGCCATGGATCTGCGCATCTTCACCGAACCCCAGCAAGGCGCGTCGTACGACGACGTGCTGCGCGTCGCCCGAGCGACCGAGGACCTGGGCTTCGACGCCTTCTTCCGTAGCGACCACTACCTGCGGATGGGTGACGGCAACGGAGCGCCCGGTCCGACCGACGCCTGGATCACGCTGGCCGGACTGGCGCGGGAGACTTCCCGCATCCGGCTCGGCACACTCGTCACATCAGCGACCTTCCGCCACCCCGGTCCGCTGGCGATCTCCGTGGCCCAGGTGGACCAGATGAGTGGCGGCCGGGTTGAATTCGGTTACGGAGCAGGCTGGTTCAGCGCCGAGCACGCGGCGTACGGGATCCCCTTCCCACCGGTGAAGGAGCGCTTCGACTGGCTCGAGGAGCACCTCGCCGCCATCACCGGCCTGTGGTCGACGCCGGCGGGCGAGACCTTCTCCTACGACGGTGCGCACCTGCAGCTGCACGATTCCCCGGCCCTGCCCAAACCGGCGCAGGACCGGGTGCCGGTCATCATCGGCGGCCACGGCAAGCGACGCACGCCGGCGTTGGCGGCGCAGTACGCGACGGAGTTCAACGTGCCGTTCTCCAGCCTGCCGGACACGTCCGACATCTTCGAGCGGGTGCGAGCCGCCTGCGCCGAGCGCGGCCGGGACGCGGGCGAGCTCACCTGGTCGGCCGCACAGGTCGTGTGTTGCGGCAGAACCGAAGAGGATCTTTCACGACGCGCCACGGCGATCGGCCGCCCGCTGGGCGACCTGCGTGAGCACGGCCTCGCCGGTACGCCGTCCGAGGTCGTCGATGCGCTCGGCCGGTTCGCCGAGGCGGGCGTGCAGCGCGTCTACCTGCAGGTGCTCGACCTCGCCGACCTGGATCACCTGGAGGTCATCGCCTCCGACGTCCTGCCGCAGGTCGGCTGAGCCATGACGCGACGGGAGCGGACGGAGCGCACGCTCACCGATGTCCGTGCGCTGCGCGCACTGGCGCATCCGGTGCGTCAGCAACTCGTCGAGGACGTGCTGAGCACGGACGAGCCTCTCACGGCGACGGAGGCTGCGGCCCGGTGCGGGATCACCCCGTCGGCGATGAGCTACCACCTGCGCGCGCTGGAGAAGTGGGGGATGGTCGAGCGGGTCGACTCCGGCGACGGGCGCGAACGGCCGTGGCGCAAGACCGCGGACGGGTTCAAGATCGACAACTCGGACGGCGCCGACATGCCGCTCGCCGAGCAGGAGACGGTGGTCACCGAGTTCCTGCGATCTGCCACTCAGAACCTGGTGTCCGGGATGCGCGAGGACGACGACTCGCTGACGCTCTGGCGCGCGAGCCTGCTGCTCACCGAGCAGGAGACCAACGAGCTGGACGCCGAGCTCTCCCGGCTTGTCGACAGGTACCGCGACCTGCACGAACCCGGCGACCCGGGCGTGAAGCGGCGTCGTACGTTCTGGCTCAATGCCTCCGCGGAGCCGCGACCGACCGACTGAGGGCCGCCTCCGTCGTCGAACGGAGGGGTCCGGCACAGAGCGGAAGGGTCATGTCCCTTCCGCTCGAGCGTGAAGGCCTCCGCTCGATGGCGAGGAAGGTGGGCGGTCAGTCGAGGGCGGCGCGGTAGCGGGCGACGGCCTGTTGCACGAGCCGCTCGTCGGCGCCGAGGGGTGCGGTGACGAGGTCGGCACCGGCGTGGTGCAGCTTGTCGTGGAAGTGTCCGGGGCCGAGCAGGTAGGCCGCGATGGCGACCCGGCTCGCGCCGTCGGCACGCAGCCGAGCGACCGCTTCGGGGATGCTCGGCGAGCTCGCGGATCCGTAGCCCAACAGCACCGGGCCGGACCCGGCGCGGCGTTCGGCGAAGAGAGCAGCGGCCTGCTCGGCGTCCCGCGCCGCCTGCGGCCGGCTCGAGCCCGCCGCTGCGAAGACCACCGCGTCGCTCGGCTCGACGCCCGATTCGGCGCACCGCGTGATCATCGTGTCGGCGAGCAGGGGCGCCGGGCCGAGCGCACTCGTCGCCCGGGTGCCCGGATGGGCATGGACCACCCGGTCGATGTCGACCTCGACGTGGTAGCCGGTCGAGAGCAGCAGCGGCACGATCACGGGCGGGTCGGACGCGTCGTACAGATCGGCGACGACGTCGCCCGGGCCGGGTGCCCGGACGTCGACGTACGCCGCCTCGACGCGGACGCCAGGTAGCTGCCGGCGGGTCGCGGCGAGCAGATCGAGCACGACCTGCTGACCGGCCGGGTTGGCAGTGCCGTGCGCGCAAAGAACGAGCGGCGGCGTCCGGATCGCGTTGTCGTTCAGGAGATTCCGAGATCGCTCGGGCCGTACGCCCACAGGTAGGGCACACCGCCGTCGGCCTGGATCCGCTCGGCGGCACCGGTCGCGCGGTCGGCGATCACCGCGACGGCGACCACCTCGGCGCCCGCCTCGCGCGCGGCGGTGACCGCGTCGAGCGCGGACCCGCCGGTGGTGGAGGTGTCTTCGACGATCAGCACCCGGCGACCCCGGATCGAGGGACCCTCGACGCGTTGCTGCAGCCCGTGCGACTTGCCCTGCTTGCGCACCACGAACGCGTCCAGCGCCCGGCCGTCGTCGTCGGCGGCAGCCGCGTGCAGCATCGCGGTGGCGACCGGATCGGCGCCCATGGTGAGCCCGCCGACCGCGTCGTACGCGAGATCGCGGGTGAGGTCGAGCATCACGCGGCCGACCATCGGGGCGGTTAGCCCCGAGAGGGTGATCCGGCGAAGGTCGAGGTACCAGTCGGCCTCCTTGCCGGACGACAGCGTCACCCGGCCATGCACGATCGCTCGCTCCTGGATCTGCTGCAGGAGCGAGCGGCGGTCGACTTCCACGGAGTGCGTCACGGCGAAGGAGCCTAGCCGGGGTTACTTCTGCGGGCGGTGGGCGCTCGCCAGGCGGCCGCGGCGTACGAGCGGACGCGGGACCGTGCGCAGCGCGGTGGTGATGACCTTGTACTGCAGCCCGGGCACCGAGATGACCTTGCCCTTGTCGACATCGGCCAGGCAGTCGCGCACGAGCCGGTCGGCCTGCAACCACAGGAACTCCGGCGAGCCCTTGTGGTTGATGCCGGCGCGCTCGTGGAACTCGGTGTGCGTGAAGCCCGGGCACAGGGCCGTCACGGTCACGCCGGTGCCGGCGAGCTCACCGGCGAGGGACTCCGAGAACACGGTGACGTAGGACTTGGCGGCCGAATAGGTGCCCGAGGCCATGAAACTCGCCACCGACGACACGTTGACGATCGCGCCGTGGCCGCGTTCCTTCATCGCGAGCGCCGCCGAGTGCGAGAGCACCATGACGGTGCGCACGAGGATGTCGAGCGAAGCGATCTCGTCCTGCACGTCGTTCTGCAGGAAGCGCTTCTTGAGCCCGTACCCGGCGTTGTTCACGAGCAGATCGACGGGCCGCTGCGGTTCGCTGAGCCGCCAGGCGACCTTCTGTACGTCGAGGGGATCGGTGAGGTCGGCGGTCACCACCTCGACGCTGACGCCGTGCCGCGCCTCGAGGTCGGTCTTGAGGGCCTCCAGCCGGTCGGTGGAGCGCGCGACGACCACCAGGTCGTAGCCGCGCTCGGCGAGCTGGGCGCAGAACGTGGCGCCGATGCCCGCACTGGCCCCGGTGACGAGGGCGGTCTTCGCGTGGTTACTCATGGGTTCGGAGTGTAGGCAGCCTGACGCGCCCGACGTCCGGTCGGCGCCCGCCCAACGGGCTCGAGGCGAGGTACGGGACGGTTCACGCATCGTTCACGCCGGGTTCAGCAAACGACGGTGGCGAGCGCGAATGCACAGTCGTTAGACAGGCCATCATGCGAACCCTCACGACATTCAGCCGGTGGAAGCGACGGGGCGTGACCGCCGTCGTCGCCACTGCGCTGGTCAGCGGCGGCCTCGCGGCCACGTCCGCGGCGTCCACCCCCACGGTCCAGAAGGGCCTCACGATCTCCAGCACGGGCCTGCGTCCCGGGCAGATCAAGCACGTCTGGCTGATCATCCTGGAGAACAAGTCGTACGACGCGACGTTCACCGGCCTCAACCAGAACAGCTACCTGTGGAAGACCCTGCCCAGCCAGGGCGTCCTGCTGAAGAACTACTACGGCACCGGGCACTACAGCCAGGACAACTACATCTCGATGGTGTCCGGGCAGGCGCCCGAGCAGGACACCCAATCGGACTGCAGCGTCAAGGACTTCGACTTCGGTAGCAACAAGGACATCGTCAGGACGGGCGTCGACCGAGGCCAGGTCGCCTCACCGGCGAAGGCGAACGCCGTCAACGGACTGAACGGCTGCACCTACCCCCGCGACACTCCGACCCTCTTCAACCAGCTCGACGCGGCGCACGAGAGCTGGAAGGGCTACGCGCAGGACCTGGGCAACCAGGCCGGCCGCGAGGACGCGGCCTGCGGCGGTCCGGGCACCTCGGCGAACGACCCCACGACCAACCCCCGCTACATGAGCGCCGACCCGGCACACCCGCTGCCGCCGGGCGTCACCAGCCTCACCGGCGCCCAGGCGAACGACCAGTACGTCGCCAAGCACTTCCCCTTCCCGTGGTTCCACGGCGTGACCGGCACCAAGAACGCCGACGGAAGCACCACCCCGGGGTTGACGACGCCGGCCGGCGGTGGCTCGGACTGCGACTCCAAGCACATCGCCAACCTGGACAACTCCGGCAACGGGCTCTTCCACGACCTGCAGAAGTCCTCGACCACCCCGGCGTTCTCCTGGATCACGCCGAACAACTGCAGCGACGCGCACGACGCGATCTGCAAGGGCAACAACCTGTCCGGGTCCTTCTCCTCCACCGGCCAGCCGATCTACCAGTCGCCCACCCCGAACCCGGAGTCGACGACGCCGAAGAACTACACCGGCGGTCTCTACGCCTCCGACCTCTTCCTCAAGTACTACGTGTCGATGATCGAGAAGTCGCCGGCCTTCAAGGACGGCGGTCTGATCGACGTCACGTTCGACGAGGCCAACCCGCCGTTCACCTACACCGGCAACAGCTTCAACAACGCCAACTCCTACGGGCCCACCCAGGGCGACCAGCCGAACGCGACCGCAGGCATCACGGCGGACGCGGCCGGGCAGAACATCAACGGACGCAACGTGGACACCGAGCCGACCGGTCCGAACTCCACGCTGCAGACCGACGCCTCGGGCAACCAGCTCTTCCCCGGCCCCGGCGACAACGGTTTCATCGACCGACCGCCGGCCTGCACCCAGACCACTCCCACCCGAGTGCCGGCGAACTGTGTGCCGGGAATCGTTCGCGGCGGCTCGGGTGACACACCTGGAGCGCGCACGGACGGCGCAGCGGCGGGCGCGAGCTCGTCGTACGTGCTGGACAGCTCGATCGTGGCGGACGACACCGGGCGTGAGGTCACCGACACGACCGACAAGACCGGCCCTGGCGGCGCGAGTCCGATCCCGGCGGGCAGTTTCGTCGGCACGGTGAGCGACACCGGCCCGCAACCGGCCGCCTCGCCGAAGGGCTCGGTCATCGACGGCTCCTTCCAGCTGGTGGACGAGAACGGCAAGCCCGTCACCCCGACCGGTGCGGTGAGCTCGGTCTCGCTCAGCGCCGAAGGTGCGCCCGGCCAGCTGGCCGCCGGTCAGACGGCCGACCCGTTGTACGACGCGAAGGACGCGACGCCCGGCGGCGGCGACACCGGCAGCGTGCTGATCAGCCCGTACATCAAGCCGGGCAGCTCGAGCACGACGTACTACAACCACTACAGCTGGTTGCGCACCATGGAGGACATCTTCGGTGTCGGCCAGGGCAAGGACCACACGCCGCTGACCGTCGGCACCGTGTCGGGCGGGCTGGACGGCAAGGGCCACCTCGGGTTCGCCGCCCAGGCGGGTCTGACGCCGTTCGGTCGCGACGTCTTCAACAACGCTCGGCGCGTTTGGTGAGCGACGCACCGGCCCGCAGGTACGGCGCATACGCGCGTCGTACCTGCGGGCGCGTCGCCCTCGCGCTGGCCGGCGGGGCTCTCACAGTGGCTGCGCTGGGCGGCTGCGGATCGGCTGGCTCCGGTCACACCGCCACCCATCCGGCGGCCCCGCAGACCTACGGGAGCCTGCCGTCCTGGCTGCCGCCGGACCCGGTCCGCGCCGGTGATGTGGCGGTCGGCACCCCGACCCGTCCCGCACTGGCGGCCCAGGGCGACACGGTCGACGTGCGCCCTGCATCCGGGGGCACGGTGCGCGCCACGGTCGTCGGACCGGCAGTCCCCGCCGAGGGGCTGCCGTACGAAACCCCGTCCACGACATGCACCTTCACCGTGACGCTGCACGCCGGCGCGTTGCCGGTGCCGGTGCGGGTGTCGGACTTCGGGACGAGCGATCACCTCGGGGCGACGTACGCCGTGCGCCTCGCGGGGTCACGCAAACCGCCGGCGGTGCTGGCCGCCGGGCGGTCGACGACGTTCCAGCTGCGCACCTCGATGCCCACGGGTGAGGGCGTCATCAAGTGGGCACCGGATTGGCGCCGTGCGGCGGTGTCCTGGGACTTCGTGGTCGAGACCGACTGATCCCGTCCAGGGACAGAGAAACGCTCGAGGGGTGGGGACCTGTCCCCACCCCTCGAGCATGTTCCATCCCCTCGGTGAAGGGATCACGTACGACGTACGACCCGTCGTGCAGCCACGCCGAGGAACGGCAGGAGAGAGCGCGCCGACCGGGGCCGGACGGCCGCGCTGCCGGTGACGACGCGACCGATGACTGACCGCTCTCCGTCCCCGATGCTCACGATCACTCCGCGAGGGCCCTCGACATCGAGATGAAGCTCGGCATCGGCCATGGCGCGGGCCAGCCGACCGATCGCACGCGGACCGCTCACGTCCCCGACCGAGTCCGGCAACGACGCCTGGGTGAGCGCGGACCACATCGCCTGGGGGTGCTCGCTGTGCAGGACCATCCGCCGACCATCACCCGCGAGATGGGAGAAGACGCCGTCGATCTCGATGTCCAGATTGGCGGTCACCGAGAGCGGCCGTTCGCGACTGCCCTCGGTGCGCGTCACTTGGCGGTGGCCTTCTCCGAGGTGGTGATGCGCAGGGTGCCGTTGAGCTTCCAGGAGGCGCGCGCGGCGTCCGCACCGGTGGTCTTCGGCACCTCGACGGTCATGTCGACGAACTGGTAGTCGATCGCGGCGCCGCGACCGGTGAGGTAGGACCACAGGTCCTTGCCCAGGTCGGCGAAGCTGGTGACGTCCGTCGGCTGACCGGACGGCGGGGTCGTGTGCTGGCTCATGGATGCTCCGAACTCGAAAGGATCGCGACAGTCGAACCGCCGCACCGGCACTCGAACGGTGCCAGACATTTTGTACATTAACAGACAATTAGTTCACTAATTTCCAACTTGTCTTCACACCGCCTGCCGCCCTGCCCACCATCGCGCAGAGCCGCGGTTCCGCCGGCGTCGGACCACCGGTCGGGAGGTCCGACCGCGCCACCGGCGGGTGTCGGGGCGGGTCATTAGGGTGGCTCGCGTGCGTATCGCGACCTGGAACGTCAACTCCGTCCGCTCCCGCATCGACCGCGTCATGGGGGTGCTGGAGCGTCACGATCTCGACGTACTGATGCTGCAGGAGACCAAGTGCCGCGACGACCAGTTCCCGGCCATGCCGGTGCAGGCGGCCGGCTACGAGCTCGCGCACGTCGGCTACAACCAGTGGAACGGCGTGGCGGTCATCTCCCGCGTCGGCATCGAGGACGTGCAGGTCGGTTTCGAGGACATGCCGACGTACGGCGGCCCGGCGGTGAGCGAGGCTCGCGCACTGGGGGTGACCTGCGGCGGCGTCCGCGTGTGGTCGCTCTACGTGCCCAACGGCCGCGAGGTCGGGCACGAGCACTACGACTACAAGCTCGACTGGCTCGAACGACTGCGGGTCGACGCGGCGAAGTGGCTCGCCGACGACCCGCAGGATCAGATCGCGCTGGCCGGTGACTGGAACATCGCACCCACGGACGCCGACGTGTGGGACACCGAGTTCTTCGAGGGGCGCACCCATGTGACCCCGCCCGAGCGGGCCGCGTTCCAGGGCATCGTGGACGCCGGGTACGCGGACGTGGTGCGCCCGTACACCTCCGAGCCGCGCACCTTCACCTACTGGGACTACACGCAGCTGCGCTTCCCCAAGAAGCAGGGGATGCGCATCGACTTCGCACTGTGCTCCCCCGCGCTCGCCGCCCGGGTGACCGGGGCGTCCATCGACCGCGAGGAGCGCAAGGGCAAGGGCGCCTCGGACCACGCGCCCGTGCTGGTCGACCTGGACTGAGCTCGGACCGACGCGTCCGCCGGCGCCTAAGCTGGCCACATCGATCGCCTCCAGGGGGACGCAAATGACCGACGACGACCGCACACGGGGCATCCCGCAGACGCCGCACACCAACCCGATCCCGCTGCGCAAACCGCAGCAGCCGCCCACCGATCCGCAGGGTGGGCACTCGGGTGCCGTGGTCTTCGAATCCCCGGCGTCCCAGCCCGTCCAGGGGTATCCGCAGCAGGGGTATCCGCAGCAGGGTCAGGCACACCCGCAGCAGGGCCACGGGTACCCGTCGCCGGGCTATGCGCAACATCCGGCCCCGGGCTACGGACCCGTCCAGGGGTACGCGCCGCAGTACGCGTACGGCTCGACGACGATGGTGGCCCGTCCGGCGCCGAATACCGCCCTCATCGTGGTCGCCTGGGTCGTCGCGGTGATCACGTTCTTCTACATGCTGCCGTGGGCGATCGCGGCGACGCGCGGCAAGTCCAACCAGTTGGCGATCGGCCTGGTCAACTTCCTGCTCGGATGGTCGTTCATCGGCTGGATCGTGGCGCTGGTGATGGCGTGCGGCGCCGAGCACCACCAGACGATCGTGGTCCAGCAGAACAACTACGCGCCGGGGCCGTACCGGCACTGAGCGCCATGGACGACCCGGTCAGGCGGTCGCCGCGAGCAGGGCGAACGACACCAGCCAGTGGGTCGACATGAAATCGCCCGCCACGATCTCGCGTTCGACGTGCGCGACCTGCCGTGCGCTCGCCTGGGCCACGCGACCGGACCGGTCCGGCGGAAGCAGGCCCTGCAGACGGCGAAGCTGCCAGGCACGCGACAGGGCGAGGCCGAAGAGGTGCACCGCATGCCCGTCGGAGCGGTCCCGCACCTCGGGCAGCTCCAGCAGCGGGTCTTCCGGTGCGCCGAGCCCGGGCAGGAACGCCGCCAGCCACGCCTCGTACTCCGGCGCCGGCAGCACCCGTCCCATCAGGTCGGCTTCGCAGAGGGCGGGCGACAGGAAGTCGCTGCCGCCCGGCTCCCACGCCACCGGGTAGCCGCGGTCCGCGCCGAACCATTCGCGAGCGCGTGCCGCGATGGCGTCGGCCACGCCGGGACGCCCCAACGCGGATGCCGCCTCGTGCACCAGAGCAAGCGCGAACGCCGTGTTGGCGTGCGTGCCGTGCCGCACCGGATAGGCGAGTCGAGGCAGCCACGCCAGCACCAGATCGGCGACTACGTCGAAGAGCGGACGGGTCGCGAGCGCCCAACCATGCGCGCCGGGCTCCTCGGACTGCTCGGCCGCGAGCGCGAGCGCGGCGGCCCAGCCCCAGCCGTAGGGCCGCTCGAAGCTCGGGCGCTCGCGCAGGTACGCCGCCTCCCGAGCCAGGTGCTCAGAGGTGAGCCGCGCGTCGAGGACGGCCCGCAGCCGCGCACGACGCTCGGTGCCGAGCTGCTCCGGTGCAAGGGTGAGCAGCCGCACCGCCGACCACTGCATGTGCACCGACGAGTGCCAATCGAGGCAGCCGTGGAACGCCGGGTGCAGACGGTCCGGCGTGACATCGACGTCGTCCGGCCCCAACGACTGGTGCGCGGCGCCGTACGGGTAGGTCGTTGCGAGGACGCTCGCGATGGTGTCGGCCCACTGCGCAGCACATCGCGCGCGCCAGTCGGCGCTTCGGTCGTCGGTCACGCGGATCGCACTCCTCGGGACGGGAGACCCGAACGTACCCGCCGATGAGTCACGGGCACGTGCGGCTCCGGCAGCGACCGTGACCGGATCACCGTGCCGCGGACGGCGTCCTACGGATCTCCCGCACCGCGGTCGGCCACAGGCCGGACCCGGCGATGGCCAGACCGCCGAGCGCGATGGCACTCACCGCGACGTCGACGCTGAGGCGTCCCTGCTTGGCCCAGTAGACGTCCTGCAGATCGATCAGCAGCGCTGCCTCGTCAGCGATCAGGGCCGTACCGATTCCGTACGCGAGAGCCGTGCTGGGGTGGCGACGGTGCTTTTCCTCGCCCCGAATCGCAACGGCTCCGATGCCGGTCAGGAGCGCGATCCCGATGTTGTAGTGGTGGAAGTGCCGGCCGCCCACGCTGATACCGCCGCCGCTGGGTCCGTGGCCGTCGCGCAGCCAATGGGTGAGGGCACGGACGCCGACGAACGTCCCGGCGAACGACGCCCACGCCAGCGTGGCGGACTGCTCCCCGTCGTCGAGGTGGTCGCCCCAGGCCCGTCGCAGACGAGCTCCCAAGGAAGCGTTCGCGGTCGTCGTCATGTGAGTCCCATCAAGTGCGGTCGGCGGGCGGGCCCCATCGTGACGCTGCTTGCTGGGAGCCTGACGGGAAATGGGTGCTGGGACTCTCAGCCCGGTCGCGGATCGCCCTGGCGTCCTTGCGCCTGGAACGCCGGCTGCTGCGATCCCGCTGCACCCAGGTGGTCCGACAACCATGCAAGGGCGGTCCCGCGCACGGACTGGTAGTCGTGGAAGTTGTGCGCGCCGTTCTTCACCACGACCAGTCGGGCCGTCATCGGGGGCCGGACCAGGCCGATGAACTGCTGCGCTCCCGGCAGGCCTTCGATGCCGGGTTCGAGGGAGCCGATCGTGACCAGGAGCGAGATCGCCGGGGCGGGCAGGTGGGCCAGTCGCCAGTCCAGGTCGTTGAGGTCACGCCGCTCGGTGCTCCCGCCCCACAGGTCTCCCGTGGTGGAGTCGTGACGTGCGTTGTAGTACCCCGAGAGCGAGACGGCGGTGACGAACTGGTGCGGTGCCATCATCGCCAGCTTCGCGGCGCAGTACCCGCCGGTCGACTGTCCCATGACCCCCCAGCCGCCGGACGTGACACGCAGATTGGCATGGAGGTCGGCGGGCACGTCCTGCGTGAGGAATGTGACGACCTGCGGGCCGCCGGGGACGTTCGTGCACTCGGTGTCGCGGGGCAGCACCAGTGACGGGTTCAACATGACCAGGATCATCGGTCGCAGACGGTGGGCCCGGATGCCGTCGAGCAGGGCGCTCGGGAAGCCCAATCGCGTGACCAGCTGCTGCACCTCCCCGGGGTATCCCGGAAAGACCTCGACGACGGGGAAGCGTGCAGACGAGTCCGCCGCGTCGAAGTACTGCGGCGGGAGATAGATCAGGGCGCGGGCGCGCTGGCCGGAGCGCCGCCCGGCCAGCTCGACGGCACCGAGCTCACCCTTCTGTGCGTACTGCTTCGCATCGGACCAGTGGGTGGGTTGCAGCGCGGGTGCGCCCCCGCCCGCGTGGGATTCATCCCAGGCGGAGTGGCCACCGGCCGCGGTGGTGACGACACCGGTGGACCCGCCGAACAGGTCGGACCAGGACCCGTAGAACGAACCCCAGTCGTTGACGGCGAGACCGACCATGACGAGCGCGACCACCTGCGCGCTGAGGACCAGGACCGTGCGCTGTACGACGCCGACCCACCGAGGCCCCCACCGGGGACCTCCCATGACGGCCCCGACCGTTACGACGACCAGGGCGATACCGACGACGACCAGCAGGGGTCCCCCGACCAATGACACAGGCGGATCATAGATACCCCGTCTGATGATTCGGCGAGCAATCGGCGAGAACCACCTGACTCCCGAGGTCCCCGCACCCGTCGTACGCGTGGGTAGCCTGACCGGTCATGGACCCCATGCAGACCCCGGTCGATCACGATGTCGTCATCATCGGCAGCGGCTTCTCCGGCATCGGGATGGCGATCGCCCTGCAGCGGTCGGGCCGTTCGTTCACCGTCCTGGAGAAGGCGCACGACATCGGCGGCACCTGGCGGGACAACCTCTACCCCGGGTGCGCGTGCGACGTGCCGAGCCACCTCTACTCCTTCTCCTTCGAGCCGAACCCGTACTGGTCACGCGCCTACGCCACCGCCGATGAGATCCAGGACTACCTGCTCTACGTCGTGGAGAAGTACGACGTGCGCAAGGACGTGCAGTTCGACGCGCAGGTGACCCGCGGCGTCTACGACGAGAGCCTGCGGGTGTGGCATCTGACCGTCCTCGGCTCCGACGGCGTGCAGACGCACCTGGTCGCGGGCGCGGTCGTCACCAAAACAAACTTTTTACACAGCTGCTAACTACCACATTTCTCCCAGAAGCTGTTTGTTGCTGGCAGGCTGATGCCTTTGGCATCCCACCTGGGATCCCAAGGCACCGTTTATATTTATTTTTAAGAGCCATTTCTCGCCTGCAAAGCACTTGTGCAAGCAATGCCATGCCTGGGCTCCACAGCCTGCCTGACTGTCTTCCCGCTTTTAGCATAGAGATTTTGCCACCAAAAATTCAGCTACAGAAACACTACATTTTTTTTAAGACTTTTAACAACAGCCAGCCAAGACTAGTAACTTTTTATTTTTGAATCTTGAGCCTGGCTGGCTTTAAAGCAATCTTGTCTACCCATTTTCCATGCCTCTGAAAATACATCAACACTGCTACTGCTGTATCTACAGATCACATGCCAGGCACGTTTTAAACACCCATGCTTCCAGATCTTAGCTACAACTCATTTCTGGCATGAGTCTTCTCATTTCTACACTTTAGCATGAGACTTATTTTGTCAGTTCATTTATCTTACACTTTTGGGCTTTCTTTAACTTTGTGTCTTTACAAACTTCTTTCATATCTAAAAAAACCTGTTTTTTGGCTCTCCCTGTATAAAACCACAAAACTGACATCTTTCAAAACTCTGTACTTCTAATTTTACTGTTACCTTTGTGTTCTCAACATTTGATACATTTCACATCTTTTAAGGACAGGCAGTGCCACACCCAACTTCTAATATTTCTATAGCTTCTACTTTCACTTTCTGAACACATTATTTTGACAATAGATCATTTTAATCCAACATGAAAAAACTTTGTTTCTTTACTAAGAAAAAAATACTGTTATTAAAACATACAATTTCTGGTAACCTTAAAATACACAAAGAAACATCCCTGCAAACATATCTTGTATTCACCTTTCCATCATGACTCTGTGTTTTCACATTATGGGTATCTGGAAAATTGCTGTGAACCTGTTGTTCATTCCTTCTACTTTCAAATTTTCATTTCATGTTTTGAATACCCGGCCTATTTATAATTAGCCTTTAAAATAAACAACCTTCTTGAATTCTGGGCTACAAGCATCATTCTCTCAGCTGGGCCAGGCTCACAAGACCATGGTGTCCCGCACTGTCGTGGCTACTGTAAAAACAAAAAATGCGGCGCCCAGGAAGATGGTCTGCACCTGCACGACGGCCGCGGCGGCGATCTGCGTGTCGGTGGCATTCGGGATCTGCGCGACCCGGTCGTAGAACTGGTGCAGGCCGAGCGCCGTCAGCAGATCGAGACCCACCACCATCCCGATCATCCGGCTCACCACGACCAGCGCCGAGACGACGCCCTGCTGATCGGGGGCGGCATCGTGCAGGGCCGCGTCGTTGATGGGCGCGATCGACAACCCGATGCCGAATCCCACCGCGATCAGCACGAACCACGCGGGCAGGCTCTCCAGTGACCCGTTGCCCCACGTGGACATCACGAGCAGACCGACCGCAGCGACCGCGAGGCCGACCGGAGCGATCAACCCGGGCCCGAACCGGTGCAGCAGCAGACCGCCCACGAGTGCGCCGACCGGCACGGCGACGAGGAAGCGCAACAGGATGAGGGCGCCGTCGCGCTCGGTGCTGTGCGCGACGGTGAGCTGCGCGAGCAGCGGGACGTCGACCACGATCGACACCAGCGCGGTGCCGGCGAAGAGCGAGCACGCGAGCGCAGGGGTGACCCGCCGGCGTACGACGCCGGGTGCGACGAGCGGGTCGGAGACGGTCCGTTGCCGCCAGACGAAGAGCCCGGCGGCGACGGCCGCGACGGGCAGCAGCCACAGACCGAGCGGGCCGATCACCTGCTTGGAGGGGTCGGACGTGGCGAAGGTGAGGATGAGGGCGCCCAGCGCGACGCCGATCAGCGCGGCGCCCGGCAGGTCGACCCGGGCGAAGGTGCGCCACAGGAGCGGGACGGTCAGCACGAGCGCGATGGCGAGCGCGATCATCGCCCACACCCCGATCGGCGTGATCATCCGGGAGGTGTGCGCGCCGTACGGCACGAACGGGCCGCCCCAGCGGATCGAGGAGGTGAGCGCCGAGGGCGCGGTCAGGGCGAGCGTGAGCAGGACGGCGCCGGCCACGCCGGCGACCGCGGTGACCGCCGCGACGGGCCGCCACCAACGCGGGCGGGTGCCGGGCGTCGGACGCACCGGTCCCCCGATGACCCGGACGGCGACCGAGAGCAGCACCCCTGCCACGGCGTTCACCCAGAAGATCGCGCGCCAGTCCCAGATCGTCAGGATGAGGGCGCCGAGCAGCGGGCCCACCACGCTGCCGATCTCCTGGACGGCGCCGACCACGCCGAGCGGTGTGCCGCGTTTGCCGGGCGGCCACAGCTGGGCGACCAGGGCGAGGGTGGCGGGGACGAGCCCGCCACCGCCGAGACCCTGCAACACACGGCCGACGACCAGCACGGACAGCTCCGGTGCCATGGCGGTGATCGCCGAGCCCACCACGAAGATGGCCAGGCAGCCGAGCAGGATCCGCTGCCGGTCCAACAGGTCGGCGAGCCGGCCGATCAGCGGGAGCACGGCGACGTAGCCCAGCAGGAAGCCGGAGATGATCGGGGTCGCCTTCTGCAGGGAGTCGATGCCGACCCCGACGCCGGTCATCATGTCGGTGAGCGCGAGGACGACGACGTAGGTGTCGGCGGCTGCGAGCGCCACGGCGATCGAGGCGACCCCGAGGAGCGCCTTCGGGCTTCTCTCGGCGGTTGACCTACGAGGGCTTGCTGACATCGACTTTCTCGCCGTACTTGGTGAAGCGCGTCAGGTACGACGTAGTGCCGCCGGCCGTGTAGAACGGGCCGGTCACGCGGACCTGGCGCAGTTCGTTCGTGCTGGTGATCTCGTACTCCACGTTGTAGTTGAGGCCGGTGGAGTCCTTGCCGAAGCCCAGGGTCTTGTGCACGGCGCTCGAGGGCAGCGTGCCGGTGATGGTCTGCACGGTCTCGCTGCCGTCGCGCTTCTGAGATCCGTACGCGGCGCCCTGGGTGATGGGGAGCAGCGCCGACAGGCCGCCCGGGCCGGACGAGAAGAGCACGTTGGGGTCGGGCGCGCCGTACGTCGAGGGGTTGATCGTGGAGTAGGCCTTCGCGAACGGCAGCTTGGCGTAGACGACGTTGCCGATCGCGACGACGGGGACGCTGGCATTGGCGCCAGCGATCTGGACCCTGAGAGCCCCCTTGAAGGCGGGGGCGTGCGAGCCGTCACCGCTGCCGGACAACAGGCCGCTGGCCGTCGAGGGGACGTTCGCCGAGGAGAGCTCGATGTGGAAGCCGGTCGCGGCGTCCACCACCTTCTTCACCGCCTGCAGCCGCTGCACGGCCGTCTCCCCCGCGGTGGTCCTGGCCGCCGCCTTACCTGAGGTGCTGCTGCATCCGGTGAGCGTGAGAGCACCGACCAGCAGGGTGGAGCCGGCCGCGGACAGGGCGGTGCGTCGTTGCATGCGGTCAACCTATACGCGCGAGTAGGGAAAGGAACTCCTGCTCCGACGTCCGGACCGGCTGCGCGGGTTCCGCGTCGGGGCCCGCGACCGGCGCCGGTGGCGCGGCCGTGGTTGGCTGCCCCTCGTGCCGACAACGACATTCGCCCATCGCACCGTGACCACCGCCGACGGGGCCCGCCTCGCGGCGTACGTCCGCGAACCCCCCGACCCCGAGGCGACCACGGTGGTCCTCTCGCACGGGTGGACCCTCGCGCACCAGTCCTGGGACCTCGTGGCCGAGCGGCTGCCGCGCGACCTGAGAGTGGTGACGTACGACCAGCGGGGACACGGGCATTCGACGTTCGGACGGGGCAGCAAACGCCCGAAGGACGAGTCCGTGCGACGTCTCGGATCCGACCTCGACGCCGTCATCGACCAGTGCGTGCCGGCCGGGTCACCGCTCATCCTCGGGGGTCACTCGATGGGCGGGATGAGCGTGATGGCGTACGCAGGAGCGCACCCCGGCGCGTTCGACGGGCGGGTGCAGCGGGTGCTGCTGACCTCGACCGCCATCAGCGGTCTCACCGGCGCCGGGGTGCGCGGCGAGGCCGTCGCCATGCAGCTGCTCGCCCGCACTCCCGGGCGGATGGGCAGGCTGGTGACCCTGAAGGGTCAGCGCACGCTCTACGGCAAGGACCCCGACCCCGCGCTGCTGGAGAGCTCGCGCGCGCTCACCGCCCGGACGTCGATGCGCGCGTTCGGCGCCTTCCACGGGGCCTTGATGCAGCACGACGAGACCGCTGCCGCCGCGACGCTGGCGAAGGTGCCGGTGACCGTGGTGGTCGGCACCCGCGACCGGCTCACCTCCAAACGGCTCGGCACCGCCCTGGCGAGCGAGATCCCGGGTGCCCGCCTGGAGGTGCTCGACGGCATCGGCCACATGACGCCGTACGAGGTGCCCGATCTGCTGGCCGGACTCCTGGTCGGCACCGCCTGACCCGCTGCGCGCTCGCCGGTTGTCCGCAGATTCGTGTCGACGGGTACACGGAAGTGCGGACAACCGACTCCTAGGGCGGTCAGGCGAGGGTGAGGCTCGGCTCGCCCTGCGGCTTGTCGACCGTGACGGTCGCGCCGTCGAGCACGTCTCCGGCGAGGATCGCCTTCGCCAGCCGGTCGCCGATCTCCTTCTGCACCAGTCGCCGCAGCGGCCGCGCGCCGTACGCCGGGTCGTAGCCCTCGTCGGCCAGCCACTGACGAGCCGAGTCGGTCACCTCCAGCGAGATGCGCCGATCCGACAGGCGCCGGCCCAGGGCCGCGACCTGCAGGTCCACGATGCGCGCCAACTCCGCCTTCGACAGCGGGTCGAAGATGACGACCTCGTCCAGCCGGTTGAGGAACTCCGGCTTGAACGAGGTGCGGACGGCGGTCATCACCGATTCGCGCTTGGCCTCCTGCGACAGCATCGGGTCGATCAGGAACTGCGAGCCGAGGTTGCTGGTCATGATCAGGATGACGTTGCGGAAGTCGACAGTGCGACCCTGCCCGTCGGTCAGCCGACCGTCGTCCAGCACCTGCAGCAGGATGTCGAACGTCTCCGGGTGCGCCTTCTCGACCTCGTCCAGAAGCACCACGCAGTAGGGCCGCCGCCGCACCGCCTCGGTGAGCTGACCGCCCTCCTCGTAGCCGACGTACCCGGGCGGTGAGCCGATCAACCGCGCGACCGCGTGCCGCTCGGAGTACTCCGACATGTCGATGCGCACCATCGCGCGCTCGTCGTCGAAGAGGAAGTCCGCGAGCGATTTGGCCAACTCGGTCTTGCCGACACCGGTGGGTCCGAGGAAGAGGAACGACCCGGTCGGCCGGTCGGGGTCGGCGACACCGGCACGCGAGCGGCGTACGGCGTCCGATACCGACTGGACGGCCGCGGTCTGACCGATCAGCCGCTCGCCGAGGAACTCCTCCATCCGCAGCAGCTTCTCGGTCTCCCCCTCGAGCAGCCGCCCGGCCGGGATGCCGGTCCACGCGGAGATGACCTCGGCGATGTCGTCGGCGCCGACCTCGTCCTTGACCATCAGCCCCTCGCCGGTCGCGCCGGCCGTGGACGACGTCGCCTCGGCGGCCTGCGCGTGCTCGAGCTGCTCCTCCAGCGCCGGCAGGTCGCCGAAGCGGATCTTGGACGCCTCACCGAGGTCGCCGTCCCGCTCCAACCGGTCTGCCTGGGTGCGCAATTCGTCGATCTGCGCCTTGAGGTCGCCGACCCTGTTCAAGCCGGCCTTCTCCGACTCCCACCGGGCGTTGAGCGCCGCGAGCTGCTCCTGACGGTCGGCCAGGTCGGCACGCAGCCGCTCGAGCCGGTCCTTGGACGCCGCGTCGCTCTCGTTCTGCAGGTGCAGCTCCTCCATCCGCAGCCGGTCCACCGCGCGCCGCAGCTCGTCGATCTCGACCGGGGAGGAGTCGATCTCCATCCGCAGTCGGGACGCCGCCTCGTCGATGAGGTCGATCGCCTTGTCCGGCAGCTGCCGCGCAGTGATGTAGCGGTCCGACAGGGACGCCGCCGCGACGAGCGCCGCGTCCGCGATCGCCACCTTGTGGTGCGCCTCGTAGCGCTCCTTCAGCCCGCGCAGGATCGCGATGGTGTCCTCGACGCTGGGCTCGCCGACATAGACCTGCTGGAAGCGCCGCTCCAGTGCGGGGTCCTTCTCGATGTGCTCACGGAACTCATCGAGCGTGGTCGCGCCGACCAGCCGCAGTTCGCCGCGCGCCAGCATCGGCTTCAGCATGTTGCTGGCGTCCATCGCGCCCTCGCCGGTCGCGCCCGCCCCGACGACGGTGTGCAACTCGTCGATGAACGTGACGACCTGGCCGCCGGCGTTCTTGATCTCCTCCAGCACGGCCTTGAGCCGCTCCTCGAACTCGCCGCGGAACTTCGCCCCCGCCACCATCGCGCCGAGGTCGAGGCTCACCAGTCGCTTGTCGCGCAACGACTCCGGCACGTCGCCGGCCACGATCCGTTGCGCCAGACCCTCGACCACAGCGGTCTTGCCGACGCCGGGCTCGCCGATCAGGACCGGGTTGTTCTTGGTGCGGCGCGACAGCACCTGCACCACCCGCCGGATCTCCGAGTCGCGCCCGATGACCGGGTCGAGCTTGCCCTCGCGCGCGACGGCGGTCAGGTCGGTGCCGTACTTCTCCAGCGCGTCGAAGGTGCCCTCCGGCTGCGCCGACGTCACCTTCGCGCCGCCGCGGGTCGCGGGTACGGCGGCCTGGATCGAGTCGGCGTCCAGGCCGAACTCACCCGTGCGGGCGAGCGCCAGCAGCAGGTGGTCGGTGGAGGTGAAGGTGTCGCCCATCGCGGTCATCGCGGCGCGGGCCTGCTCCAGCACGTTGACGAACGTGCGCGACATGCTCGGTTGCGCGACCGAACTCCCGGTCGCGGCCGGCAACGCGGCGATCGCCGTACGCGCGGTGGCAGCCACCGCCGTGGTCGTCGTCCCGACCGCCTCCAGCAGCGGTGCGGTCGTCGTCTCGGTCTGCTCGGCGAGTGCGAGCAGCAGGTGCGCCGGCTCCACCTGCGGGTTGCCGGCGCTCGAGGCGCCCTGGACGGCGGTCGAGACCGCCTCCTGCGCCTTGGTGGTCAGTTGAAGGTCCACATGATCTCCCTGGTCGGACAGCTGTGTACGACGCTCCGCTCCGAGCGTGCCACTCGGCCACCCGTTACGGAATCGTCTTCGGTCATCTGCCAGATGCAACGCAGGGAAAGTTGAGTCAATTCCGCTCAACTAAGACTTTCTCCATGCCCGACGATCGCGGCCTCGGACGCGACGCGCCCACCCACCCGGACCGGGTGGGTGGGCACGCGGCGGCCTGCAGAACCGGCCCTACTGGTTGCCGTCGATCGTCTGACCGCTGGTGTACCGCCCGCCTCCGGTCGCCGACGTACCGGCGAGGGTCCGGCGCGTACCGGTGGTCACGTCGTAGGTGAACACCGTGCCGCCGTTCGCGATGTCCGACACGACGGTCAGAGACGGTCCGCGACTCCCCGTCGGCTCCGCGTAGGACCCCAGGGGAAGGGTGCGGTTCCCCTTCGCAGTGTGCAGCACGAACGGCCCCGAGTCGACCTCGCCGCCGACGTTCGTCACGATGCCGCCCGAGGTGGGCCAGATGCCGCCGGCCGCCTGACCCGGTCCGGCGAGGGCCGTGACGGCGCCGTCGGACCCGACCCGGTAGGTGCGATCGTCGCCGGCCCCGGACCCGCGGCATGCGAGGACGAACGAGCCCGGCGTCCAGGACCGCGTGGGGTCGCACGACCCGTTGACGGCCGGCGAGGGCGGGTTCACCGTCCTGGTGACCTTCCCCGTCGCGGCGTCCCGCAGGTAGAGCTGCTTCCCGCTCTGGAGCAGGGTGCGCCCGTCGGGCGACACCGCGATGCCACGCGGGCCACCGGTCGCGACCGGGACGTCGGCGTAGCGGGTCCGGACCGTTCCCGCGAAGGTGCGGACGGTGACCCCCTTGCCCGAGGCCGGTGCCACCAGGATGCCGTTGCCTGCGAATGCCAGCGTGTAGCCGGTGCCGGCGAGTCGAAAGTTGTACGGCTTCCGGGTGTGCGTGTCCCACGCCGTCACCCGCGTCTGGTCGCCCTGCGAGGTGCTGCCGAAGACCTCCCGGGCCGTGATCACGTAACGGCCTCCGAGGGTGACGTCCTCGATGCGCGCGTCGTCCGAGACGTCGCCCACCTGGACGGTCCCGCCCGCCGGAGAGACCATCACCAGCCGGGCGTGGTCGTCGTCGCGACCGGTCTGGTGCTGCACGGCAGCGGTCCAGCCGATCGCGTTCCCCGTGGCCGGCAGCGTCGCGCTCGGCGACGCAGCGGGGGCGTGCCCGAGGCCGACAGCCGATGCAGACTGCTGGGCCGTGGGGAATGCGACGAGTGCTGCGGCGACACCGAGCGCGATGCCGGTTCGTCGGGAGATGCGTGTGGTGGTCATCGGATTCCTCCGTCTGCGTCGGGCCCTGCCCCGACACCTGGGATGTGCGGACTCCCCCAGTGCACTGCCCACCCGCGCCGTAGGACTACAGGACTGAGTCCTAACCCTGACCGATCCAAAGTCTTAGGCCCTCGCTGGCAGCGGTGCGTGCTCCGAGGCCGCCCCCGTACGGGAGTGCGCGCGCGGTGCGATGCTGGGCGCAGCGCACCCCCACCAGCCGCCAGGAGCACCGTGACCGACGCCGCCACCACGAGCACGGCCCATCCGCTCGACCCCCTGTCGGCAGAGGAGTTCCGGGCCACCACGGCGATCCTGCGGCGTGACAAGGGATTCGGGCCGGGGTGGCGTGTTGCGTCGGTGGAGCTGCGCGAGCCGTCGAAGGATCTGGTCCGCGGGTTCGAACCGGGACAGGACATCGCGCGCGAGGCTCGCGTCGTCCTTTGGGACCGGGCCGACGGGACGGCGTACAAGGGCGTCGTCTCGATCACCGAGGACCGGGTGCTCTCGTGGGAGGCCGTGCCCGGTCACCAGCCCAACGCCACCACCGACGAGTGGCACGACTGCGACCACGCGATGCGCGAACACCCCTCTGTGGCGGCGGCGCTCGCGAGTCGTGGCGTGACCGACATGTCACTGGTGCTGATCGACCTGTGGACCTACGGCGGCTTCCTGGTGCCCGAGCAGTATCGCGGCCGCCGGGTCGGCTGGTGCGACGTCTGGGTGCGAGACGCGCCCACGTCCAACCCGTACGCGCACCCGGTCAGCGGCCTGAAGCTCATCGTGGACATGAACACGATGGAGTTGCTGGAGATCGAGGACCCCGGTGCACCCGCGTCGCTGCCGAACGGGTTCGCGCCCGTCGACGGTGAGTACGCGCCCGAGCACATCGCCGGATACGCCGCCCGCACCGACCGCACGCTGCTGGAGATCACCCAGCCCGATGGGGTGAGCTTCCAGTTGCGGGGCAACGAATTGCGTTGGCAGCGTTGGCGACTGCGACTCGGCTTCAACTACCGCGAGGGCCTGGTGCTGCACCGGGTCGGCTACGAGGACGGCGTCGACGAGGGCGGGCGGCCACGGGTGCGCTCCATCGCCGACCGGCTGTCGTTCGCCGAGATGGTGGTGCCCTACCGCGATCCCACGCCCAACCACGTGCGCCGCACGGCGTACGACATCGGCGAGTGGGGCCTGGGCTTCATGACCCGGTCGCTGGAGCTGGGTTGCGACTGCCTGGGCGAGATCGTCTACGTCGACGCCACCCTGCACGACACCGCCGGCGAGCCGCGTGAGATCCCGCAGGCGATCTGCCTGCACGAGGAGGACGCCGCTGTCCTGTGGAAGCACGTCGACGAGCGGGCCGGCGCGCAGGTGCGCCGGATGCGCCGGCTGGTCGTGTCGTTCCACGTCACCGTCGCCAACTACGAGTACCTCGTCTACTGGCGCTTCTACGAGGACGGCAACATCGAGTGCGAGGTGCGCGCCACCGGGATCATGGTGACCACCCCGTACGACGGTGACACCCCGCCGCCGTACGGCACCGTCGTGGACCACCAGACCTACGCGCCGATCCATCAGCACTTCATCGTGGCCCGCCTCGATCTGGCGATCGACGCGGACGGCGACCCGGACACCGCGGGCAACACCGTCGTGATGTCCGAAACGCAACGGCTGCCGACGGATTCCGGCAATCCCTACGGTCTCGCGCTCACCCAGGCGAATGTGCCGCTGCGCACCGAGTCCGAGGGCCGCCAGGACTACGAGTGGTCCACCCAGCGGTCCTGGAAGGTCACCAACCCGGGCCGCACCAACAAGGTGGGCGGGCCGGTCGCGTACAAGCTCGTGCCGGGTGCCGCGGTGCCGCCGATGTTCGACCCCGACTCCCCCGTGCTGGCGCGGGCGCGCGTCCTCGAGCACGCCGTGTGGGTGACGCCGTACGACGCCGAGGAGCGTTGGCCCTGCGGCGAATTCGTCAACCAGAGCACGGTCGACGAAGGGTTGCCCGCCTGGACGAGTGCAGACCGGTCGATCGAGGACACCGACGTGGTGCTCTGGTACACCTTCGGCATCCACCATGTGCCCCGGATGGAGGAGTGGCCGGTGATGCCGGCCGACACCGTCTCGTTCTGGCTGAAGCCGGCGGGTTTCTTCGACCAGAACCCGGCGCTCGATGTCGCGCCCACACCCGGGAAGGCCTGCCACTGAGATCGCACTCGCGACCGGGCGCCCGCACCCGGATCGCCGCGGTGGCTGTCGTCGGCGCACTGCTCGCCGCCTGTTCCGGCGGATCGTCCGCGCCGTCGTCCTCCGCCGGCACGTCGACGACGCCGTCCGCACCGACGACGTCCACGCGCACCGCCACGCCTACGGTCGCGCCCGGCACCGGCACCGCGACCGGCACCAACTCCTTTGTCGCCTTGGGTGATTCGTACGCCGCGGGCGTGGGCTCCGGCGGGTCGACCGGGGTCTGCTACCGCTCTGCGCACGGTTGGGCGCCCCTTCTGGCCGAGCGCTACGACCTGCAGCTCAGCTATCAGGCGTGCAGCGGCGCGACCACCGCGTCGATGGGCGAGGAGCAGCTGTCCACCCTCGGTGCCGGCACGTCGCGGGTGTCGATCACCATCGGCGGCAACGACGTCGGCTTCGCGTTCGTGCTCTTCACCTGCGCGAGCCCGTCGTGGCTGAGCGACTGCCGGGGAGCGATCAGCGCGGGCCGCAGCACGCTGCGCACCCTTCTGCCGGGGCGCCTGCGGGCCCTCTTCGCCCAGGTTCGCGGCCGCGCCCCGCACGCGAAGGTGACCGTCGTCGGATACCCGCACGTGCTGGGCGATCAGGACTGCAACGCGCTCACCTTCTTCAGCTCCCAGGACCGCTCCGGTCTCGACGCGGGCACCGACGAACTGGACGCCCTGCTGCGCACGACCGCCGCGTCGTACGGGTTCGGTTTCGTCGATCCTCGATCCCGCTTCGCCGGCCACGCTCCCTGCGCGTCCGCGCCGTGGATCAACGGGCTGAGCCTGCCGATCGGTGACTCCTTCCATCCGAACCGCGCCGGGCAGCAGGCGTACGCCGGTCTCGTGGGTCCCGTGCTCGACCCGACCTCCACCGCGTCCGCGCCCCGGGTCACGGTCACCGCGGCGCCGTCGGATCCGCGAGCCGCGGCCGATGCCGTGCTGTCCATGCAGCTGGACCAACCGCAGAACCTGCGCCAGGCACAGGCCGCGGGCGTCTCCACCTCCCTGCTCAAGCAGTACGTGCAGGATCTGCGCTCCGGCGACACCGCCACCGTGGCGCGAGGACTCGCGGGCCTGCGCGCGTTGGATCAGGCGCACGCCGACCGGTCATCGCGCTGACTGAGCCGCCCCCGCTCGGTTGTCAGCGGGTCTCCGGGGTCGGCGCCGGTTATCCGCTGACAACCGGTCGATGCACAGTCAAGGACTCTGTGTCCTGACTCACATTCGCCGGTTACCGTGGTCACCAAGGCCGCGTCTGCGGTCGGACGAGGTGCCACATGACGCTGTTGAAGTTCCACGCCCCGGAAGTCGTGTTCGGGGCGGGCTCGCTCGGTGAGGCCGGTTTCGCCGCCGGCCGGCTGGGCGCCAAGCGTCCGTTCGTGGTGACCGACGACGGGATCGTCGAGGCCGGCTGGCTGGCCGAGCTGGAGACGGCGCTGCGCGCCAGCGGCCTGGACCCCCAGGTCTACGAGAAGGTCAGCCCCAACCCCAAGGACCACGAGATCGCCGCGGCGCATGCTGCGTACGTCGAGCGCGAGGGCGACGTCATCATCGGCCTCGGCGGCGGCTCGTGCATCGACGCCGCCAAAGGAGTCGCGGTGCTCGCCGGAAACGGCGGCGACATCCTGGACTACCGCGGCGTCGACCAGGTGCTGTTGCCGATACCGCCCACGCTGATGATCCCCGCGACATCGGGCACCGGCGCGGACGTCTCCCAGTTCTGCATCGTCACCGACACCCGGCGCTCGGTGAAGGTGACGATCATGGGCCGCGCGCTGGTCCCGGACATCTCCATCACCGATCCCCGCCTGCTGCACACCATGCCGGACTGGCTCAACGCCGCGACCGGGCTGGATGCCCTCACTCACGGGGTCGAGGCCTTCGTCTCCCTCGCGCACAACCCGCTCGCGGACATGCACGCCCTGTGCGCCGTCCGCCAGGTGGTCGGCCACCTGCGGACGACGATGGACCATCCCCTCGACGGGGAGGCGCGCTCGGCGATGGCGGAGGCCAGCCTCAACGCCGGGCTCGCCTTCAGCAACGCGATCCTCGGCGCGACCCACGCGATGAGCCACCAGGTCGGCGGCCTGCTGGACGCTCCGCACGGCGTGATCAACGGTGTGCTGCTGCCCCACGTGATCCGCTACAACGCCCAGTCGGCACCGGAGCGCTTCATCGGGCTGGCGCAGGCGGTCGGCCTCGACACGCACGGATGGTCCGGCGAGCAGGCCGCCAACCAGCTCGCCGACCTGGCGCGGACGCTCGCCGATCAGGTCGGCGTACCGAAGGGCCTGTCGGCGCTCGGGGTGACCGAGCAGGACTGCGAACGGCTCGCCGGCACGACCCTGGAGGACGCCTGCCTCACCACCAACCCGCGCAGTGCCTCCATCGGCGACATCAGGGCGTTGTTCCGGGCGGCCCTGTGACCGCCGATCCCCACCGGGCCGAGGATTTGGACACCCGCCGTCCGGATCTGGCGTCGCTCACCGGTCTGCGTTCGGGCAAGCGGTCCTACTACCGCGAATACCGCGAGTCCGACGAGCGACTCGCCCGCGCCGTGCGGGCGATGGACTCCATCTCGCGTGCCCTGGTGCGGACCGTCGAAGGCCCCCGCGGACTGCTCGAGGAGGTCGCGCGGACGGCGAGCGCCCACCTCAGCGCCCAGTGGACGCTGCTGAGCCTCGCGGACGGTCAGCTGCCCGGGGCGCGGCCCCGCTTCGTGGTGGTCGACAGCGAGCGCCGGGTGGTGGAGGACGAGGAGCTTCCGGCCGGCGTACGACGCGAGCTGGGCTCGTTGCGGGCCGGGCACCAGGCGCCCGTCATCGATACCCGCGGATGGGTGCGGGTGCCGATGAACCTGGAGGGAGCCACGGTCGGTGGCATCGCGCTGCTGCACGGCCTCCCGAGCGATCCCGAGCCGGGCGACCTGTCGGTGCTGCGCATCCTCGCCAACCAGGCGGCGGTCTCGCTGCACACCTCCGAGCAGTTCCAGGCCGGCACCGCCCTGCACCGGCGCGCTCAACGGCTGCACGACGAGACGGCGGCACAGGCACGTGACCTCGCCGAGCGCACAGCCGCCCTGCGGCGCGCCCAGGACCGGCTGGTGGTCGCGGACCAGTGGTTGATCGTCGATGAGGAACGGCACCGGATCGCCCGCGAGCTTCACGACACGGTGGCCCAGCAGGTGCTGACAGTGGGAATGACCGTCGACCTGGCCGAGCGGGACGCCGCGCAGTGGCAGGAGCAGCACGGTGCGAGCACCGCTCCCATCCGGCAGCAGCTGCGCGTGGCGCGGGATCTGTCGCGTGACGTCGTCGACCAGCTGCGGCAGGCGATCTACGCGCTGAGCCAGCACCGCGATGACACCGTGCGCAGCCTGCCGGAGCTGCTCTCGGAGCTGGTGCGCCAGCACGACGGCAAGGTCAGCGTGCGGCTGCGGGTGCACGGCACGGAGATCGCCCTTCCCGAGAGCGTCCGGCACGAGCTGACCCGTGCGGTCGGTGAGGCTCTGTTCAACGTCAAGGTCCATTCGGGCGCCACCCGCGCCGTGGTGCGGGTGAACTACCGCCCCGACCTGGTGATCGTGTCCGTCGCCGACGACGGCCACGGCGACCCCGCGCAGCTTCGGCGAGTGCTCCGGGTGACGATGGCGGCCACCGGCGACGGTCGCCACCGCGGCCTGGCCAACCTGCACGCCCGCATCACGTCCACCGGTGGCGACCTGCGCTTCCGCCGGTCACGGATGGGTGGCGTCGAGGTGCAGATGCGGCTGCCGCTCCCGTTGCCCGACGCACTCGACCCGGGCCTCATCGGGCACCTGCTGGATCCGCCGCCCGTCACCGACCAAGCCACACCGACGATGCTCGTCACCGGGACCGTACGAGCGCTCTCGCACCGCGTACGGTCGCGGTCATGAGCAGCACCGCAGGCCGGGAGCAGGACACGCGGGCGTCGGGCGACGACGCGACGTCGACCCCGGCGGGCGCGCCGTTGCGCGTCGTCCTGGTCGACGACCACGCCATCGTGCGGCACGGCCTGCGGGCGGTGCTGTCGCGCGAGCCGGACCTCGAGGTCGTCGGCGAGGCGGCCACCCCCGACGAGGCGCGTGCCGTGATCGGCCACCTGCACCCGGACATCGTCCTGCTCGACCTCAAGCTGTCGACGACCCACGAGGCCGAGGGGCTCGTACTGTGCGAGCAGCTCACGGCGGCCTACCCCCGGATCGGCGTGCTCGTGCTGACCACCTTCATCGACGACGCGCTCGTCCTGCAGGCAGTCCGTGTCGGCGCGCGCGGTTACGTGGTCAAGGACGTCGACACCTCCGCGCTGCTGCGGGCGATCCGCGACGTCGGCGCGGGGAAGAGCGCGTTCGACGCGCACAGCGCCGCGGCCATGGTGCGCGGGCTCAACGCGCCCACACCGTCCTCGGATCAGCTCACCGAGCGCGAACGCGAGGTGCTGGCGCTGCTCGCACGCGGACTGTCCAACCGGCAGATCGGCAGCCGTCTCTACGTCGCCGAGACCACCGCGAAGTTCCACGTCGGCAACATCCTGCGCAAGCTCGGGGTGTCCCGGCGCACCGAGGCCGTCTACGAGGCGAGCAAGCGCGGCGTTCTGTAGCGGACATGGACACCGGGCGATCGCGAGCGTCATGAGAGCCGCACAGTTCCGCCGGTTCGGCGGCCCCGAGGTCCTCGAGATCGTCGACCTGCCCGAGCCCCACGCGGGCGCCGGTGAGGTGCGAATCGCAGTGCGTGCGGCGGGCGTCAACGCGAGCGACTGGAAGAAACGATCCGGCCGGATGGATCAGGAACTCCCACAGACCCTCGGGTACGAAGCCGCTGGGGTCGTCGACGAGATCGGTGGCGGTGTCACCGACGTTCAGCTCGGCGACGAGGTCGTCGGGATGGGCGGTGGCGGCGCGGCCCAGGCCCAGTTCGCGGTGCTGTCGACATGGGCTGCGATCCCGCCGTCGATGAGCTTCGTCGATGCCGCCACGCTGCCGTCGACGGTGGAGACCGCTGCCCGCGCCCTGGATCAATTGGGGGTGACGCGCGGCAGCACGGTCTTGATCAACGGCGCGTCCGGAAGCATCGGCAGTGCCGCCGTGCAGTTCGCCGTCCACCGCGGGGCCCGCGTGATCGGCACCGGCAGCGCTGCGTCTCATGGCTACCTGCGCGACCTCGGCGCCGAACCCGTCGCGTACGGCGAGGGAATGACGGGCCGGGTGCGCGCGCTCGCCCCGAACGGGGTCGACCTGGCCCTGGACGTCGCCGGAAGCGAAGTCCTGCCGGAGCTGATCGACCTGGCCGGGGGCTCAGAGCACGTGGTGACGATCGCGGATTTCGCGGGTGCACACGAACACGGCGTGTGGTTCAGCCGCGGCGACTCTGGTCGCGCCGACTACGCGATCGCGCTGGCACTACGGCTCATCGACGAGGGCACGTTCCGCGTGCCGCCCGTGCACACATTCCCGCTGCAGGAGGTCGCCGAAGCACACCGCGCCGGCGAGTCCGGCGACGTCCGCGCGAAGATCGTCCTCACCCAGGATTGAGTCGATCGACTCCGTCGGAGGGCCTAGGGTCCGGCGGGTGAACTACCTCGTGTGCCCGGACGACGGGGAGCAGCTGAAGGTGGTCCCGGGTCATCGGGACGGCGAGGCCGGTCTGGTGGTGCGGTGCCCCCGGTGCACCACGGTCTTCAGGTTCGCCAAGGGCAATCTCACCCCGATCGCCGACCCGGACGGTCGGTAGGCGCCCGCGCGCTCAGGCGATGAGAAGGCGAGCCCCGAGCTCCGCGGCATCGAGGTCGAGGATCTCGCTGTTGCGCTCGACCCATCGGCCTGAGGCCAGATCCCGCCGCAGACTGTGGACCGCGCGCTGTTCGACGTCCGGTCCCACGCCGTGCCACACCGACACGTTGCGACGGACCCGCTCGTCGAGGTAGGCCTCGGGCCGGCGCCAGTACGCCTCGTGGAAGCCGTCCTCGCAGTCCCAGGGGATGGCCACCGGATCCAACCGGGCCCCGATCGCGTCCGCCAGATCGCTCACGGATGCCAGGACGCGCACGGCTCTCAGCGCGGCGAACTCGGGCAGGTAGTCACGGTTCAGCCAGAACAGGCTCGGGTCGCTCGTGTCGAACAGGAGCACCACCACGCGACGTGCCACACGGCGCATCTCGCGCAGGCCGGCGATCGGGTCCTGCCAGTGGTGGAGGGTGAAGACAGCCATCGCGGCGTCGAAGGTCTCGTCACCGAACGGCAGGTGCTCCGCGGAGCCGGCAACGCACGGAGCCGAGTGCGGGGGACGCTGCGAGCGCATGAGCGCCGAGGGCTCGATGGCAAGGACATCGCGGTCCGGGGGCTCGTAGCAACCCGTCCCCGCCCCCACGTTGAGCACGGTCCGCGCATCGCCGAGCGCGGCCCAGATGCGCGCGGCGATGCGCGGATCCGTGCGCCGGGTGACGGTGTACGTGGCTCCGATGGTGTCGTACAACCGGACGGTTGACATGCGGACTCCCTCTTGCCGACCTGAGGAACGTGACCGCCGACTCCGCCGGCGTGACGCTCTACAGCTACACCAGCTCGGCCACCTGGGACCACCGGCTGTCTACACCGAGCAGTCCTACATCTTCGGCACCACCAGCCCGACCTCGCAACGCTGAACGACTCGTCGGCCAACTCTCCCGGGCGCAGGGCGTGTCCCGCCCGCGCATACCGGCAGCTCAGCCGGTGCAGTCGATGGTCAGCCAGCCGCCGTGATCCTCCGCGACCTCGTACGGGCGACCGGTCCAACGGCCCCATCGGTCCAGGTCGGCCAGGTCGATGGTGCGCACGTGCCCGAACGTCTCGTTGGCATCGGACTCCAGGGGTACGGCGATCACCGCACGCTCGCGGGCCAGTCGGATGGCCTCGGTGATGGCGCGCTCCCCCTGCTCGGAGTCCAGATGCTCCAGCAGATGCAGCATCAGCACCGTGTCCGCGCACCCGCTGGCGGCCGGCACGTGGGTGGCGTCGGCGACAAGGGTGCGGATGCCCAGGCCGAGCCGGCCCGCGACCGCGGAGAGCAGTCCGACGGTGCCCGGGGAGACGTCGGACGCGACGGCCGCGACGCCGTCCCGCGCCAGCAGCAGGGACAGGAAACCGAAGCAGCACCCGAGCTCGATGACGCTGCCGCTGCCCTCGCACAGGGTCCGGGCACGCGCGTAGACAGGGGCGTAGCCCTCGATGCCCTGCGCGCATCCGTCACCACGTGTGGCCACCGTGTCGTCGAGGCATTCGTCCAGGCGTCGGATCGTGTTGCGGTAGAACGCTGTCCAAGCATCGAGCGGGTCGGCGGCGACGGTGCGCACCACCCCGGTCATGATGCGCTCGAACGAGTCGGCACCGCGCACCCAGCCGGGCTCGAACAGCTCGCTCCACAACAGACCGGTGAGGTCCTCATCGACCGTGTCCGCGTTGAGGGCGTGTCGCACGATCAACTCGGGCCCACGCCCCGACAGGTCGAAGTGCGGGGTGCGCACGATGTGCCGCGCACCCGGCGCCGGACGCAGGCCCTCCGGCGCGATGTCGACGGTGCCGTCGGCATAGCGGCCGTCCTGCAGCGGGCGGAACGGGTCGAGCGCGTCGGCCCCGCCCAGCGTCCCGACCGTCATCGCACTTCCTGAGCCAGCTCCAGCGAGAACGATTCGAGGGAGTCCAGTCCGCGCACCACGTGCACGGCGTCGCAGTACTCCGCATAGAGCGGCACGTCGCAGCGTCCGAGCCCCCAGGAGTACCGCGGCTCCGGCGTCAGCCAGATGGTGTGGCGCGCACGCCGGGTCAGCTCCTCGAACGCGCGCAGACCCGGGTCGTGGCCGTTCCCGCGGCCGTCGCTCAGCACCACGAACGTCGTACGGGAGTGCACGGCCGAGCCGTACTCCTCCAGGAAGGTGGAGAACGCGCTGCCGCAGTCGGTGTCGGCATCGACGTCGATCGGCCCTCCGCCCACGGGGCCGGCCATGATGCGGGTGAGCGCCTCCTCCGGACGCAGTTCGTCGAACATGTCGGTGACCTCGGCCACCTGGTCGACGAACACGAAACTGCGCACCGAGGACACCAGGGACGCCAGACCCTGCACGAGGTGCAGCGTGAACTGCGCGGTCGACCGGACCGACAGGGACACGTCGGCGAGCACCACGAGCCGGGGTCGGTCCGGCGTCTTGCGCACGGTCACCGGGCGGAACGGGATCGCGTCGTACCGCATGTTGGCGCGCATCGTGCGCCCACCGTCGACCGTGCCCGTCGACGAGATCCGGCGCCGCGGGCGCGGCGCGCCGTGCAGCCCGCGGACGATGCGGCGCAGGGACTGCTCCATCGTGAAGCGCTCCCACTGGTCGATCTGCTCGGCCTGCGCGACCTCGTGCTCGCGCTGCTCCATGTCGATCTGCAGGTCGAGCATCTTCTGCAGGTGACGGCGCAGGCTCTCGGACAGCCCGTCGAGCAGCGGAGCCAGCTTCTGACGCATCGCCTCCAGGTCGAGGTCCTCCTCGTCGTCCGCCCCGTCCGGCAGGTCGGAGTCGGCCAGCCAGCCGAGCAACGCCATCTCCTGGGCGACGGACAGGTCGGCGTCCACCTCGACGCCGGGAGACTTGGCGATCGTGCCGGGCAGACCGGGGTTGTGCAGCCGGCGCACCGACAGGCGTACGCGGGCGGCCTCCACCAGCGCGTCGACCTTGTCCTTGGACAGCACCACCTCGTCGGTGCTGGAGGACATGTCGAGCTTGTTCGCCTCCTGGTGCAGGTTGAACTGCTGCACCAGGTCCTCGGGGCGGAAGTAGTCGCGGATGTCGTCGGGCTCACCGTGGCTGTGCCCCTGCGACGGGGTGTCACCCGGTTCCTGGGACAGCGTGAACTGCTGCAGGTCGCCCTCGTCGGACAGGTCGTCGTGGGCGTGGGAGTGCTCCTCGTCCTTGGCGAGGACGGGCAGCAGGAAGAAGAAGGCGTCGAAGACCGTCTCGAAGGTGGGCAGGTCGCGCCGGTCCTTGATCAGCGTCACCGAAAGGGCGTCCCGCAGGGCCTCCCTGTCGGCGAGCAGACCCGGTGTCGCGGCTGCCCGCATCGCGTCGAGGACCTCACTGACGCTGACGCGGACCCCGTGCAGCCGCAGCAGACGCACGAACCGGTGCAGTGCGGCTTCCATGGCCGCCTACAGGGGACGCTTGCGCGAGGCCGAGACGGTGCTGCGCCGGACGGGCATCGGGGTGCGCACCCCGGCCGCTCCCGCCTTGGCCGGACCGGTCGACCCGTAGTAGCCGTCGTCGTGGCGCCCGGGTCGGTCCTTGGCGGCCCGCCGCGCCACCCCTTCGGGGTCTTTGGCAGGTGCAGCCTCGGACGCCGGGTGGCTGTGTCCGTCGTCCGGGTGGTCGTGCGAGTGGTCGTGCCCATGGTCGTGACTGTGCCCGTGACCAGGCAGCGTGTCCGGGACCTCGGCGTTCGGGTCGATCAACCGGGGCAGTGCCCGGCGCGCCGTCTCCAGGTCACGCTCGTACTTCACCACCACGGACAGCGTCTCGGAGAGCAGCGACGCGGACAGCTCCTGCGCGCCGAGGACCGCGAGGGTGCGGGCCCAGTCGATGGTCTCGCTCACGCTGGGCGCCTTGCGCAGGTCCAGCTCGCGCAGCCCGCGCACGACGTGCACCAGGCTCTCGGCCAGCGCGGGCTCCAGCCCGGTGTCCTTGGACGCGATGATGTCCAGCTCGCGCTCGGCCTGCGGGTAGTCCAGGAAGAGGTGCAGACAGCGTCGCTTCAACGCAGCGGACAGGTCACGGGAGTTGTTGCTGGTGAGGACGACGTACGGCTGCTGCGCGGCGGTGATCGTGCCGACCTCCGGGATGGAGATCTGGAACTCCGCGAGGGTCTCCAGGAGGACGGCCTCGAGCGCCTCGTCCGCACGGTCGACCTCGTCGATCAACAGCACCACCGGCTCCGGCGAGGTGAGCGCCTCCAGCAGCGGCCGCTGTGCCAGGAACCGTTCGGAGAAGAAGACGCTGTCCTGCTCGGAGATGCGATCGACGGCCTCTCCGATGGTGCTGGTGTCCGCGACGATCTGCCCGATCTTCTCCCGCAGGATCTGGGTGTAGAGCAGCTGCTTGCCGTAGTCCCACTCGTAGAGCGCCTTGGACTCGTCCTGCCCCTCGTAGCACTGCAGCCGCAGCAACCGCCGGCCCGTGGCGAGCGCCAGGCTCTGCGCCAGCTGCGTCTTGCCGACACCCGCGGGGCCCTCGATCAGCAGCGGTTTCTCCAGCCGGGTCTGCAGGAAGACGGTGGTGGCGAGCCGGTCGTCGGTGAGGTAACCGACCTCGCGCAGCTTGGCCTTGGTGTCCTCGACGTCTGCGAAGGCGGGTACCTCGGTGTTGGTGTCGTCCACGTCGTCCTCTCCGGCGGATGCACTGGGGAATGTGAGCCCGGCGTGGCACACCTCTGACCTCAGGATGTGCCACGCCGAGTGTCCTTGTCTCAGCCGAGCAGGTCGTCCAGGTCGCCGTTCATGCAGTGGTCGACGACCGGGGAGACCGACTCGAACGTGCACTCCCGGGCGTTGCCGGGGGTGCAGGCGTCACCGAGCACGTGATTGGTGATGCGAGCGACGTCGTCCTTGTCGCCGGAGATCTCCGTCGTCTTCTCGTAGAACTTGGTGGGGCCCTGCCCCAGGCGGTTCTTGGAGTAGCTGTCCTGGGTCACGTCGGTGAACTTCTCCGGGATGCCCACGTCGCGCAGCAGCCGGATCGATGCGGCCAGTGCGGCATCGGCCGCCTGGACGTCGGTCATCCCATGCGTGTCGACACCGAGCGCCACGGCCATCTCAGCGAACCGCTTGTAGTTCGCCGGCATGTTGAACGCCCAGACGCGCGGCAACGCGATGGCGTTGTTGAGCCCGTGGTGGGTGTCGTAGAAGGCACTGATCGCGTGCGAGATGGAGTGGATGATGCCGAGCCCGCCGGAGTTGAAGGCCTGGGCGGCGATGTACTGCGCGTACATCATCCCCTGTCGCCCGGCGAGATCGTCGCCGTTCCAGACCGCCTGGCGCAGGTTCTCGCCGGTCAGCTTGATGGCGTAGAGCGCACTCCCGAGCGACGGCGGGAAGTCCAGCCGCGAGACGTACGGCTCGCTGGCGTGCGCGAGCACGTCGAAGCCGCACTGCGCGGTGTAGTCCGTCGGACAGGTGTAGTAGAGCACCGGGTCGTCGATGGCGAGCGTCGTGATGGCGGCGTCGTCGAACGCGACGTACTTGTGCGGCTGGTCTGGGTCGGTCGTGGTGTCGGTGATGACATAGGCCCACGACGTCTCCGATCCGGTGCCGGCCGTGGTGGACACGGCGATGTGCGGCGGGTTCTTGGGGTTCTCGGACTTGTTGAAGCCCTCGAACTCGTTGACGTTGCGCCCGTCGTGCGCCACGGAGATCCGGGCGCCCTTGCACGCGTCGTGGGCCGACCCGCCACCGATCGAGACGAACGAGTCGCAGTCGTTCTCCTGGTACATCGCGACGGCGTCCATCGTGTTGTAGTCCTTGGGGTTGGACTCGACCTTGTCGTAGACCACCACCTCCAGACCGTGGTACTTCATCGACTCCACGATCTTGTGCACCGTGTCGGTGCCCCGTAGACCGGTGGTCATCACCAAGGTCTTGCGGAAGCCGAGCTTCCGTGCCTCCGGTCCGATCAGCTCGTGGGATCCGGGGCCCAGAAGCCCTCGGGGGAACGGGTGGAACTCTTTGATCGGAAACGGCTTGAGCAGCTCATCGACCTGCATCACGACCTCCTTGTCGAAGCGTTATTCGCCAGACAGTAGGAGCCGACAGCGCCGCCGCGACAGGCTCCGGAGCAAAGACTGATCCGAGCACTGGGGCATGCTCACCCAACGGTCACCGGCGCCCTGTCCCTTCGAACAGGACCGGTCGGTGACGGGCGGTTCGGAGGCCGCTGACCCGCCTGAATGTTCGGTGAAATCACCTGTCATACCTACCTGTTCGGGCAGGTTGCCCTCGACCAGCGAGCAGTGCCCCGTGCGGGGACGCGGGCATAGCGTTGCGGTCACGAGCGGGCCCAGAAGGGTGCGCGAGCCGGAGGGAGTTCGTGATGCCAGCTGACCTTGACCAGCAGGAGCAGGTCGCCGACACGCAGGTCGAGGACCGGGCGGACGAGGCTCCCGTGGAGGAGAGCCTCGTCGAGGACGTGTCCATCGACGGAATGTGCGGCGTCTACTGATGCTGCACGAACATTGGGAGCTGAGCGGCTCGGTGGCCCTGCGCCCCGAGCCGTTCGGCGCTCTCGCCTACGACTTCGACAGCCGCCGTCTGACCTTCCTGAAGTCACCGGGCCTGGTCCGGGTCGTGCGCGCCCTCGGGGACGGCGGCGACGTCGAGGCCGCCCTGGTGGCGGCCGACGTGCCGCAGGAGCAGTGGCCGCGCTACCTCGAGGCGCTCACCCGGCTAGCGGAGCACCGCATGCTGCGGCCGGCGGAGGTGGCGGCATGACGATGGTGGAACCGCGCCTGGTCGAGCGCTTCGAGCAGGGCCTGGATGCCCCGATCTGTCTCACCTGGGAGCTGACGTACGCGTGCAACCTGGCGTGCGTGCACTGCCTGTCCTCCTCGGGTCGGCGCGACCCGCGGGAGCTCAGCACGCAGGAGTGCATGGCGCTGATCGACGAGTTCAAGCGCATGCAGATCTTCTACGTGAACATCGGCGGCGGCGAGCCGACCGTGCGTCCGGACTTCTGGGAGCTGGTCGACTACGCGGTCGACAACTACGTGGGAGTCAAGTTCTCCACCAACGGTTTCCAGATCACCAAGGAGCGCGCGGAGCGCCTGGCGTCCACCGACTACCTCGACGTGCAGATCTCCCTGGACGGTGCGACGGCGGAGGTGAACGACGCCGTACGCGGAGCCGGCACCTACGACCGCGCGTTGCGAGCCCTCGGATACCTGGCCGACGCCGGCATGAAGGACACCAAGATCTCGGTGGTCTGCACGCGGGAGAACATTCCGCAGCTGGATGAGTTCAAGGCCATCGCCGACCGGTACAACGCGCAGCTGCGCCTGACCCGGTTGCGTCCCGCCGGCCGCGGCGCGGACACGTGGGGCGAGCTGCACCCGCTGCCGGAACAGCAGCGGCTGCTCTACGACTGGCTGGTCGCGCACGGCGAGGGGGTGTTGACGGGCGACTCGTTCTTCCACCTGTCGGCATACGGCGAAGCCCTGCCCGGGCTCAACCTGTGCGGCGCCGGACGCGTGGTGTGCCTGATCGATCCGATCGGAGACGTCTACGCCTGCCCGTTCGCGATCCACGACCGGTTCCGCGCGGGCAACGTGCGCGGCGCGGGGTTCGCACCGGTCTGGGGGGAGTCGGAGTTGTTCACCGAACTGCGATCCCCGCAGTCCGGCGGGGCGTGCACGCACTGCAGCGCATACGACTCGTGCCGCGGGGGTGCATGGCCGCGAAGTTCTTCACCGGCCTGCCCCTGGACGGTCCTGATCCGGAGTGTGTGAAGGGCAACGGAGCCGTCCCGGCCTCGGTGCGCCCGCAGCCCTCGCAGGACCACTCCCACCGGGGTCCGGTGCGCAATCAGCCGGTGCCGCTGACGCTGCAGACCCACCGCCCGGAGCGGGCCTGCGACGAGAACCCGCTCGCCGGTCTGCGCGGATGATCACGGGGCCGGGCGGGTCGAGCGGGCCCGGTGCACGTCAGACGCCGCCCGGCCCGCCCGCGTCCTCGTTCGCGCAGTGGACCTCCCCCGCAGGCCGAGGGTGGCCCGACGATGATCGTGCCGGTCGGATCCTTGGAGCAGCACGGGCCACATCTGCCGCTCGACACCGACAGCGTGATCGCCGTCGCCGCAGCGACGGCGGCGGCCGAACTCCTCACGGCCGGTGGCCAGTATGTCGCGGTGGCCCCGGTCGTCGCCTACGGCGCCTCGGGAGAGCACCAGGACTTCGCGGGCACGGTGTCGATCGGGCGCGACGTGCTCACCGCGGTGCTGGTCGAGATCGGCCGCAGCGTCGGCACCTGGACGACGCGCCTGGTCTTCGTCAACGCCCACGGAGGCAACGCGGCGGCCGTGCGCGACGCGGTGCGGCTGCTGCGCGCGGAGTCCAGGGACGCCTCCTGGGTGGCGGCCGGAGTGCCGGGCGGCGATGCGCATGCGGGCCACGTGGAGACGAGCATGATGCTGCACCTGCGCCCCGCGTCCGTGCACATGGAGCGCGCGGTCCGCGGCGCGGGCGGCGCGATCGAGCAGCTGCTCCCAGCCATGCGAAGGGGTGGCGTACGCGCGGTGTCGCCGACCGGCGTCCTCGGAGACCCGCGCACGGCGAACGCCGAGGACGGCGCGCGCCTGTGCGGTCTGATCGCCCACGACGTCGCCGACCGCATCCGCCACGGATGCGTCGATGACGCCGGACTCCTGACGGCCCCTGCCCGGGAGACCGTGGCATCGCCGCAGCCGCCCGGCGTACCGGCAGGCTCGCGGTGACGGGTCCGGCCGCCCTGGTCACCGGCGCCGCCCGCGGCATCGGTGCCGCGACCTGCCGCCGACTGGCGCAGCGCGGGCTGCACGTGATCGCGGTCGACGCGTGCCTCGGCGCGGAGCAGGGGCGGTTCGCGGGCGCCGTACCGGCAGACCTGGCCATGCTGCAGGCCGAGCTCGGCGACAGCGTCACGACCGTGCGGGCCGACGTACGCGACGCCCGTGGTTTGGCGGCGGGTATCGCCGACGCGCTGGCAGCCGCCGACGGACTGCGCACCGTGGTGGCCGCGGCGGCGCTCATCGATGGCGGGGACGACCTCTGGAGCACCGATCCCGCCGTCCTGGAGGCGATGTGGCGCACCGACGTCGTCGGCGTCTGGAACACCG
The DNA here is from genome assembly GCF_021391335.1 of Allobranchiibius sp. GilTou73. Classification (GTDB taxonomy): domain Bacteria; phylum Actinomycetota; class Actinomycetes; order Actinomycetales; family Dermatophilaceae; genus Allobranchiibius; species Allobranchiibius huperziae. The sequence continues at coordinate 1,109,967 of NZ_CP090051.1, read as the reverse complement.
CGGCCTCCTGCGTGCCGGCGCTGCTCGCGACCGCGGACGGCGGGGGTGACGCCTCGTTCGTCGCGATCGCGTCCGCGGCCGGCGATCGGGGTTTGTGGCACCTGGCGGCCTACTGCACCGTGAAACACGCGGTCGTCGGGCTCGTGCGCGGGCTGGCCGCCGACCTGCAGGGCCGAGGCGTCGCCGTCAGCGCCGTGTCCCCCGGGTCGACCGCGACGCCGATGCTGACCGCGACAGCCGCGATCTACGGACTGACGGACACCTCCGAGCTCGCGCGGGAGATGACCGCTCGCGTACCCCTCGCCCCTGACGACATCGCGCAGGTCATCGAGACCGCGTGCCTCGCCGGTCCGGTCACGCACGGATCGATCTTCGACGCGACGGGCGGGTTCGGCGCATGAGCACCGTCGACTCCCTGGTGCCGCCAGGCGTGCGGGTGCGGCTCAGCGACGACGTCGTGCGCTGCGACGACGGCCAGACCCTCTTCGGCACCCGCAGCGGACGCATCCTGCGACTGGCGCCGGTCGCGGTGCGAATGCTGCAGGACGGCGACTTCACCGTCTCCGACCGCACCGGCGCCGTGCTGTCCCGCGCGCTCTTCGACCGCGGCATGGCCGACCCGCTGTGGCCGGCGCGTCCGGCCGAGACCGACCCGGCGCGGGCGTTGCACGACGTCACGGTGGTCGTGCCGGTGCGCGATCGCACCTCGGCGCTCCAGGCCCTGCTGGCGGCTCTGCCGCCGGTCGGCGACGTGGTCGTCGTCGACGACGGCTCCCGCGATCCCGAGGCCGTCCGGACAGCGTGCGAACGAGCGGGGGCGCGGGTCGTGCGTCATCAGGTGTCACACGGGCCGGCTGCCGCACGCAATACCGGGATCTCCTGCTGCACCACCGATTTCGTCGCGGTGATCGACTCCGACGTGATCCCCGAGGAGCACGCACTCGCCCACCTGCGCCGCCACTTCGACGATCCGCTGGTCGGCGTCGCCGGCCCGCGCATCATGGGCGCAAAGGTCTGCGGCACCGGATGGATCGCACGATACGAGGCGGCGTCCTCCTCCCTGGACCTCGGGCCCGTCGCCGGTCCCGTCGCCCCGCTGACCAGGTTGTCCTACCTGCCGTCGGCCACCCTGATGCTGCGCGTCGCCGCACTCGGATCGGGGTTCGACCCCGACCTGCACGTGGCCGAGGACGTCGACCTCGTGTGGCGGATGGTCGCCTCGGGCTGGCGGGCGCGCTACGCACCCGAGGCCCGCGTGCACCACGACCACCGCACGACCGCGGGCGCGTGGGTCGCCCGCAAGTCGTTCTACGGCACCGGAGCGGCCCTGCTCGCGCAGCGGCACGGGGCCCTGGTCGCCCCGATGCGACTGCATCCGCTGAGCGCGGCGGTGGTCGCGCTCGCCGCGACCCAGCGTCGCCGCACCGTCACCGCGGCCGTGGCTCTGGCCGGGGTGCAGCTGCTCCTGACCGCCCAGCGGGTGCGCACCAAGCACCGCCACCATCCGGTCCGGCTCGGAGCGACGCTCACCGCGATGTCCCTGACCGCGGCCGCTATGCAGACCGGCGCCGCACTGACCCGCCACCACTGGCCGGTGGCGCTGCTGCTCGCGACCCGGTCGCGGCGCGCCCGTCGGTTGCTCGTGCTCGCCGCGCTCACCTGCGGTGCCCGCGGGCACCGTGAGAGCGAGCTGGACCCGGTGCGCTACCTGCTGGCCCGCCGCGCCGACGACCTGGCGTACGGGTTCGGGCTCTGGAGCGGTGCGCTCGCCGCGCGCTCGCCGCGGTGCCTGCTTCCGTCGTTCACCTCCCTGTGCGCCACCCGGACCGCCCCACCGTCGCCCGTGGGCGACGGACCCCTCATTCCCACGAGAGAAGGAACGCGCCATGGCTGAGCACCGCTGGTTCGAGACGGTCGCTGTCGCGCAGGAACGCGCGAAGAAGCGGCTCCCCCCGTCGGTCTACAAGGCGCTGCTCGCGGGCAGCGAGAAGGGGGTCACGTACGCCGACAACATGGCCGCCTTCGGCGAGCTGGGCTTCGCGCCGCACGTCGCCGGACAGCCGGCCGAGCGTTCCCTGGCCACCCGCGCGCTGGACCAGGACATGTCGATGCCGGTGATGATCTCGCCGACCGGCGTGCAGGCCGTGCACCCCGAGGGCGAGGTCGCCGTCGCGCGCGCGGCCGCCGCGCGTGGAGTGGCGATGGGGCTCAGCTCGTTCGCGAGCAAACCCGTCGAGGAGGTCGTTGCCGCCAACCCACAGACGTTCTTCCAGATGTACTGGATGGGTGGCCGGGACGCGATGGCGACCCGGATGGAGCGGGCGCGGGCGGCCGGCGTGGTCGGTGTGATCGCCACGACCGACTGGTCCTTCTCCAACGGCCGCGACTGGGGCAGCCCGATCATCCCGGCGCGGATGGACCTGCGCACCATGATCACCCGGTCGCCGGAAGCCATTCGCCGACCGCGCTGGTTCCTCGACTTCGCCAAGACCGGACGCCCCCGGAGTTGACCGCCCCCAACCTCGGACCCGAGGGCAGCAGGGCACCCGGCTTCTTCGAGGCGTACGGCGAGTGGATGCAGACGCCGCCGCCCACCTGGGACGACATCGCCTGGATGGCGAAGGAGTGGGGTGGCACATTCGTGCTGAAGGGCGTGTGCCGGGTCGACGACGCGCGGCGCGCCGTGGACGCCGGGGTGAGCGCGATCTCGGTGTCCAACCACGGTGGCAACAACCTCGACAGCACGCCGGCGACGATCCGGTGCCTGCCCGCGGTCGTCGAGGCCGTCGGCGATCAGATCGATGTCGTCCTGGACGGCGGAGTGCGCCGCGGCAGCGACGTGGTGAAGGCGGTGGCGCTCGGCGCGAAGGCGGCGCTGATCGGGCGCGCGTACCTGTGGGGGCTCGCGGCCGGCGGGCAGCCGGGTGTCGAGAACGTGCTGGACGTCCTGCGCGGCGGGATCGACTCCGCGCTGCGTGGCATCGGCAAGGCCGACGTGCACGACCTCACCCCGGACGACGTGCTGATCCCGGACGGTTTCCTGCGGACGCTGGGGGTGTCCGACCCGGCGTATGTGATGCACTGAGACGCTTGTTGTCACCGTGTCTGAACAGACGAGAGACGGTCACGGTCATGGCATGGCGGGGGGTCTCTTGACCTGATCCATAGCAACTCTTTGTTGTCGGCCAGGTGGCGCGCCGACAGGGTGAGTTACATGAGAACCCCTGCCCGCCTGTCGACCCTCGCGGGCGCACTGGCCACCACCCTGACCATCGCCGCGCTCGGCGCCACCCCCGCTCATGCGGTCACGAAGACCTACGTCGCACTGGGCGATTCGTATTCCGCAGGCGTCGGGAGCGGCGGCTCCACCGACAGCACGTGCTACCGCTCGCCCTACGGTTACGCACCGCTGATCGCCAAGCAGCGCGGTCTCACCCTCAGCTATCAGGCCTGCAGCGGCGCCACCACCGCCGACGTCACCAGTAAGCAGCTGGGAGCGCTCAGCAGCGCCACGTCGTACGTCTCCATGACGATCGGCGGAAACGATGTGGGCTTCGCCGACACCATCACCGAATGCGCGAAACCGGCCTGGGCCAGCGACTGCGCGGGCTCCATCAACACCGGGCGCGCGATCCTGACCAACTCGATGCCCGGCCGCTACGCCGCCCTCTTCTCCTCCATCGCCGGCCGCGCCACTACCGCCAAAGTCGCCATCGGCGGCTACCCGCACATCTTCCAGGGCGAGGACTGCAACCTCGCGACCTTCTTCAGCCCCTCGGACGAGCAGGGCATCAACTCCGCGACCGACGACCTCGACAGCCTGATCAGCACGAAGGCGCGAGCCGCCGGGTTCACCTTCGTCGACCCGCGCGCGGCGTTCACCGGCCACGCGGTGTGCGACAGCACCGAGTGGATCAACGGCCTGTCCAATCCGATCGTCGACTCCTACCACCCGAACAAGGCCGGGAACGTCGGCTACGCGACGCTTTTCAGCCCGGCGCTCACCGGCGTGGCGTACTCGGCACTGCGCACGGCGGCTGCCGCGCCGTCCGGGCCGACGCTCCGAGTGCAGGCCGACAAGGTGCTGGCGATGGGCCTCACCTCACCGGCCAACCTGCGGTGCGCACGTGCAGCAGGCGTCGACCCCGCCGAAGTGACCCGATTGATGTCGGCGCTGCGGTCGGCGGACAGTGTGACGGTGGACAGGGCGCTCGCGCGATTGCACGCCCTCGACCGCCACGCAACAGCAGTGCTCGCCGCGCGCGCATGACGGTCCGCCATGGACACGCGTTGCGTTCGGCACGTCCGCGAGCAAGGGTGGAGTCATGAGTGATGACAAAAGAATCGTGGTCCAACGACAGATCGACGAGCCCGCGCAGGTGATCTTCGATGTGCTGACCGATCCGCGCCGCCACAAGGAGCTGGACGGCTCCGGTTTCGTGCGCGGCGTCGACAACCCCCAGCGCATCACCAAGGTCGGCGACGTCTTCACCGTCGACATGGAGGGTGATCACATGGGTGGGGAGTACCAGACCGACAACCACGTGACCGGCTATGTGCCCGACAAGCTGATCGCCTGGAAGACGGCTCCGGCCGGCACCGAACCGCCCGGGTGGGAGTGGATGTACGAGCTCGAGCCGCAGGGCCCGGATTCGACGAACGTCACCCTCACCTACGACTGGAGCAAGGTGACCGACAAGGACCTGCTGTCCAAGATCACCTTCCCCCTGGTCCCCGAGAAGGACCTGGAGGCGTCGCTCGGCAACCTCGCGTCGGCCGTTTCGGATGCGAAGCACGTCTGAAAGCTCCCCTCACAGCAACGGTGCCCGCGCCTCCCAGGCGCGGGCACTAGCTTGTTGGAGTGCCGTCGACGCAACTCGCGATCGCCGCCGCCATCGCGGCGGTCGCTCTCGGTCTCCCGCCCGGTGAGCTCTTCGCTCCATCGGACCAGTCCGATCAGCCGCACTCCATCAGTGTGCGGGCCTTGCCGACCGTCGCGGCGCTCTTCTCCGGCGGCGACGTCAGCCAGGACCACACCTGCACGGCCAGCGTCGTGTCCAGCACCACCGGCGACCTCCTGATCACCGCGGCCCACTGCGTGTCGGGGAACGGCAAGGGGATGAAGGTCGTGCCCGGTTACGACGCCGGCGACGCGCCGTACGGCGTCTGGCCGGTCACAGCAGTCTTCGTGGACAGCGCCTGGCAATCGGATACGAGTGAGGCCGACGACGTCGCTTTCCTGCGAGTGGCACGCACGGAGGTGGGGGGCACCACGCGCCGGCTGCAGGACGTGACGGGCGCGAACACACTGGGCGACACTCCCGCACCCTCGACCAGCATCACCGTCCAGGGGTTCAATGCCGGCCGCGACGACCACGCCGTGTCGTGCACGGTCGGCCTGGACATGACCGTCACCGACCCGACGTTCCGCTGCGGCGGCTACGTGTCCGGCTCGAGCGGCAGTCCATGGCTGGCTACCGGGGCCGACGGGGTTACCCGGGTCACCGGGGTCATCGGCGGCCCGGATGAAGGCGGCTGCACCGACGCCACGTCGTACAGCCCGGTCTTCACCGCGAAGACGGCCGCGCTGCTCGCACGTGCGGAGCGCTCGGGCGACGACGGTGACACCGCCCCGGACGCGGGCCCGGCCTCCGACTGCAGCTGACGCACTGCCGCCGGACGCTCAGACGCGCTCGTCCAACCACCCGTCATGCTCCTCGGCGAGCGCCGTGAAACGTTCGACCAGAGCACGGGCTGGGGCTGAGGCGGGGTCGTCGATCGTGTCGAGTCCGACGTAGACGGCCCACTCATGGGATTCCGAATCGTCCTCTCCCGCGAGTGCTTCGCGAGTGACCCGCACCTGGGTGAAGGCCTCCTCGGCGCGCAGCTCCTCGGCCACGTCCTCGGCGTCCTCGCGTTCGGGGAAGATCAGCAGGTACTCGATCACGACACCACCATGCCAAACAGACCGATCGCCGCGCGGTCGACACCCGGACGCCACGGGCACGGCATCAGAAACGCCAGTCCTGCGCGCCGTCGTGCAGCACCGCCACCGCCCCGGCCCGCACGCCGGCGGCGAGCGCCGCACGGTGTTCGGCTCCCCCAGCAAGCGCGGCGGCAAGAGCTCCGGCGAAGGCATCACCAGCGCCGGTGGTGTCGACCGGATCCTCCACCCGCTCTGCCGGCACCACCACGTCACCCCAGCGCACGTCGCCGGATCCTGCGGTCACGACAGCGCGCGCCATGTCGAACCCCGCCTCGCGCAGCTCCTCGGCCTCGACCGCGTTGACGATCACCGTGTCGCAGGCATCCAGCAGCTCGTCCTCGAGGCGCTGCCACGGCGAGGGGTTCAGCAGGACGGTGCACCCGACCGCCCGCGCCTGGCGCACCGCATCGCGCACCGCCGTGACCGGCACCTCCAACTGGAGCAGGAGCACATCGGCGGGCTGCAGGCGCAGGGCCTGAACCTCGGCGTCGCCGACCTGCTCGTTGGCTCCCGGCACCACCACGATGGTGTTCTCGCCGGCGTCGTCGACCGTGACGAGAGCGTGCCCGGTGGCGACGTCCGGCGGGACGCGCACCCCATCGACGTCGACGTTGCGCTCGGCGAGGGCCGCCCGATAGGCCGGCCCCTCGTCGCCGTCGCCCACGCAGCCGATCAGTCGGGTGACCACGCCTGCCCGCGCGGCGGCGGCTGCCTGGTTGGCGCCCTTCCCGCCCGGTCGGCGTTCGACGGACGTGCCCGTCACCGTCTGGCCCGCCGTCGGCAGCCGCTGCGCCCGCACGACCACGTCAATGTTGAGTGAGCCCAGGACGACGACGTCTGCCATGCGATCGATTCCACCACGGCACGGGCACCCCCGACACTTCGCCGTGGCCTGCGCGACTAGGCCGTCTTGCCCCCGTCGCCGAGAGCGTGGTGCCTGTGACGTACCCGTCTCGCGGGCAGGCCAGCCACGAGGAGGGAGCAACTGGTCGCGCTGCTCGCCACGCTGTCCGAAGGTGACCGCCTAGACCCGGACGCGCATCCCGGCTACCGCGACAGCGCCTGAGGACTCACCGACCCGCGGTCCGCGCGACCTCGCGCTCGGCGAGGGCGAGTACGTCGGCCGCGAGGCGATCCGCGTCGCTCTGATCGGTCGGGTGGCCCATCAGCACCCGGCCGTAGAGCGGCATCACCAGGTGGTCGATGATCTGCTCCACGCTCGGCGCGCGTTCGCCGCGAGCCACAGTGCGCTCGATGAGTTCCGTTGCCATCACGCGGCGTTGAGCCAGGCACGGGCAGTCCGGCGCGAGTCCGTCCCGCGCGGCCACCATGGCCCTCAGATAGCGGGTGCGCTTCGGGGTGCCGATGTCCTCCAGGACGATGCGGGCCCAGGCCTGCAGGTCGCCCGCCAGCGAGCCGGTGTCCGGTGCGCGGTCGCCGTCCTTGGTGAGGGCCGCGACGGCGACCTCCTCCAACAACTCGTCGATGTCCCCCCACCGACGGTAGATGCTCGTGGGGTTGACCCCGGCTCGCTCGGCGACCACCGGGATGGTCAGCCGGTCGGGCTTGCCCTCGCCCATCAGCTGGCCGACGGCGGTGTAGATGGCATCGAGCACGCGGGCACTGCGGCCACCGGTGCGACGAAGTGGTGCAGTGGACGTCATACGGGCATTATTGCAAAGATCTTTCCGTTAAGCCTCCGAGCCTGCTACGGTTGGCTAAAGCCAATCCCGTTGCGTTAACACTCGAGGTCACCGTGTTCACACCCCTGCACCGTCCCGCGGCGTTCGTCGTGGCAGGCGCGGCCGCCACCGCGATCTTCGCCGGTTCCGGAGCTCCGTCGCCCATCTACCCGCTCTACCAGCAGCTCTGGCACTTCTCCCCCTCGACGCTGACCCTCATCTTCGCGGTCTACGTCTTCGCGCTGCTGCTCGCCCTCCTCACGGTGGGCTCGTTGTCGGACCACATCGGGAGGCGCCCGGTGGCCGTCAGCGGTCTCCTGCTGCTGGCCGTCAGCATGGCGCTCTTCATCGACGCCCACGGCACCGGCGGACTGATGGCCGCCCGCATCGTCCAGGGGCTCGCGACCGGCGCGACGATGGGAGCGATCAGCGCACTCATCGTCGACCGACAGGCCACTCCCCGCACGGGCTCGGTCGTGACGTCGTCGGCGCCAGTGGCCGGCATCGCCCTCGGGTCGGCGTTCGCCGGCGCGCTCGTGCAGTGGGCCCCCGCGCCCCGGCTCCTCGTCTACTGGGTGCTGCTCATCGCCTACGTCGCCCTGGCGCTGCTGCTCGTGCGCATCCCGGATGCGCCACGCGCGGCGGATGCCGGGCGGCCGTCCGTCTGGCGCACCCTGCGACCGAGCGTCGGAGTGCCCGCCGCGCTCCGCGCGACCTTCCTCGCCGCGGTACCGATGCTCTGCGCCACCTGGGCGCTCGGGGGTCTCTACCTGTCGCTCGGCTCATCGGTCGTGGCGCGCATCCTCGGCGTCCAGAACCACTTCGTCGCCGGCCTCGTCGTCGCCACCAACTTCGCCGCCGGCGCGGTGGGCGCCGCGTTGGTCTCCAAGCTGCCGCAGCACCGACGCGAGGTACTCGGGTTCCTCACGCTCGGCGGTGGACTCGCGTTGACCATCGCCGCCGTACTGGTCGAGTCGCTGCCGCTCTACGTGGTCGGCGCGGCGATCGGCGGCCTCGGCTTCGGCAGCTCGTTCCTGCTCATCCTGTCCGGCTTCGCCGTCCGCACGGAGCCGGAGCATCGCAGCCAGGTCTTCTCGGCGACGTACATCGTGAGCTACGTGGCGTTCAGCATCCCGGCCGTCGTGGCGGGTTTCGCGAGCCAGTCCTTCGGACTGCGTCCGACGGTGCTCGTCTATGCCGCCGTCGTGCTGGCACTCGTGCCGCTGGCGGCGGGGCTTGCGCGGCGGACCCACCTCGCGGGAGTGGGCGCCGAGCGCACCGTCACAGTCGACGCCGGGCCGGTCCCGGTCGCCGCCTGCTCCTGCGACGTCGCGCCGTCGACCGATTGACGGGACTCGTCGACCGCCGGCAGATCAGTGCTGCGCCAGGAAGGTGAGCGCGGCGGGCAGGTGCGCCGCCCAGAACGACCCGTTATGGCTTCCCGGCGCGAATCCGCCCGCAGGAGAGGGCTTCAGACGGCTTCTCAGGGTGTGCGTGGCGGACGCAAACGGGTCGGAGTCGCCACAGTCGATGCGCAGCGGCACCCGTTCCAGGGCGGGAATGCGATCGAAGATCGTGTTGCGGTCGAAGTCCGCGGCGTCGTCGAACGCCCCGGCCGGGGTCTGACCCGCGGACAGCCACAACGCTGGTGACGCCGACGCGACGGCACGCACCATGGTCGGGTAGCGGGTGGCGAGCAGCATCGCGCCGTACCCACCCATCGACAGCCCGTAGAGCCCGACCCTGCCTGTCGACATCCCGCGCTGCGCGAGATGCGGCAGCAACTCCTGCATGACCATCGCGCCGGCGTCGGTGCCGTCCGCGCGTCGGTGGAAGTAGCCGTCGGCACCGCAGTCGACCGTGACCAGAGCCAGCGGCCGGCGGGCCGAGGCGGACGCGGTGTCGACGGCGGCCTGCGCGTGCAGGCCGACGATCGAGGTGTGGTCGCCGCCGCGCCCGTGCAGACCGATGACCACGCCGGCCGCAGCGATCGAGGTCAACTTCGAGGGCAGCACGATCTGGTAGGTCGGTGTCGACTTCAGGTACGTCGAGGCGAAGCGGCCCTGCAGGGCGAACGTCGTCCGGCTGGTGCCACTGCTGCTCAGCACCTGCGCGGTGGGCGTCGATCCGGTTGCGCCGGAGGAGCATCCGGCGAGCGCCGCGACGGCTGCGCCGCCCAGCAGACCACGTCGGGTGAGGCGGGACGAGACGTGTGCAGGCGCCGGCATGTCCGCATTGTGCGTCATGAGAATCCGGTGGACGCGGCCTATAGCGTTCCGGCATGGACATCACCTCGCCGCGCAAGGCCGGCCCGGGGGAGAAGATCGCGGTGCTGTCGCCGTCGTTCGCCGCCCCGGCCGTCGCTCCCGCGGTGCACGAGCAGGCTCTGCAGCGTTTGCAGTCGGTCACCGGCCTGGTGCCCGTCGAGTTTCCGACGACCCGCCGCCTCGGCGCACCGGCCCGCAAGCGGGCCGATGATCTGAACGCCGCGTTCGCCGACCCGCAGATCCGCGCCGTGATCGCTACCATCGGCGGCGACGACCAGATCACGGTCATCCCGCATCTCGACGCCGGGCTCGTCACGCGCGACCCCAAGCCGTTCCTCGGATACAGCGACAACACGAATCTGCTGAACTGGCTCTGGACCCACGGCGTCGCCGGTTACTACGGCGGCTCCACGCAGATCCACCTCGGACCGGGGCCCGGGGTCGACCCCATCCACGAGGCGTCCCTGCGGGCGGCGCTGCTGACCGGGGACCGGCTGGAGCTCATCGATCCCGGAGAGTCCGAGGACTTCGGGTACGACTGGAGCGACCCTCGCGCCCTCACGCAGTACGGCGATCGTGAACCGACCGAGCCGTGGGCCTGGTCCGGGCCCGCACGCTCGGTGACCGGCCGCACCTGGGGCGGGTGCATCGAGGTCGTGCAGTGGTTGCTGACAGCCGGCCGATTCCCGACGGACGCCTCCGTCCTCGACGGCGCGGTCCTGCTGCTCGAGTCGTCGGAAGAGCTCATCCCGGCGCGCGAGTTCGGTTACATCGCCCGGTCGCTCGGCGAGCGAGGGATCCTCGCGGCGGTCGACGCGGTCGTCGTCGCCCGGCCGCCCACGTCGGACTTCACCACGCGGCCGTCGGCCGACGAGCGGCGCGCGAAACGCGACGAGCAACGCGACACGATCATCGGCGTCGTGCGCGACTACAACCCGGATGCGGTCGTCGTGGTCGGGCCGCCCTTCGGGCACACCCGGCCGCAATGGATCCTCCCGTACGGCGGCCACGTCACGGTCGACGGCGCCACCCGGCGAGTGGTCGCGGACTACAGCTGAGTCCGGCGCCCGGCGGCTGCGCGATCGACGGCGCGCAGCCCGCCGACGCCAGAAGTGTCAGGTGCGCTGGCCCCAGACGACCAGGGACGTGCCCGACCGCGGGCGGTCGGCGCGCTGCCCCGGACGCAGGGCGACGATCTGACCGTCCGGCCCCACGGCGAACGTGCGGGCCTGCGCCACGACCCGCGCGTCGTCCAAACGCTCGGTGAGCTGATCGACCTGCCGCTGAAGGGTCTCGACCTGTTCCTCCAGCTCCAGGATCCGGGCGATGCCGGCGAGGCTGATCCCCTCCTCCTGCGAGAGCCGCTGCACCTCCCGCAGGAGCGCCACGTCCCTGCTGGAGTAGCGCCGGCCACCGCCACCGGTGCGTGACGGGGTCACCAGACCGAGCCGGTCGTACTGGCGCAGCGTCTGCGCGTGCATGCCCGCCAGCTCGGCGGCGACCGAGATGACGTAGACCGGGGTGTCCTCACCCGGACGGTTGGATGCCATGACGGTTAAGCGCGGGCCTTCGCGAACAGCTCCGCGCGCGGGTCGCCGTCGGCGTCCGTGGCGAGCGTCTCGATGGCGGCCCGGGTCTCGTCGGTGAGCGTGGTCGGTACGACGACCGAGACCGTGGCGATCAGGTCCCCGGTCGTGGACGAGGTCTTCACGCCGCGGCCCTTGACCCGCAGCTTGCGGCCGGACGGCGTCCCTGCGGCGACCTTGACCTTCACCGGTGCCCCTTCGAGCGTCGGCACGGAGACCGTGGCGCCCAGCGCCGCCTCGGCGAACGTGACCGGCAGGTCCACGGTCAGGTTGTTGCCGTCCCGGCCGAAGACCGGGTGCGGCTCGACGGTGACCCGCAGCAGCAGGTCCCCGGCGCCCGCCTCACCGGGCTGGCCCTTGCCGCGCAGCCGGATCGTCTGGCCGTCCTTCACCCCGGCGGGGATGCGCGTCTTGATGGTCGCGCCGTCCGCCGCCTGCAGCGAGACGGTCTGGCCCTCGGCCGCGGACCGGAAGCTGAGCGTCGTACGCGCCTCGAGGTCGGCTCCGCGGCTGGGTGCGCCGAAGCCGCCGTACCCGCCACCGCCGAACGGCGATCCACCCCCACCGAACCGGCCCAGGATGTCGTCGAGGTTGATCTGCTGGCCCCCGGCGCCACCACCCGAGGTGCGGGCACCGCCGAACTGGGAGAAGAGGTCCTCGAAGCCGCCCGCGCCGCCACCGGGCATCCCGCCCGGGCCGCCGGCCGTGAAGCGCGCGCCGCCACCGACCATCTGACGCAGCTGGTCGTACTCCTTGCGCCGATCGGGGTCGGACAGCACCGAGTTGGCCTCGCCGATGTCCTTGAACTTCTGCTCCGCCGCGGTGTCACCGGGGTTCTGGTCCGGGTGCCACGTGCGCGCCAGCTTGCGGTAGGCCTTCTTGATCTCCGCGTCCGACGCGTCCTGCGAGACGCCGAGAATCGCGTAGAAATCCTTCTCCAGCCAGTCCTGACTCGCCATCCTCAGCGCTCTCCTTCCGTTGTCTGCTTCACCGAGCGGAGGGGTCCGGTCCCGAGTGGAGGGGTCGTGACCCCTCCGCCCGAGTGTGGACCCCTCCGCTCGACGGGGTGGGTGTTACTACGTCGGGTCGGCGACGGCGACCCGGGCCGGCCGGACGACGCGGTCGCCGATCCGGTAACCGGGCTGCATCACCTGGACGACGGTGGTGGCCGTGGTGCCGTCCGGAAGGTCGGCCTCCACGTTCATCAACGCCTCGTGCTGTGCGGGATCGAACGCCTCACCGGGCTCGCCGAAGCGCTCCAGGCCGTGTCGGCCCAGGGTCGTCTCCAGCTTGTCGGCGATCTTCTCGAACGGCGTGCCCGCCAGGTCACCGTGCTCACGCGCCAGGTGGAAGTCGTCGAGCACGGGCAGCAGGGACTCCACGATCCGCGCGGTCTGCGCGTCCCGCTGGGTCTCGCGGTCCCGGTCGACCCGGCGCTTGTAGTTGACGTACTCCGCCTGCACCCGTCGGACGTCCTCCAGCCGCTCCCGGGCGAGCACCGTGTCAGGGTGCTCGTCGGTCAGGGACGAGGCGTCGTCCGGCACGACGAACGACGGGTCCGTCGGCACGCCGGCGTCCTGCGGGGACGACGGCTGCTTGCCGCCGGGCAGGTCGTCTCCGACCGCGCCGCCGAAGGCGCTGTCGCCGCCGGCAGTCTCTTCCGAGTCATTACTCACTGAATCTCCCTGCGCTTGCTGACCGCCCCGCACCTCCCCCGTCTTCGGGTCGAAGCGACGCTTGTCGCGGATGACGACCGGCTCGTCCGGTCCGTCCTCCTTGCCGGAGGACGGACCCGGACGGTCCTGGTCGGTCACTTGGTCTCCTCGTCGTCGACGACCTCGGCGTCCACGACGTCGTCGTCGGCGCTGCCCGCACCGTCGGCGGCACCCGTGGCACCGGCGCCCTCGGCTCCGGTCGCACCGTCGGCGCCCTCGTCCTGCGACGCGGCGTACATGGCCGCACCCATCTTCTGGGAGACCTCGGAGACCTTGGCACTCTTGGCCGAGATGTCCTCAGCGGAGGCGTACTCGTCCTTCAGCGCGGCCTTGAGTGCGTCGTTGGCCTCGGTGACCTCGGTCTTGGTCTCGGCCGGGATCTTGTCGTCGTTGTCGGCGAGGAACTTTTCGGTGGAGTAGACCAGCTGCTCCGCGGTGTTGCGGGCCTCGGTCTCTTCACGCCGCTTCTTGTCCTCGGCGGCGTGCTCCTCGGCCTCCTTGACCATCCGCTCGATGTCCTCCTTCGGCAGGGCGGACCCACCGGAGATGGTCATCGACTGCTCCTTGTTGGTGCCGCGGTCCTTGGCGGACACGTGCACGATGCCGTTGGCGTCGATGTCGAAGGTGACCTCGATCTGTGGCACGCCACGCGGGGCGGGAGCGATGCCGGACAGCTCGAAGTTGCCGAGCGGCTTGTTGGCCTTCGCGATCTCGCGCTCGCCCTGGTAGACCTGGATCTCCACCGACGGCTGGTTGTCCTCAGCGGTGCTGAAGACCTCCGAGCGCTTGGTCGGGATCGCGGTGTTGCGCTCGATGAGCTTGGTGAACAGCCCACCCTTGGTCTCGATGCCGAGGGACAGCGGCGTCACGTCGATGAGCAGGACGTCCTTGCGGTCGCCCTTCAGCACACCGGCCTGCAGCGCCGCGCCGACCGCGACGACCTCGTCGGGGTTGACGGTCTTGTTCGGCTCCTTGCCGCCGGTCAGGTCCTTCACGACGCTGGCCACGGCCGGCATACGCGTCGAACCACCCACGAGGACAACGTGGTTGATGTCGGAGATGGAGACCCCGGCGTCCTTGATGACGTTGTTGAACGGCGCCTTGGTGCGCTCCAGCAGGTCCTTGGTCATCTGCTCGAACTGCGCGCGGGTGATGGTCTCGTCCAGGTGGATGGGGCCGTTCTCGCCCATGCTCAGGTACTGCAGCGAGACGTTGGTGCTGGTCGAGGAGGAGAGCTCCTTCTTGGCCTGCTCCGCCGCGTCACGCAGCCGCTGCATGGCGATCTTGTCCTTGGCCAGGTCGACACCGGTGGTGTTCTTCACCGTGGTGAGCAGGTGCTCGACGATGCGCTGGTCCCAGTCGTCGCCACCGAGCTTGTTGTCACCGCTGGTCGCACGGACCTGGATGGTGGAGAAGCCGTCCTCGGGGTCCTTGCCGACCTCCAGGAGGGACACGTCGAACGTGCCGCCACCGAGGTCGAAGACCAGGATGAGCTCGTCCTCCTTGCCCTTGTCCAGACCGTAGGCGAGCGCGGCGGCGGTCGGCTCGTTGACGATGCGCAGCACGTTGAGGCCCGCGATCTCACCGGCCTCCTTGGTGGCCTGACGCTCGGCGTCGTCGAAGTACGCCGGCACGGTGATGACCGCGTCGGTGACGTCCTCGCCCAGGTAGGACTCCGCGTCCCGCTTCAGCTTCTGCAGGATGCGCGCGGAGATCTCCTGCGGCGTGTAGGTCTTGCCGTCGATCTCGGTGGACCAGTCGGTCCCCATGTGGCGCTTGACCGACCGGATGGTCCGGTCGACGTTGGTGACGGCCTGGCGCTTGGCGATCTCGCCGACCAGCACGTCGCCGTTCTTGGCGAACGCGACGACGGACGGCGTCGTACGCCCGCCCTCGGCGTTCGCGATGATCTCCGGGTCGTTGCCCTCCAGGACGGCGACCGCGGAGTTGGTGGTGCCCAGGTCGATACCTACCGCACGTGCCATGTTCGGTGCTCCTTGTTGCTCGGTGCGACCGGCTCTTCCCGCGGTCGCGGTTTCGTCTGATGCGCCGGGTGCCCGGCGAGCGCTCAGCCCACCGGCTCCGATGGGTTGACTGCCCCTGACTCAACTCCGCGGTGGCCCCTCTTGTCAACTCGGGGCTGCGTTAAGTTGCGTCTACTTGACTCAACCCTTCGGAGCGGCGTGATGTTCCCGCTGCATGGCCCGTTCTGACGGGTGTTCCAGATGTCGGTTTCGGGGGGGTCGGTGGGTCCGCGGACCGTCTGAAACAGACATCTCGCCTGTCAACGATCAGCCGGCGGTCGAGGTCCCCGATGCGAGGTAGCCGGTGATGCCGTCGACGAGCCGGTCGACGTCGTTCTCGTCGTTGTACGGCGCCACCCCGATCCGCAGGCCGCCGGCGGCGCCGAGCCCGAGGTGGTGCGAGGCCTCCCACGCGTAGAACGAACCCGCCGGTGCGCTCACGCCGAGACCGGCCAGGTGGGTGCTGATCGATGCGCAGTCGTGGCCGTCGACGGTGACCAGGAGCGTCGGCGTGCGCCGTGCGGCCCGCGAGTGGATCGCGACGCCGGGCAGCTCGCTCAACGCGCTCTCGAGGATGCCCCGCAGGCGGTCCTCGTGCAGCTCCATCGCGTGGGTGCTGCGCGCCAGCACCTTGCGTCGGCTGCCCTCACCGGGCACCGCACCGGCGATGAAGTCGACCGCGGCCGTCGTGCCCGCCATCAACTCGTACGGCAGCGTGCCCAGCTCGAACCGCTCGGGCACTCGGTCCGCCGAGGGCAGCAGCTTGTCCGGCAGCAGCCCCGCCAGCAGGTCGGCCCGGCCGGTCAGCGCGCCGCAGTGCGGGCCGAAGAACTTGTACGGCGAGCACGCGAAGAAGTCCGCGCCCAGGGCCTCGACGTCCACGAACGAGTGCGCGGCGTAGTGCACCCCGTCGACGAACAGCAGCGCTCCTGCAGCGTGCACCAGGGCGGCGATCGCGGGGATGTCCGGCATCGTCCCGATCAGGTTCGACGCGGCCGTCACCGCCACCAGCCGGGTGCGCGAGGTGAGCAGCGCGCCGACGGTGTCGGGTTCGAGTTCCCCTGTGAGAGTGTCGAACTCGGCCCAACGCACCGTCACTCCCGCGGCGCCGGCCGCGAGGACCCACGGGCGGATGTTGGCATCGTGGTCCAGGCGGCTGACGACGATCTCGTCACCGGGCGACCAGGTGGCCGCCAGGGTGCGGGCCATCTCGAACGTCAGGGCGGTCATGCTGCGCCCGAAGATGACGGTGTCGCCCGGCACCCCCATCAGGTCACCCAACGCGGCGCGGCACTCCTGCACCACCCGGTCGGCCCGGCGCTCGGGGCCGGTGTTCGTGCCGCGGTTGGAGATGTCGCTGAGCATGGTCCCGGCGACGGCGTGGCCGACCACGTCCGGCGTCTGCGATCCGCCGGGCCCGTCGAAGTGCGCGGTGCCCTCTCGCAGCGACGGGAAGTGCGCGCGCAGGGCGGAGAGGTCGAGGTCTGTCGTCGTGGTCGTCACATCGCCACGCTAGCGAGCCACCTCCGCGCGCTGCCCGCGCCGGGCGGTCACTGACGCGTCGCGCGTTCGATGAGCTCGGTGAACTGCTTGATGTCGGAGTCGGTCAACCGGGTGACCGCGTACTCCGTCGGCCAGACGTTGCCGGCGTCGAGGGTCGCGACGTCGCTGAACCCGACGGTTGCGTAGCGCGCGCCGAACTTCTCGGCCGGCTTGAAGAAGCAGATCACCTTGCCGTCCCGCGCGTACGCCGGCATGCCGTACCAGGTCTTGGAGTCCAGGTCGGGGGCCACGTCGGCGACGATCGCGTGGATCCGTTCGGCGAGCGACCGGTCGTCCGGGCCCATCTCGGCGATCTTGTCCAGGCAGGCCTGTGCCTCCTCCGCCTTCTTCTTGCCACCGCGCCCGCTGGATCGCAGCTCGTCGGCGCGCTCCTTCATGGCCGCGCGCTCGGCGGCGGTGAAACCGGACGCAGCCCCCTTGGTCGAGTCGGTCTTCTTCGTCGCTGCGGTCGTGTCGGCCATGCCGGCTCTCCTCGAATGTCGTTGTGATGGTGACGAACACGCTACTCAGCATCGATGACGCTGCTTCTCGATTCCTGACCGATTCGACATCCCGGCCGACGCGGGTCGACGGTGGCGAGCGCGGCAGCAGCGCGAGCGCCCGGCGCGAGGGAGGAGTCGGCGATCGCGTCGGACGGAGACGATCGCGGGCACCGTTCCTCCCGCGGTTGACGGCAGCGGCTAGTTTCGAGACATGTCGAGCACCGCCGGGACCGCCCCCGGGGATCTGGAAGCGATCGACGAGATCGTCCGGGTCTACTTCGACGCGTTCACGTCGGGCCCGGACGTGGTGACCCGCCTGGCACGGATGCGAACCTTCCTGCTGCCCGAGGCGGTGATCGTGCGGACCTGCGGCATGACACCGGCCGTCTACGACGTCGAGGGCTTCATCGCTCCGCGACGCGAACTGCTGACGAGCGGCGCGTTGGTGGACTTCCGGGAATGGGAGGTGTCCGGCCGCACCGAGATCTTCGGTGACATCGCGCAGCGGTGGAGCACCTACGCCAAGGCCGGTGTGCAGCAGGGTGTTCCGTTCACCGGTCGTGGAGCGAAGACGCTGCAGTTCGTGCGGACACCGGACGGTTGGCGGATCAGCGCGGCCGCGTGGGACGACGAGCGAGACGGGCTCCGGCTCGACGAGGAGAAGTGACCGTGGATGCGAAAGTGACACTCGCACCGACCTCCGTGCGCTTCGATCCCGCTGTCATGACGGACCTGCGGGACCGGCTCGATCGCACCCGACGAAGCCCCGTGCCCGACGAGGACTGGGTCCGCGGCGTTCCCAGCTCGTGGCTGGACGGCCTCCTCGCCGCATGGCGCGATCTGGACGTGACCTCGCTGCAGGAGCGCCTCGCGCAGGTGCGACAACTGCGCGCCGACATCGACGGTCGCGGGGTGCACGTGGTCATCGCAGAAGGTCGTGGACCGGACCCGTTGCCGTTGCTGCTGTGCAACGGGTGGCCCAGCTCGTTCCTGGAGTA
The DNA here is from genome assembly GCF_021391335.1 of Allobranchiibius sp. GilTou73. GTDB lineage: Bacteria > Actinomycetota > Actinomycetes > Actinomycetales > Dermatophilaceae > Allobranchiibius > Allobranchiibius huperziae. The sequence goes on along the minus strand of NZ_CP090051.1, from coordinate 1,091,664 downwards.
CCTCGAAGTCCTTCCCCTGCTGACCGACCCGGGCGCGCGCGGCGGCGACCCGGCAGACGCGTTCACGGTCGTCGCGCCCGCCCTGCCCGGTTTCGGTCTCTCCGACCCGCCGCCACCGGGCGGATCGGGTCAGGCGCAGACCGCGCAGCTGTGGCACGACCTGATGAGCTCGGGTCTCGGGCACCGCCAGTACGTCGCGCACGGCAGCGACCTCGGCGCCGGGGTCGTCATGCAGCTGGCACGTGCGCACCCGGACGCGGTCGCCGGCATCCACCTGGCGACACCGGGCCTGCCCCTTGCGGCGAAACCGTGGACGGAGGCCGAGGCGGACTATGCGCGCGCCGTGGACTCGTGGACGGCCGCCGAAGGCAGCTACGCCCACCAGCACGCCACCAAGCCGAACACCGTCGCCGCCGCGCTGCAGGACTCACCGGCGGGCTTGGCCGCGTGGATCGCGGAGAAGATCGTGGCGTGGAGCCCGCAGACGGACGCCGGCGACACGAATTCCCAAGAGACCTTCTGCTCGCGACCCTGACCCTCTACTGGGCGACCGGCAGCATCGGCTCCTCGATGCTGCCCTACTGGAACTTCATGCACGGCGGCCGCGTCCTGCCCGACCCGGAGCAGCGGCCCGCGGTTCCGACGGCCGTCACCAACTTCGGCGGCGAGCGCATCCCGTTGCCGCCTGCGCCGAGGGACCTCGCGGAGAGATACGTCGAGGTGTCCGACTGGCGCGAGTACGAGAGCGGTGGACACTTCCCCGCGGCCTGCGAACCACAGCTCTTCGCCGAGACCCTGCGCTCGGTGTTCCGCCCGGCGCGCACAGTCGCCAACCCGTCCTGAGTTTTGCCGAAGCTCGTACCTCAGCAGGGCGATGCGCGAGAGTGGTCGGCAGGGACACCCCTCCCACGAACTCACCCACCCACTCCAGGAGCACTCATGGCCATCGTCTCGTCCGACGGATTCGCCCACGTCCGACTGACCGTCACCGACATCGCACGCTCGAAGGCCTTCTACACGCAGGTCTTCGGCTGGCCGATCGCCGCGGACCAGTCGGACCGGGTGGACGAGCCTGGTGTGCGCGAATCCCCCGAGCAGATCTACGGCGGGACCATCTTCTCGACCCCCTCGGGTGCGCTTCTCGGCCTGCGTCCGGTCGCCGCCGTGGGTGACACCTTCGACTCCGACCGCACCGGGCTGGACCACGTCAGCTTCATGGTCGCCTCGCGGGCCGACCTCGACTCGGCACGGGACGCCCTGGACGCGTTGGGAGCACCTCACGGCGAGGTCAACGAGCTCACCGATTTCGGCTTGGCGATCCTGTCCTTCTCCGACCCCGACGGCATGCACCTGGAGCTGACGGCGAAACTCTGAGTTCCGGACCCGGCGACGGCGTCAGTCGGCGTCGTCGCCGGCGAGGAACTCGCGCCGTACGTTCTCGCTGACCTGCTGATCGACGGTGACCGTGCGCACGCCGATGCGCACGGTCTCCACCGGTCGGCTCTGCATGATCACCACCGGCACCTCCTCGTGCAGCACGAGGACCCGAGGCGTGTCCGCGAGCGGGTGGACACCCAGACTCCCGTCCGCGCCACCGTCGGCCTCCGCGCCGCGCTCGGTCGCCGGCTCGTGCTCGACGACCAACTCCTCGCGACGAACGGCGACCGTGATCGTGCGCTCCTCGGTCACGACACGGGTGGTGATGCGTGTCCTGCCGGATACGCGTACGCGCGTTCCGACCACGAGACGCTCCTCCAGGCACGTGGTGTCCACAGGTGCGACGTCGTCCCCGTCCGGAGCCGGGGGGCCCGGCAGCCGGGCGCGTTTCACACCGTCGAGGGGCGTCTTGTCCTCGCCGACCGAGTCCACCTGCCCGGCCTCAGGTCTCACATCTCCCGCGCGGGCGAACAGATCCTGTTCGTCCGCATCATCCAGATCGTCGTACTCCACTCCGTAGTGGTCGTAGAGGCGACGCTCCTGATCGACGTCCAGGTGCTCGCCGGGCGCGAGTCTCGGCGCGCGCGAGATCTGATCGTGGGTGTAGGGGAAGGCGATCTCGCCGTCGTCGACCCACGCCTCGTGCAGCGGCACGAACTGCGCGCCCGACCCCGACGCTGTCGCGACCGCGACCCAGGTCGGCGTACCAGTGCGGTCGTCGAGGTAGACCTCGCCGACCTCACCCACGACGTGGCCGTCCCGATCGACGGCATCCCTGCCGCCCCATGTCTGCACGTCATCATCAGTGATCATCGGCCGCCGGTCCTCTATAACGTTCGCGCGAGCCGCCTTGCCGGCGACCCGTATTCACCTCATCCGTCACACCGTCAACACGCAGTGCGACGGTCTCCTAAATATGATGCGCGCAAGGTGCCGTCGGGGTCCTTCGAATCCTTATCTTCGAAAGATGCCTGCCAACGAAGACGGAGTGACCCGCCGCGGCGCGCTGGCCTTGGCCGGTGCCGGTGCGCTCACCGCAGCCGGTACGCCGGCCGCACTCGCCGCCAGCACGAGGCTGCGCGGGCGCGAGGCCCCGAAGGTCGCGGACCCGGGGATCTGGCACGGCGACCTCTGGTATCCGTACGTCGCCAACGGCACGGTCTTCACCCGGAGCGTCGCCGCCATGCCGCTGGCGACGAACTCCGCGGCGATGGCGGCGCGGATGCCGAACCTGACCCAGAACTCCTACGGCGTGGTCACCTCGCTCAACACCACGTCGTACAACATCCCGACCTACGTCGTGGACTCGACGATCGCCGGCTGCCCGTTCACCACGATGACCGCCAGCAACGCCTCCGCGGGGAGCACCTTGGCGGCCCATGTGAACGGCCGGATCCCGTTGCCGCCGTACGCGACTCCCGCAGGTGGCGGTGACAGCTCGATGGCCGTCTACGACCGCGGCACCGGCATCATGCGCGAGTACTTCCTGTGCCGCAAGCAGTCCGACGGCACCTGGACGGCGGCGACGGGCGGTTACTACGTCGCCGCGCCGCGCTTCACCAACCTGCCTACCGCCAACTACTCGATGGAGCTGACCGAGGGTTCGTCGGCGGTCGTGGCGATGCTCAACCCGCTGATGCAGGTCGGGATCAGCGAGGCTCGCAACGGCGTGATCGGCCACGCGCTCGACTTCACGATCACGAACGCGCGCAGCGGCGTGGTCTCGTGGCCGGCCAAGCAGTCCGACGGCACCGACTCCAACGTGGACACGCCCGCCGAGGGCCAGTGGTTCAGGTTCCCGCCGACCCTCAATCTGGACACGCTCGGCCTCCGGCCGTTCACGCTGCTGCTGGCACGGGCCGCTCAGAAGTACGGCGGGATGGCGGGCGACAAGAACCTGTTCTGCCACGCGTTCAACGTGGAGCACCCGGCCACGGAGATCCAACGCACCGGCAGCAACCCCTGGGCGACCGACATCCTGGCCAAGTACGGCTCCCTCGACGTCAACGACTTCCCGTGGGCGCACACCCAGTGGGCGCCGGTCGGGTGGGGCAAGCCCGCCTGACCGGCTCGAGCCTCACCCCTCGGTCTGCCAGCCGGGGTGTTCGCGCCCCAGCACCACCCGCAGGTCGCGCCAGCCGGCCGCATCCGCAGTACGCAGCGGGAGGAGTCCCGCGGGCCGCCCGCCCGCGAGGCGGTAGCCCCACTGGAAGCCGCCGAGCGGTTGCAGGCGACGCGTGCGGCTGACATCGGGCAGTTGCACCAGGAACGTGTCCGCACTCCAGGTCACGTCCCGATCGCCGGGGTTGGCGGGGGCGTCCATGAACGTCGGCAGGTAACCGAAAGCGCAGAACGGCGCCATCCAGTCGACCGCATCGACCGCCCGGTGGATCTCGCCGCGCTCGAGCCGCTGGGTCACCAGCTGCACCCACCCGAAGACCCCCGCCGGCCCGACGACGTCCAGGTGGACCGATGCCGTGACGACCGGGAAACCCTGCAGCGCAACAGGTTCCACGTCGGGCAACAGGCGAGTGTGGCCGGACGCGACGGGATCCTGGTTGCGGTGCACGCCGACCTCGATCGACCCCTCCAGGCCGTGCGAAGTGAACGGCACGGTCAGTCGGGCGCCGGTGACCTCGTAGTCGCTCACGGGCTCAGCGTAGGCAGTGGCGTTGCCGGCCCGTTATCGGAAAGGAACGCCGTCGAAACACGCTGCCGCCATAGTCTCGTAGGTCTCACTTCACGCCCGACCCAGAGGTTGCCGCAGCGGAAAGAGGAACCGATGTCGATACGGACGACGCAGAAGACGGTGGACCCGGTCGACGAGGTGCTGCCCGCGCCGCGCCTGATCGTGCTCGGCCTGCAGCACCTGTTCATCATGTACGCCGGCGCGGTCGCCGTGCCGATCATCGTCGGCGCCGCCCTGGGGCTCGGCAGGACCGACATCGCGATCCTGATCAATGCCGACCTTCTGGTGTCCGGCATCGCGACGATCATCCAGTCCGTCGGCATCTCCAAGATCCTCGGTGTCCGGCTGCCGGTGGTGGCCGGAGCGACGTTCACCGTGCTGAACCCGATGATCATCATCGCCACCCAGTACGGCACCAAACCCGGCGCGGACGGTCACATCAAAGGCCTGCAGGTCGTGTACGGCGCGATGCTCGTCGCCGGCGTCTTCGCGCTGATCATCGCCAAGCCGTTCTCGATGCTGGTGCGCTTCTTCCCGCCGCTCGTGACGGGCACCGTGATCGCCGTCATCGGTCTGTCGCTGATCGGCGCGGACGCCTCGCTGATCACCGGCAAGAACCCGACGACGCTGCCGTTCGGCGGTAACGGGGCCGGCATCACCGTCACCGACAAGGCCGAGGGCTTCACGGCCACGACCAAGGCGGGGTCCCAGGTCGTCGTACAGAACGGTGACTACGGCAAGGTCTCCCACATCCTGCTGGCCGGTCTCGTGGTGCTCGTGATCGTGCTCATCTCTCGCTTCTTCAAGGGCTTCATCGGCCAGATCGCCGTGCTGCTCGGCGTCATCGTCGGCACGCTGGTCGCGTGGCCGATGGGCCTGCTCGACTTCTCCAGCGTCGGATCCGCCGACTGGGCAGGGGTGTCCGAACCGTTCCACTTCGGGCCGCCGCAGTTCGCCGCGGCCGCGATCGTGTCGATGTGCATCGTGATGCTGGTGACCTACACCGAGTCCACCGCCGACATGCTGGCGGTGTCTGAGATGGTCGACCGGCCGCTGTCCACCAACGACGTGGCGCGCGGCCTCGCGACCGACGGGTTGTCCGCCGTGCTGGCGGGGTTCATGAACTCCTTCCCGGACACGGCGTACGCCGAGAACGTCGGCCTGGTGGAGATCACGAAGATCAAGAGCCGCTGGGTGGTCGCGGTCTGCGGTGGGTTCCTGGTGCTCCTCGGCCTGATCCCCAAGATGGGCGAGCTGGTCGCGGCACTGCCCGGGCCGGTCATCGGCGGCGCCGGCACGGTGATGTTCGCGATGGTCACCGCGGTCGGCATCCGCACGCTGGCGAAGGTGTCGTTCGTGGACAACCAGAATCTGCTGATCATCGCGGTGTCGTTGTCGATCGGACTGCTGCCGGTCATCGCACCGGACTTCTACCGCAACTTCCCCGACGGATTCCAGACCATCTTCGGCTCGGCCATCACCTCCACGGTGATCGTGGTCTTCGTGCTCAACCTGATCTTCAACGAGTTCGGCGCGGGCGGGAAGGGACGCGAGAACGACCTGACCGGTGCCGCGGTCGACGCCGGCGCGATCAGCAACCAACCGGAGGACGGCGAGCCGTTGCGGCCCTTCGACGAGGACGACGGCGTACGCCGCTGAGCTCTCGGTTGTCAGCGGATCCGTGGTGCCGGCATCAGGAATCCGCTGACAACCGGGCGTCGCGACGCTGCCACCGCACCCAACCGAGCAGCACCGCGGTGCACAGCACGAATCCGAACCCGAAGTCCTCGATCGGGATGCCCGGTGGGCACCGGATCCCGAGGTTCTGCGAATCGTCGTACGCGACAACGGGTCTCGACCCGCGGGTGAGCAGTCCGTCGACGAGCACCTGGAATCCGAGCACGATCGCCATGCTCACCCAGTAGCGCACCGACCGGAAGAGTCCGGTGCGCAACCACGCCAGCTCCAGCACCACCACGACCACCAGGCCGAGCAGGACGGAGACGGTGTACTCAGGCATCACGACCAGCGCCCACCCGCTCGGCCGGCTGCGCACCGCGGCCACGCAGGAGGCGCCCGCAGATGCCCACCGCCTCGAAGGTCAGCAGCGCGCACAGCGGCACCACCAGGAAGAAGAGCACCTCCTCCAACGGCAGTGACCCTAGGTGCACGCCGACCAGGTAGCGCGCGCCGTACGTCCACCAGCCGCGCGCCACCCCGATCAGGTCCCACCCGATGAAGATCAGTGCCGGCGGCGCGATCGCGAGCGCCGCCCGCGCCGGCCGCCGCCACACCCGGGCACCGATCACGAACTCCAGCGGCAGGGTGAGGACGACGCAACCCAGCAGGATCAGCAGGTAGGTGAGGTGTCGCACCGGGCCAGCCTCTCAGGGCCACCGCGAGTGTCCGCGGTCTCGTCCACCCGTCCGCGCGCATCTGCGGACACTCCGGCTCCCACTCCCGGGTCAGCGCAGCAACGCGACCGGTGTCACCAGCAGCCGCGCCGCCAGCCCGGCCTTGCGCCAGGTCGGGAGCCGCACGCGGGAGGAGAACACGTCGTAGTCGGCGTCCTCGATGAGGTCCAGGATGCGCGCGTAGAGCCGTCGCGCGATCACCACGCAGCGAGCGGACGCCGGCGGCAGGTAGCGCATCCCGGTGTCGGCATGCGCGTAGAGCGCGCGGGTGCGCTGGATCTCGAAGCGCATCAAGGCCTTCCATTCATCGGTGGCGCTCCGCTGGTCGGGGTCGACGCCGAAGCGCTCCAGATCCTCCAGCGGCAGGTAGTGCCGGTCGCGGTCGAGGTCCTCGTCGACGTCGCGCAGGAAGTTGGTGAGCTGGAAGGCCAGGCCCAGGTCGCGCGCCGGCGCGTACGCGCGCGGATCGGTGGGCTCGAGAACCGGCAGCATCATCTCCCCGATGACCGCGGCGGAGCCCTCCATGTAGCCCAGCAGGTCGTCGTACGTCGGGTACGACGTGACCGTCAGGTCGCTCGCCATCGCCCCGAAGAACCGCTCGAAGCACTCCTGGGGGATGTCGCGGCGCTCGGCGGTGTCGGCGACCGCGCTCAGCACCGGGTCCTCGCCGATCCCGGCCCGGTGAGCCCTGAACAAGCCGGCGAAATCGGCCAGCCGAGTGCCGGTGTCGGCGCGGTGCTCGCCGTCGGTGGCGTGGGGCGCGTCCACGATGTCGTCGGCGAGGCGACACAGCGCGTAGACCGAGTAGACGTCGCGGCGCTGAGCTGCGGGCAGGGTGCGGGCACCCCAGTAGTAGGTCGTGCCGTAGTCGCGGGTCAGCACCGCGCTGCGGGCATATCCCTCCTGCAGGACCGCAGGGTCGGCGCTCATCTCGACTCCTCACTCAACTGTGCCAGGGCACGTTGCGCGGCCAGCTTGCCGCTGACCAGGACCATGGGCACCCCCACGCCGGGCGTCGTGCCCGCACCGGCGAAGACCAGGCCGGGCGCGTCGCGCGCGACGTTGGTCGGACGGAAGGGCCCGGACTGGAAGAAGGTGTGCGCGAGCGCGAACGGAGTGCCGGCGGTCAGACCCTGGTCGGCCCAATCGCCGGGGGTGACCAGCTGTTCGCTCACGATGTCGGTCGGATATCCGCTCGTGGCAAGGAATTTCGTGAGTCGCTCCTTCATGGGCTCGCGCATCCGGTCCCAGTCCAGCGACCCACCCAGGTGCGGCGCGGGCTCGAGCACGTACATCGCCGCGCCTCCCGGCCGGGCACGGGACGGGTCGGTCACCGACGGCACCGACACCAGTCGGGACGGGTCGCGCATCAGCACGCGCTCGTCGAGCAGCTCATCGAAGGAGTGCGCCCACTCGTGCCCGAAGTGGATGTTGTGATGGCGCACGTCGTCCGGCGCAGGATCGGCGGTGCCGACGTGCCATACGACGGCCGAGGGTGAGTACCGCGGACGGCGCAACGGCAGCGGACGGCGTACTCCCGGCAGCAGCACGTCGTACATCGTGGGCAGGTCGCCGGTCGCGATGACCACGTCGGCGGCCACCACCTCGTCACCTGCGACGACCCCGCTGACGGCGCCGGACGGCGTACGCCGCAGCCCCGTCACCTCCTGCCGCAGCCGGATCTGTACCCCGGCCGCCTCGGCGGCGCGGGCCAGCGCGCGGGGCACGGCGTGGATCCCGCCCTCGGGGAAGAAGACCCCGCGGACGCTGTCCATGTAGGTGATGACCGCGAAGATGCCCATGGCCTGCTGCGGCGAGACGCCGGCGTAGAGCGCCTGGAAGGTGAAGAGCCGGTGCAGCCGCTCGTCGTCGAAACGGCTGCGGATCAACGGATCGAGGTGGCGCAGCCCGCCCATCCGCAGCAGCTTCACCGCCGGCCCGGGAGGATCGGCGATCTGCCAGGGCCGGTCGAAGTTGCGGTCGATGAAGCGCGGCATCTCCAACTCGTAGAGCTCGCGCAACCACACCACGAACTTCTCGTAGGCCGCCGCGTCGTGCGCGCCGCACGCGGCACGGATCTGGTCCGTCATGGCCGCGTGGTCGGCGAGTACGTCGAGGGTCGAACCGTCCGCGAAGCGAGCGCGGTACGCCGGGTCGAGCTGCCGCAGGGTCAGCTCGTCGTCCAGGCTCGTCCCGGCGGCCCGCAACGCGTCGTCGATGAGGTCCGGCATCGTGAGCACCGTCGGCCCGAGGTCGAAGGTGTAGCCCTCGTCGTGCCGGACGGCGGCGAGGCCGCCGACGCAGTCGCCGCGCTCCAGCACCACCACCTCGTGGCCGCTGCGGGCCAGGTGGCACGCCGCCGACAGTCCCGCGAGCCCCGCTCCGACCACCACCACCCTGCCGGTCATGAGCGCACCGCACGAGTGTCGGCGTCGTGAGTGGACCGAGCCCACGCGTCGTGCCGCACGGCACGAACGGTCCACGGAACGCTCGCGATCCACGCTGACACGAGCAGAATGCGCAACCGTTCGACCAATCCCATGTCGATGTTCACGAGCAGCAGGGCCAGGTCGGCGAGGCCGCACAGCCCGATGCCGGCGGCCAGGACGATGTGCACGCGCATCCATCCGGGGTGTGCGGGGTGGCTCGCCCGTGCGCAGCACGCGGCGCCGATGCCGGCCGCCGCGAATCCGGCCAGTCCACTCAGCGTGTGCCCCACGATCAGCTGGTGCAGCAGGCCGGGCACGCTGTGGTCGCCCAGGTCGCATGTCGTGCCCGTCCCGGACGCACAGTCCATCGACGTGCTGCCGTCGAGCAGGGATCCGGCCCCGACCACAGCGACCATGACGCACGCCCAGCGCACCGCCGTACGGACGTGACGGTCCGGCCAGCACAGCCAGGCGATCACCAGCAGGGCGAGGCCGGCGAGCACGTCGGACGCGCGGTACCAGTCGGCGTACGGGGCGCCGGGGAGTTCGAGCTGGCTGACGAAGTCGGCATGCTGCCCCCGGCGCACGACGTAGGACAGCAGGAACGAGCTGTAGAGGACAGCCGCAACCAACGCGAGCGGCCAGGCGACCGTCCTGCGGGTCATGCCGCCACCAGTTCCAGCTGCTGCGGACCGGCCGGACTCAACGTCACGCCTGCTCGCATCGCCCCGTCCCCGTCGTGGAAGAGCAGGCGGCGATCGGCGAGCACCCGCAGCACCACGTGCAGCAGGAGCGTCGCGTAGTGCCGCCCGAGGCACGTGCGGGGACCGGCGGCGAACGGCAGGTAGCCCCAGGCGGGCACCTTGTCGGCGAAGCGGTCCGGGTCGAACTCCTGCGGCCGCTCCCACAGCGACGGGTCACGATGGGTGAGGAACGGGCTGTACATCACCAGACTGCGCGCGGGGATGGTGCGGCCCTCGAACTCGGCCGGGCGGCGAGTGACCCGGCTGCCCAGCCACCCTGCCGGATAGAGCCGCAGCACCTCTCTCACGACGTGTCCGTGCCGTTCGGGTGCGAGGTGGGTGGGATCCAGCGCCACGTGTCGCAGCAGCCAGGCCAGCGTGTGCGCCGTGGTGTCATACCCGGCACCGAGCGCGACCCGCATCTCCGGCACGCCGCCGTGGGCCGCGAACACCTCTGCCAGCGAACCACTTCGGGGATCACGCAGACGTTCGGCCAGGACGGCGTTCATCCGCCGGAAGCGCAGCGGCCGCGGCAGGAACGGCTGCGGCAGCGGCCGGCTCATCGGATCCAGGAAGTCGTCGAGCACCGGGTGGGTGCCGCCGGTGCCGAGGAAAGTGCGCGACAGGACGGCGCGCACCAGCCGTGAGGACCATGCGACGGCGTCGAAGCGGCCGGCCGGCAGCAGCGTGCGGACGACCTGCTCCATCTGCTCGTTGAGGGAGGCCACCGCGGTCCGGGAGAACCCCGGGTTGAGCGCGGCGCGGCGGTCGGCGTGCTCGGGGAAGTCGGTCTGCACGATGCCGTCACTGAGGTACGGCGACAGGCGGCTCATGCCGCCGCGGCTGCGGAACGTGTCGAGGTCGCCCAGCACCAACCGGTTCCACGCAGGGCTGAATCCGACGTACGCCGTGCGCCACAGCCGCAGTCGGAAGACCGGCCCCAGCGCGGCACCCTCCTGCATCAGGGCCAGCGGGTCGGTGCCCCACCGGCCCAGGTGCCCTGCGACCGGCTCGGTGCGCGGCTGAGGGAAGGTGCTCACGGGTAGGTCCGGCCCTTCCAGTGCTTGGTGCGCCGCACCGCGACCGCGGCGACGGGGATCGCGTAGAGCGGGGTCAGCGGCATGGTGAGCGACTGCCACCACTGACGTCTGCCGGTGGTGGCCTCGACGACGAGGCGCTCCGCGACGGCCAGCGCCCACGGGATCGCCCAGGCCGGCTGACGGCGGATCAGGAACGGCGGCACCGTGTAGGCGAGCAGGTGCCAGGCGGTGTAGACCACGAGCAGCGGCCTGTTGCCCATCACGGCGAGCAGGCCCTTGCCGAGGCCGGCGACGAGTTCGTCGAAGCCCTCGTACATCCGGGTGCTGATCAGGTCTCCGCCGAGCGCGAGGCCGAGTCGGTGTCCGGTGCGTCGGGTGTGCCGGGCCATCGCGAGGTCCTCGACGATCTCGGTGCGGACGGCCGCGAAACCCCCGAGCGCGTCGTAAGAGGCACGCGGGAACGCCATGATCGAGCCGTTGGCAGCGGCCGCGCCCTTGGCCCTCGGCTGCTCCAGCAGCTGGAAGGGCAGGCCGGTCAGCAGCAGGTCGTCGATCAGCGGCATCGTGACGTGCTCGGCGAAGGTCTTCGTCACCTGACGCGGGAAGACCGACATCAGATCCGCACGCTGGGCGTGCAGCTGACCCAGCACCGCGTCGATCGCTCCGTCCCCCAGCGAGATGTCCGCGTCGCAGAAGACGAGCACGTCGCCGAGCGCGGCCTCCGCGCCTTGCGAGCACGCCCATGTCTTGCCGACCCAGCCGTCCGGCATCGGCCGCCCTTGGACCACCCGCACGTGCGGGTGCTCGGCGGCGACGTCGTGCAGCAGCTGCGTCGTGCCGTCGGTCGAGCAGTCGTCGAGAAAGATCAGCTCCCGCACCTTCTGAGCGAGCATCCCCGGCAGCCGCGGCGGCAACCTGGCCATCTCGTCGCGCACCGGGACGATCAGCGACACATCGTCACCACCGCCCGTCGACGTCGCGGCGGCGTCGAGTACGGGGAAGGATCTCGAGTTCGACAGTCCCACAGCGACCTTCACCGTGATGTACGCCGTGACCACCGCGAGCAGTGCCCTCAACGCTGCACCTTCTCCGCGAGTTGGCCGATCCGTTCGTCGAACGACCGGCGTCCGGACACCACCTGCCGGAAACCCGGCAGCGGCTCGCGCGGGTCGGCGGTCGCGATCAGCTCGTCCAACGCGGTCAGCTGGGCCGCCATCACCGCGGCGAGATCGGCGCCCTGCACCGGCGCGCCCAGGTCGACGATCGCCTCGGGGTGCTGGTGCCCGCGGATGAGGACCCTCAATGAGACGGGCACGAGCGGCGCCGACGTGTGCTCGGCGTACCAGCCGGCTCCGCGGTGCAGAGGGCGCATCGGGCCGGGTCCGAGCAGTTCGCCCTCGGGGAGGATGACGAGCGTGCGGCCCCCCGCAGCGCGGTGAGACCGGCCCGAGGCTGATCGCTGGGCACCAGGCCGAGCGGTTTGAGGAACCCGAACGACGCGAGGTTCTCCGCGTCCATCACCAGGGTCGCGTCGTGGTGCTCCCCGCGCAGGACGGATGAGGCCACGAACGCGTCCCACCACGAGTGGTGGTTGCCGGCCCAGATGACGGGCGCCGGCGGCAGGGTGCCGCGGACGCTGACCGAGCGCAGGTTGGATCGGACGAGGCGGTCGAATCCCGCCAGCAGCATCCGCGCGGACAACGGCGCCGCGCTCGCGGGCAACCTCACCAGCGGACCGCGGCCGGCAACAGGCCCGGCGACGCGTTGGGCCAACGGTCGGGGCTGTCACCCAATCCCGCCAGCGCCTCGACCTGCTCGCGGCACCACGGCGAGACGATGCGTTCGCCGCTCGCCACCTGCGAGGCGAACCGCGTCCACGGCTCCCACTGCAGGTCTGCGACCTCGTCCGGGTCGAGATGGGGCCTGCTGCCCAGGGCGTGGGCGACGAGGACGGGGCACAGCTCGTTCTCGGCGATCGAGAGCATCGAGGCGTAGTAGGAGAAGTCGGCCAGCACCAGCCGGGGCAGACCGATCGCCAACCCCAGCTCGCGGCGTACGCGCCGCATCACCGCCGCCCGCAGCGTCTCGCCGGGAGCCGGGTGACCGCAGACGGAGTTGGTCCAGACCCCGCCGAAGGTGCGCTTGTGCAGCGAACGCCGGGTGACCAGCAGGCGGTCCCGGTCATCGAAGATGTAGCAGGAGAAGCCGAGGTGCAGCGGCGTGTCCGCGCCGTGCACGGTGTGCTTGTCATGCGAGCCGATCGCGTTGCCGGCCGGGTCGACGAGCACCACCTGCTCGGTCTGCACGCCGGTGCCGGGCCGACGTCCGTCATCGTGCTGTCGGGCGTCCATCACTGCATCGTGCACTGCTCACGCTGCTCTCCAGAGAGTGTTCTGCTTGGTTCTGCCGACGTTACCAACGCGCGTGTCCCATCCCGTCCGGCAACCCGTTCGACCACGCGGCCCGCTCCTCGGGCGAACCCTCCCTCGTGCTGTACCCATCGGTCCGCGGTTCATTCCTCGAGGCGAAGCATGTCGTGGCTGCGGCATCATGCGGCGTGTGGTCATCGACATCGGTCAGGGTCTCGGGATCGACGAGGCCACGCTGACGACGGTGGTGATCGACGCGCGCGTCGTACGACGGCAGTTGGTCGAGTCCAGCGACCCGGCAGACCGCGTCGTGGCGGCTCTCGCGATGGGTGAGGTGCCGCTGGCCGCGTCGCTGCTGCAGTCCATGGACGACGACCGTGGCTTCCGCGCCACCGCTCTGCGGCAGAGGATCGGCGCGCCCCCGGACCAGATCAAATCCTCGGAACTGGCATGGCACTCGCGCTGGGATCGACGCCGCGTGACGGGACGGGGCCGACCGTCGAAAGGGCAACCTGAGATCATCCTCAGGATTCTCTCAGGTCCGGGCGTTGAGTCTGGACGATGCGTGCCAGTGTCGCGTTCGCCGGACTCAGCGTCGAGAGCCGGCCCATGCCATGTCCGCGTTCGTGCGTCTCGTGCCCACCCAACGTTTCCGGAGGTCTTCGATGTCCGCTCCCACACGTTCGACAACACCCGGCTCCGCCACCCACCACCGCGTCTTCGCCGCCCTCGTCGGGGTGGTGGCAGTGGTCGTCCTCTTCCAGGGCGTCTGGGCGGGCATCTTCATCCGCGAGTCCAAGGAGAACAACAGCAGCTGGGTGCAGGTGCACGCCCGCGGCGCCGACCTCGCCATCCTCCTCGCGATCGTCGCGGTGGTCTGGGCGGTCCTCAGGTTGCGCGAGCGCAAGGATCTACTCTTCGGCAGCATCGCGCTGGCCGTGGCGCTCGTCCTCGAGGCCTATCTCGGCGGCATCATCGGTGACAACCCCGGGGTCCAAGCAGTGCACTTCCCGCTCGCCATGGTGCTCATGGGGCTGTGCGTCTGGCTTCCGGTCCGCGCGGCGCGTCACTGACGGGGAGGGCATCCCGGCCGGTCAGGGTGCGGTGTTGCGGAGCCACTCCTCGGCCGTGATCTCGTAGACGACCTCACCTTCCTCGGAGCCCGGCAGCGGGTCGTCCCAGATCCGTACGTCGGTCCGCACGTGCCGCATGCCGATGCGCCGCATGACGCCGCGCGAACCCGCGTTGACCGCCATCGTCTCGGCCCACACCCGCCGTAGTTCCACCGTCTCGAACGCGTGCCGCAGCAGCTCCGCCGCCCCCTCGCTCGCCAGTCCCTGGCGCCAGCGGCGTCGTTCCAGACGCCACCCGATCTCCGCCTCGGCGAGGCGACCCGGCGAGCCGGGGGGCGAGTCACTGCGCCCGAGGTCCCACCACCCGAGGAACTCCCCCTCCTGGAACCCCACCCACCAGCCGACCCCCAGCTCGTCGGCAGCCGTGTCGGCGCAGCGGGGCCCCCAGAACTGCTCGATCTCGGCGGGCGTGCGTGCCCTCCCGATCAGGTAGCGCATGACTTCCGGGTCGGAGTCCAACCGGTGCAGCAGGGGTAGGTGCTCCGGCGTCATCGGACACAGCTCGATCCGTGGGGTGTGCAGTACCGCGCGCGTCATGGGTCCGATCCTGGCCTGAGACAGGGCAGCATCGTGCATTCGTGCGGCCTTTCGGCCGCAGGCGTCCGGTATCTTCACGAAGACCGGCCCACACCGGGCCGGTGTCGGGAGGGCCCATGAGCACCAGCGAACCGGGGCACGGCGCCACTCGCCGGCCGCCCACGACCGGCCCTCGGCCCGGTTACGAGCGCAGCGCGGACGAATCCTTCCGCGGACGACTGCGCGATGTCCTCGGCCCCCGCAGCATCGGCGTGATCCTCGCCGTGCTGTTGGTCCAGCTGCTCTTCATCGCGTCGTACGTGGGCGCCTTTCACAAACCGCAGCCGCACGCGATCACCGTCGATGTGGTGTCGAGCAACGGTTGGCAGGGCTACGTCGCGAACAAGCTGAACGCCATCGACGGCAGACCTGTCGCCGCCTACGCCTCGAGCGATCGCGCGGAGTCGACCAAGGAGCTGCGCGAGGGTCGGCGGCAAGCGGTCTACCTCTTCAACCCGAACTCGAAGCAGGACACTCTGCTGGTCAACTCGGCCGAGGGATCCTCGATCACCGCCGCCGTCAACGCGATCTTCTCCCAGGTGGCCTCGAGCCAGAGCCGCACGCTGAAGACCCAGGACGTGGTGCCGGTCCAGGCCGGCGACAGCCGCGGGCTCACCAGCTTCTATCTCGTGGTCGGCTGGATGGTGGGCGGCTACCTGCTGGCATCGTTCCTCGGCATCCGCCGCGGCACCCGGGCACGCAACTTCCGCCGGATGCTGTGGCGGCTGGTGGGTTGCGCGGCGTACGCGGTCGCCTCCGGCATCGGCGGCGCGCTCGTGGTCGGGCCGATCATCGGCGCCCTGAACGGACACTTCTGGGCTGTCGCCGGTGTCGGCATGCTGGTCTCGCTGACCGCCTCGGTCTTCACGATGGGGATGGAGGCACTCTTCGGGATCATCGGGATCGGCATCTCGATACTGCTCTTCGTGGTGCTCGGCAACCCCAGCGCCGGAGGCGCCTACGGCTACGAACTGCTGCCCACCCTGTGGCGGGTCGTCGGGCGCTGGCTGCCGAACGGCGCGGGTGTCGACTCCGTCCGCAGCATCGTCTACCTGGGCGGCGACTCCCTGGGGCTGCACCTGCTCGTGCTCGTCTGGTGGCTGCTGCTCGGACTGCTGACCTTCTTCCTGGTCAGCAACAACACCTACTGGGGCTTCCGGCGCGATGACCCCTCTCCGCAGGATGCTGCCGAGGGCCGCTCAGAGGACTGAACGACGGGAGGTCACGCCCCGCAGCACAGGCCGCCTTCATCCTCCTGGCCCAACCGGGCGAGCAAGGTGGCGGTGATGTGGTCGAGCTGAGCGATCTCCTGCGGGCTGAGGACGTCGAACATCGCGGCCCGCACCTCGCGGACATGACCGGGGGCAGCGCCCTCCAGCGCGGTGAGGCCTGAGGGGGTGAGCGCGACGAAAGCGCCGCGCCGATCCTGCGCGCACTCCTCACGGGTCACCAGGTCGCGCTTCTCCATCCGCGTGAGGTGGTGGGACAGGCGACTGCGCTCCCACTTGATGCTGTCGGCGAGCGCCACCACCCGCATCCGGCGTTCGGGGGTCTCACTGAGCGTCACGAGCACCTCGAAATCCGGCAGCGACAGCCGCGACTCCTCCTGCATCTGGCGCGCCAGGTGGGCCTGGAGGCGCGAATTGGTCTGCAACCACTGGCGCCACACGCGCTGTTCCTCGTCGTCGAGCCATCTCACACCTGAAGTCATGCAGTCCACTCTACCTGGATAGTTGACACATCACCCAATCTTGGGGAAAGTTGTCCCCAGCACGTCATCCATACGTGAACATCTCGCAGAGGAGCACCCATGAGCACCGCCCTGAAGGACCTGAACGGCACCTACACCATCGACCCCGCGCACTCCGAGCTCGGCTTCGTCGCCCGCCACGCGATGGTCACCAAGGTCCGCGGCTCGTTCAAGGACATCGAGGGGACCGCCACGTCCGGCGCCGGCCTGTCCGACGCGAAGATCGACATCACCATCCAGGTCGCCAGCGTCGACACCCGTGATGAGAACCGCGACGGCCACCTGCGCACCGGAGACTTCTTCGAGGTCGAGAAGTTCCCCACCATGACCTTCCACTCCACCGACGTCACGGCGGTCGACGACGACACCCTGCGCGTGGTGGGCGACCTGACCATCAAGGAGACCACCAAGTCGGTCACCATCGACTTCGATTACAACGGCTCGGCCACGGACCCGTTCGGCAACGAGCGCGTCGGCTTCGAGGGCTCGACCACCATCACCCGCTCGGACTACGGCATCAACTTCAACGCCGCGCTCGAGACCGGCGGCGTGCTCGTCTCCGACAAGATCACCCTGCAGATCGAGATCTCGGCCATCAAGCAGGCCTGAGCTCGACCCTGCTCGACTCAGAACGGAGGGGTACGCACGGCGTACCCCTCCGTTTCGCACACTCCGCCGAATCGTGGGGGCCGGATCAGTAGAGCCCGGAACTGTATCCGGCGACCTGCTCGCTCTCGGTCTCCCGGATGAACTCATCGAGAGAGCGCGACGCACGGCTCGATCCGAGCCCGTCGACGGCTTGCGGCGCCCAGCCGTCCGGATGCCAGATACCCGAGCGCACCAGCGACTTCGCGCAGTGTCCGAAGACCTCCTCGACCTGCACAACCGCAGCGAGCACCGGTCGGCTGGCGCGCACCGTCAACCGGTCGAACCAGGGCGCGTCGCTGACGAGCTGCGCGCGACCGTTGACCCGCAACGTGTCGCTGCGCCCCGGGACCAGGAAGATCATCCCCACATGCGGGTTGGCGAGAATGTTGTGGTAGCCGTCCACCCTTCTGTTTCCGGGGCGTTCGGCGATGGCGACGGTGCGCCGGTCGATGACGTGGACGAGCGAGCCGGCCGGATCACCCTTCGGTGAGGCGTCGCACCGACCGTCGGCATCGCTGGTCGCGAGCACGCAGAACGGGAATGCCGCCAGCCATCGCAGGTCGGCGTCGGTCAACTCCGTGCGCACCTTGTGACGCGTGCGCTCCGAGGGTTGGCCGATGAGGGCCTCGAGCGCATCGGGAGTGGCTACTCGCGCAGACAGCGGATCCATTCGCCGATTATCGCGCCCCGCGGGCGGCCGCACCATGACGGCGTTCGCGTTCGTCGACGGCGTTCGAACACCGTCGACCGTCGCGAACACCGTCAGCGCGTCACGCGTCGACACCCCAGATCTTGGCCATCTCCAGGAAGTTGCGGGCCTCGGCGTGCCGCGACTGGCGCTGCAGCGTGCGCCCGAGCAGCAGTGCGGCGTACCCCTCGGTGGGGGCGACGGCGAGCACGGCGCGCGCCTCACGTTCGGCGTTGGCCAGCTGCGCGGAGTGGAAGTAGGACCGGGCCAGCAGCAGGCGCGCGTCGGTCGTGCCGTGCGTCACGTCCGAGTGGTCGAGCAGCTTCTCCAGCACCAGGGCGGCCTCGGCGTAGTCCTTCTGCTCGTAGAGACTCTCGGCGTACTGCAGCTGGGAGTAGTCGGGACTGTGCATCTGGGACATCGGTGGCCTCCTGCCTCGATTGTGCAACGCGGACGCGCCGGTGTGCTCACCCCCGCTGCGGTTCGACGCGCGGGGCGGCGGCATCGGCCACCCGCACCACGGTCACGTCCTGACCCTCCACAACGATCGTGGCCTCGATCTTCATCCCACTGCGCAGCGAGCGGGCGATGAAGCATTCACGATGGGCGATCTCGACGAGGCGCTGCAGCTGATCGGTCCTGCTTCCGGCGGCGAGTTCGATGCGTGGCCGCAGTTGGATCAGCTCCACCCACGCCGGGCCGTCGCCCTGCGTCATCAACCCGGCCGCGTCGTCGTCGTACGCGAGGACGTCGAGCCGCGCGCGGGCGGCCACTGCGAGGAAGGACAGCAGCTGACAGCTGCTGGCCGCCATCACGAGCAACTGCTCGGGGTTGCGGGAGGCCGGATCGCCGCCGAAGTGGGGGTCACTGCTCATCCGCAGCGATTCGCCCGCGACCACGACCTCGTGCTCGCGCGGGTAGTGGTCGTACCCGACCCCGGTCGACCCCGACCAGCGGAGGCGCGCGGCGTACCGGTGCTCGATCACCATCGCCCCAGATTAGGTGCGCCATGCAGGCGAGCGATGCCCTAGGCCGTCGGCTGGGCCCGCTCGTGGGTGGGTTCGACCTCGATCGGCAGCGGCTCGGTGGCGGAGTCCGGATCGATGCGCGCCAGGATCCGGCCGAGCGAGGCGTGCAGGGCCTGCACATCGCCGGGCTCGAGCGGGTCGAAGACGGCGGCGCGCACCGTCTGCACGTGCAGCGGGGCCGCGCTGATCGTCAGGTCCAGGCCGGCATCCGTGAGCCGGACCAGCGTCCCCCGCCCGTCGTCCGGGTCGGGCAGTCGAGCGAGCAGCCCACGCTGCTCCAGCCGGCGTACGACGTTGGACAGCCGGGTCGCGGAGGAGTTGACGACGCGCGCGAGATCGCTGGCCCGCAGGGTGCGGGACCGGCGCTCGGACAGCATGGCCAGCACCATGTACTCGAAGTAGCTGACGCCGGCGTCGCGGCCGAGCTGGGCGTCGAGCACGGTGGGAAGTTTCACCACGATGCGCACGATGTCGAGCCAGGCCGCGCGCTCCTCATCGTCCAACCAGCGGGTGTCCTCGTCAGGTGCCATCCCTCTATGGTATTTTATTCAAGCTTGAACATTAAGAGTGGAGGACCTGTGAACGCCCCTGACCTTCCCGGCGCGGCATTCGACCGATTCCTGGTCTCCACCGCCCCGCGCAGCCGAGACCGCCGGCCCTGGACGACGGCGGACGGAGCGATGCCCGCGCTCTACCTCAGCCACGGCGCGCCCCCTCTCTTCGACAACGCTCGATGGATCGACCAGCTCTTCGCCTGGGCGCAGGCGCTGCCGACCCCGCGCGCGATCCTCATCGTGAGCGCGCACTGGGAGTCCGCCCCGCTCACCATCTCGGCCAGCGCGGCCGACACCCCGCTGGTCTACGACTTCGGCGGTTTCGCGCAGCGGTTCTTCCAGATGACCTACGCGACCCCGGACGCGAGCGAACTGGCCGCGAAGGTCGCGTCGCTGATGCCCGACACCGAGCCGGTGCACCAGGACACCCGCCGCGGCCTGGACCACGGGGCGTGGGTGCCGTTGAAGGTGATGTACCCCGACGGCGACGTGCCCGTCCTGCAGATGTCGATGCCGACGCACGACCCGCAGCGGCTGATGGATCTGGGCGCGCGCCTGCGCCCGCTGCGCGAGGAGGGCGTGCTCGTCATCGGATCCGGGTTCATGACGCACGGCCTGCCCTACCTGACCCGCGAGGCGTTCTTCGACAACCAGGTGCCGAGCTGGTCACGGGACTTCGACGAGTGGGCCGCCGACGCGCTGGCACGCGGCGACGTCGACCTGCTCTCGGCGTACCGCGACCGGGCGCCCGGCCTGCGGTTCGCCCACCCCACGGTCGAGCACTACACCCCGCTCTTCGTCACCCTCGGCGCCGCGACCGCAGCCGACGCACCGGTGCAGACCACGATCGCGGGCTACGAGTTCGGCCTCTCGAAGCGCTCGTTCCAGGTCGCCTGACCCGCCCGATAAGCGTGCGGCTCAGGCGTCCTTGAGCCGGGCGAGCAGCGCGTCGCCGACCGGCACACCGAGACCGGTGCAGGCGTCCCAGCCGCGCTTGGCCTGGTAGGCGCCGTTCTTGCCGCTGGTGATGTCTCGGAAGCCCTCCGGCACGACGCCCGCGACCGCACCGGTGTAGAGCGTGGTGTGGACGTCGGTGAAGCGGCGTCCGGTCGCTTGCACCAGGCGTGCCGTGAGCGCTGCCCAGAGCGGTGCGACAGCACTCGTGCCACCGATCACGGTGTCGGTGCCGTCGATCCGCACCTGGTAGCCCGTGGCCGGGTCGGCGACGCCGGCGACGTCGGGTACGCCGCGTCCGGCACCCCCGCCCTTGCGAGCCGGAACGCCCACGCTCGCCTGGTACGCCGGCACTGGGAACGCGTCCGAGACACCGCCACCGGTGGCGCCACGTCCTGCCCCGTTGTTCCACACCGTCTCCGAACTGACCGTGGTGTCGGTCGCCTGCAGCGACGTGCCCCCGCAGGACAGGGCGTTCGGACTGGAGCTCGGGAAGTCGCAGTGCACCCCCACTCCGCTGTCGGAGGATCCGCTGTCACCCGCGGCCGTGGTGACGACCACCCCGAGCGCCCCCGCGTCGGCGAAGGCGGCGTCCATGGCCGTCCTCGCCTGCGCGGTCCACTGATCCTCGCTCTGACCCCAGCTGATGCTGACCGCCGCGGGCGCGGGTGACGCGTGCACGGCCTCCGTGACGGCGTCGAGGAAGCCGGCGTCGGTGTTGGGGGCGAAGTAGACCTTGATCTGGGACTTCGGTGCCAGCGCGCCGACGACCTCGATGTCGAGCAGCACCTCTCCGTCCGGCCCGTTGGCGTCACCGGTCGGTGCGTTCTCGGCCCCGTCGACCCCCACCGCGGTCACCGCGGGTGAGCCGACCCCGAGCTTGGTGAAGTAGGCGTCGAGGTCGTCCTGCTGGTAGCCGCCGCCCAACTCGATGATCGCGACCACCTGATCGGTGCCGTCGGTGCTCGCCGGGAAGTGGTAGATCTCCCCGAGCTGGATCGGTGTGTACGACGTCGCTGCCGCGCTGGCGTGCACGAACCGCTCGCGCGCCTGGTCACGATCGTCCAGACCCAGCACCGCGATGACCGCTCCGCCGAAGCCCGTCGGCACGGACAGCTCACCGGTGCGCATCCGGAACGACCCACTGTCGCCGCGCGCCTGGGTCAGTTCGACGCCGAACAGCTTCTTCAGCACCGCGTACGTGCCCCGCACCATCACACGGCGACCGGCGGGATCCTCCGAGAGCACCTGCGCACCGGCGTCGGTCACGACCGAACGGACGGCCTGCAGATCGGCCGGGTCGGCGCCGTACCGCTCGCCGAGCTCGGCCGCGTCGATCGGATCGGAGGCATGGCCCGCGGCCGGTAGTTCAGCGCGTCGACGCAGCACCAACGTCACGTCGATCTGCTGGTCGTCCGGGACCGGACCGGACGTCGTCACCCCTTCGACGGCATCTCGTCCGCTGCCCTGCACCGTCGACCGGTCACCGGATTGGTTCGCCATAGCGCCCTCCACAGTCATGAGATCGAGCTACTCATAGTGCCCCCGAGCACCGACAACGGGTGGACGTTTCGTCAGCTTCTACCGGTGTTCACGACCGGTCAGTTCCGCTCAACCGGTGCTGCCGGCGCCGGTGTCGGCGTCAGCGGTCACCTTGGTCGCGACGTGCACCACCACCCCGCGCTCGCGGAAGGCGGCGACGACGGCGCGATCCGCTCGCCAGTCCGTCACGAGGTGGGTGATCCGGTCGGTGTCCAGCGTGCGGCACATCGTGTCGACGCCCAGCTTCGTGTGGTCGGCGAGTACGACGGCCTCGGAGGCGGCGCTCACGATCGCCCGGTCCGAGCTCGCCACCTGCACGTTCGGGGTCGACAGGCCGTGGTCGACGCTCAGACCGTTGCCCGAGAGGAAGGCCCGGTGCAGACGCAGGTCGGCCAGACTGCGCTCCGTCTCGGCGCCCACCAGGGCGAACGTCGAGCCGCGCAACGTCCCGCCGGTGACGATGACTTCGACCGAACTTCCGGCCAGCTTCTCTGCAACCAGAAGGGAATTGGTCACCACCGTCAGGTCGCGGAAGCCGGTGAGCTGCTGCGCGAACGCCTGCGTCGTGCTCCCCGCACCGAGCAGGATCGCGTCGCCCTCCTGCACCAGACCCGCCGCCGCGACGGCGATGGCGACCTTCTCGTCGGCGGCGACCGACGACTTCTGCAGATAGGACAGCTCGTGGGTCAGACCCCCGGGGAGGACGGCGCCGCCGTGGCTGCGGTTGAGCAGGTTCTCCTGCTCCAGGGACCGCAGGTCGCGCCGGATGGTGACCTCCGAGGAGCCCGTCGTCTCGACCAGCGCCCGTAGGGAGACCACCCCCGGGACCGCACGATCTCCAGGATGGCTGCGCGCCGTTCGGCTGCGATCACTGCCCTTCACCACCTCTCGGACGCCGGATGAGCCGAACGCTACCGGAATTCGGGCGAAAGATGGTTCTTGATCGTATTCGATCGCGATGAAAACACCGCTTCTGCCGCCGAGCGACGCCTGTCTAGCGAGCTGAGGCGACATTGTGGCATTGATTCGCATCGTTAGGTGATCGTTATTGACCGCTCTCGTTCGGGCGAGTTAGATGAGGCTCACGCCGCGACGTGACGGCGATCACAGTGGAAGAGGTGTGCACGATGGTTCGAGTGGATGGACGCGGCCCACGGAATCTGAGGTCGGCAGGGGTGGCGGCGGTGGCAGCGGCGTTGGTCCTCGGCACCGCCGGCTGCACGAAGAGCAGCAGCTCGGGGAACTCCTCCTCGGCGAGTGGCGGGAGCAGTAGCAGCGGATCGTCGTCCTCGAGCAGCAACGGAGGTCAGCAGCAGGTCCAGACACAGGCCGGCGGATCCGGCCCCACCTGCACCTACACCAAGTACGGCGCCCCCAAGCTCGACCTGAAGGGCGTGACGGTGGGCTTCTCGCAGTCGGAGTCGACCAGCAACCCCTTCCGGGCGACGGAGACCAAGTCGATCACCGACGAGGCCAAGACCCTCGGCATCAAGCTGATCCAGCGCAACGCCAACGCCAACGTGTCGCAACAGAACACCGACATCCAGGACATGATCTCCCAGGGCGCCAAGGTGCTGATCGTGGCGCCGGAGAACTCCGACGGGCTCACCCCGGCCCTCTCGGCGGCCAAGGCCAAGCACATCCCGGTCCTCACCATCGACCGCACGGTCAAGGGCACCGCCTGCAGCGACTTCATCGGCTTCATCGGGTCCAACTTCTACAAGCAGGCCCAGATCGCGGCCGACGACCTCGCCGGCGGGATGGGCGGCAAGGGGCAGGTCGCCGTATTGCAGGGCACCTCGGGCAACAACGTCGCGACCGACCGCACCAACGGCTTCACCAGCCAGATCAAGGCCAAGTACCCGAACATCTCGATCGTCGCGTCCCAGACCGCCAACTTCGACCAGGCCACCGGGCAGAAGGTGATGGAGCAGATCCTGCAGAGTCACCCGAAGCTGACCGGGGTCTACGCCGAGAACGACACGATGGCCCTCGGAGCGATCCAGGCCATCCGTGCCGCGGGCAAGACGCCCGGTAAGGACATCAAGGTCGTCGCGATCGACGGCACGCAGCAGTGCGTGCAGGACGTCGCGAACGGCGTGATGGTCGCCGACGTCGAGACCAACCCGCGCTTCGGGCCGCTGGCGTTCGACGCGCTGCAGAAGTTCTACACCTCGGCCGGCGTCGCGACGAAGGTCATCATCGCCGACCACCACTTCACCAAGGACAACGCGAAGGCCGCGCTCTCCAACGGCGACGTGTACTGATCCTCGACCACGGAGGCGATGGGGCGAGGACCCTGAGGTGCCCCGCCCCATCGCTGCTCGAAAGGCCCTGATGTCCGACTCTTCCGGTGTCGTGCTCCGCCTGGACGGCGTCAGCAAGTCCTTCCCCGGCGTACGCGCGTTGCGTGACGTCTCCCTCGAACTGCGGGCGGGCGAGGTGCACGCGCTCGTCGGTGAGAACGGCGCGGGCAAGTCCACGCTCATCAAGATCTCGACCGGGGTCTACACCGCTGACGAGGGCGAGGTGCGGCTGCTCGACGAGCCCGTCAGCTTCACCGACCCGTTGCAGGCCCAGGCAGCCGGCATCTCGACCATCTACCAAGAGGTCAATCTCATCCCGCTGATGAGCGTGGCCCGCAACCTCTACCTCGGCCGCGAACCACGCCGCTTCGGCCTGGTCGACACGGCCCGGATGAACCGCGACGCCCGAGCCCGGTTGCGGGAGTTCGGCATCGACGTCAATCCCGCCCGACCGCTGCGTTCACTGGCGCTCGGCGCCCAGCAGATGGTCGCGATCGCCCGAGCCGTGGAGATCGACGCCCGGGTCGTCATCATGGACGAGCCCACGTCGTCGCTGGAGAAGCGCGAGGTCGAGACGCTCTTCACCGTCATCCAGCGCCTCGCTGCATCCGGGATCGCGATCCTCTACGTGAGCCACCGGATGGAGGAGCTCTACCGGGTCTGCGACCGGGTGACCGTCATGCGCGACGGGCAGGTCGTCGGTTCCAGCGCGATGGAGGACATCGACCGGCTGCAGCTGGTCTCGATGATGCTGGGACGCGACGCGAGCGATCTGCGCCAACACGGCAGCACCGCGTTCGCCGAGGACCGCGACGTCGAGGACGACGTCGTCCTGCACACACAGGGGCTGAACGTGCGCCACACGCTGGAGGACGTGTCGCTCGACATACGCCGCGGCGAGGTGGTCGGGCTGGGCGGGCTGCTCGGCGCCGGCCGCAGCGAGACCGCCCGGGCGATCGTCGGCGCCCTGCACGCCGAGTCCGGAGAGGTCGCCGTCAACGGCAAGCGCCTCCGGCGTCGTTCGCCCGCCGCCGCGATCCGCGCGGGTATCGCGCTGCTGCCCGAGGACCGCAAACTCGACGGCATCGTGCCCGGCCTGTCGGTGCGGGAGAACATCGTGCTCGCAGCCCTGCCGCGGCTGTCCCGGTTGGGACTGGTGCAGCGCTCCAAACAGGATGAGATCGTCTCGTTCTTCATCGACCGGCTGCAGATCAAGGTCTCCAGTCCCTCCCAACGGGTCTCTGACCTGTCCGGCGGCAACCAGCAGAAGGTGCTGCTCGCCCGCTGGCTGTGCCTGCACCCCAAGGCCCTGCTCCTCGACGAGCCGACCCGCGGGATCGACGTCGGTGCCAAGGCCGAGGTGCAGGGTCTCATCGAGGAGCTCGCCCAGGACGGCCTCGCGGTGCTGCTCATCTCCTCCGACCTGGAGGAGCTGATCGAAGGCTCGGACCGCATCGTGGTGCTGCGCGAGGGCAAGGTCGTGGACAACCTGAGCGGTGACGCCGTCACCGACGACAACCTCATGCAGGCGCTGGCCGCCGACCCCTCCATCTCCGACGACGTGCAACCGGCGAAGGACTCCTCATGACCGCCACCCTGACCTCGACGAAGGCCGAGCAGCCCGTGGGGCGCCGGCGCTGGGCGGCGCCGGTCGCCAAGTACGCCGTCTACGCCGGCATCGTCGTCCTCATCGCCGTCAACGCCGTGATGAGCTCCTCCTTCCTCAGCCTGGACAACCTGCGCGTGCAGCTCTACCAGGCCGTCCCGGTGCTGATCGTCGCGCTCGGCATGGCGCTGGTGATCGGCACCGAGGGCATCGACCTGTCGGTGGGAGGCGTCATCGCCCTCACCTCCGCGGTGCTGCCGCTCTACCTCGGGTACGGCGTCTGGGTCTCGATCGCCCTGGCGATCCTGGCCGGCGGCGTCTGCGGCGCGATCTCGGGGAGTCTGGTCGCCTTCGCCCGCGTGCAACCGATCGTCGCCACGCTGTCGTTGATGATCGGGCTACGCGGGCTCGCAGTGATCATGAACGGCGCCACGGCCAAACCGCTCAACGACCCCACCCTGCTCAACCTCGGCCTCACCGGATGGCTGGGACTGCCGCAGATGGCGTACATCGGCGCCGGGCTCGTGGCGATCATCGCCTTCGTGGTCCGACGCACGACGCTGGGCCGCAACCTGGTGGCCGTCGGCGACAACGCGTCGGCAAGCTTCCTCGCCGGGCTGCCCGTGCGTCGCATCCTGCTGTCGGTCTACGTGATGTCGGGCATGCTCGCCGCCGTCGCCGGTGTCCTGATCGCGGGGCATGGGGCCTACGCCGACCCGGCCAACTACGGGCTCAACTACGAGCTGCTCGCGATCACCGCGGTCGTCGTCGGCGGAACTCCGTTGAGCGGCGGTCAGATCAGGGTGATCGGCACGGTCGCCGGCACGATCTTCATGCAGCTCGTCTCCGCGACGCTGATCCAGAACAACGTCAAGAACTCCTACGAGCAGATGATCGAGGCCGTCATCATCTGCATCGCCGTCTTCATCGCCCGGGAGAGTGCGAACCGATGAGCAGCCAGATGACCGCGCCCGCCGAGGATATGGCCGGTGGCGGGGTGACGGAGACCCCGCGCGAGCGGGTGTTCGCGCTGCTGCAACGCCAGGGCGGCCCGGTCGTCCTGGTGCTCGTGGTGCTGCTGGCCTGCATCTTCTCCTCGGGCTTCGCCTCGAGCGGCAACTTCTCGACCATCCTGGTCGGCAACGCGTACGTCTCCCTGCTGGCGCTCGCCGAGACCTTCGTCATCATCTCCGGCGGCATCGACCTGTCCGTCGGATCGATGTTCGCGCTCGGCGGGGTGCTCGCAGCCTGGGGGATGAACCACGGCGGCAGCGGCGTGGCGGTGCTCCTGCCGATCGTGGTCGGCCTGGTCATCGGCGTCATCCAGGGGTCGCTCATCGCGTACGCGCGGCTCGCGCCTTTCATCGTCACCCTGGCCGGACTGCTCTTCGCCCGCGGCCTGCTGCAGGCCATCAGCAACGAGGGGTCGACGACCTACCTGGTGCCCGGTCACTCCGTCTTCGCCTTCCTGGGCGACGGCACGTGGCGGCCGATCCTGACCGCTGTCGCCTTCTTCGCGATCGCCGCGGTGGTGCTGGTGCGCACCCGTTTCGGGCAGGCGCTCTTCGCCATCGGCGGCAGCGAGAACGCGGCGCTGCTGATGGGCGTGCGGGTGCGCCGCACGAAGGTGCTCGTCTACATGCTGTCCGGGACGCTCGCCGCGGTCGCCGGGATGCTCAACGCCTCGCGGCTGCAGTCCGGGGTGACGAACATCGGGGTCGGTTACGAGCTCACCGCCATCGCCGCGGTGGTGATCGGCGGCACGATCCTGACCGGCGGTTCGGGATCCATGTACGGCACCGCGGCCGGTGTCCTGCTGCTCGCGGTCATCCAGAACCTCATCGGCGTGCACCTGTCCCAGTACGGTTCGTCGGCCTCGGACCTGGTCAACGGCGCGTTCCTGGCCGTGGTCGTGGTGCTGCAGTCGTTCCTGGCCCGGCGTCGGGCTTTGTAAGGGACTCCGCGACCGGTCAGCCGCCCACCGGCATCGGCGCGGCCGCTTCCCGCACGACCCGGTAGCGCACGAACGCCGGCACCAGCAGTGCCGCGGCGATCACGAGGATCACCACCAGCACCCCACCTCCCGCGGCGGCAGCCGACGTGCCGACGAGGGCCGCGGCCCCGCCGTGCGCGACGTCGGCCAACCGCGGTCCACCCGCGACGACGACGGTGAAGACTCCCTGCAGCCGACCGCGCACGTCGTCGCTGGCTGCGCTCTGCAGCATCGTCGAGCGGAACGCCGCGGACGCCATGTCGGCGGCGCCGGACACGGCGAGCGCCACGAGCGCGACGATCAACAGCACCCCGGCGTGGCTGCCGTGCGCGAAGCCGACGGCCACCCCGAAGACGACGATCCCGAGGCCCCAGACCACGATCGCGACGATGACGGCGTAGCCCTGGCGCTCGGTGCGCGAGACCCACCCGGAGAAGACACCGCCGAGGACGGCGCCCGCGGGGATGGCCGCGAACAGCAGCGCGAAGACCAGCCCACCCTCGGCCGGACCGCCGAACGACTCGTGGGCGATCTGCGGGAAGAGCGCGCGCGGCATACCGAAGAGCATCGCGATGATGTCCACGAGGAAGGACATGAGCAGCACCTTGTGGTTGCGCAGGTAGGCGAATCCGTCGAGGACCGAACGCAGTCCGGCCTTGGGCGCGTTGCCGTCCGGCGGGAGCGGGGGCAGCGCGATGACGGCCCACAGGGTGGCGACCAGGGACAGGGTGTCGAGCAGGTAGAGCCAGGAGAAGCCGAAGACCGGCAGCAGCGCACCACCGACGAGGGGACCGGCGATCGCGCCGAACTGCATCACCGTCATGTTCAGCGAGTTGGCCGCCGGGAGCTCCACCTCGGGCAGGATGCGCGGGAGCACGGCCGATCGCGTCGGCTGGTTCACCGCGAAGAACGACTGCTGCACCGAGAAGAGCACGAGCAGCACCCACACGTTGTGCAGACCCATCAGCGCCTGCACCCAGAAGAGGCCGCTGCTCAGGATCAGGCCGACCGTGGTGACGCGCAGCAAGGTCCGCCGGTCCATCACGTCGGCGAGCGAGCCGCCGTACAGTCCGAACACCACCAGCGGGACGAGCCCGAAGACCCCGGTCAGACCGACATACGCCGAGCTGCGGGTCAGCTCGTAGATCTGCGCGGGGACCGCGACGACCGTGAGCTGGGCGCCGATCAGCGTGACGATGCCCGCGGTCCAGAGCCGACGGAACTCCGGTGTGCGCAGTGGCCTCGTGTCGGCCATCAGAGCGCGCATGTTCGCCACGGACCCTCCTCGTCTCTGTTCTGCCATAGCCAATCTATGTGGCCGGTCCGTCGAGGGCTCATCGTGTCCACGGTGGGCCTAGATTGACCTCTCGTGATCGATCCCCGTCGTACGCCCGAGCGCTCGATGCGCCGATGGCCGATCTCGGTCGCCGTGGCCCTGGCGCTCGCACTGCAGCTCTTCCTGCCCCGGCAGGCGTCGATCGGTCCGGCCTGGCTGATGCCGGTGGCACAGGCGCTGCTGCTCCTGCCGCTCGTGCTGTCCGATCCGGTGCGGCTGCGGCGGGAGGACACCACGTGGCGGCGGGCCTCGTTGTGTTCCGCGCTCGGCGTCCTGGTCGTCAACGCGCTCGACCTCGCGCATCTGATCATCGCGATCGCGACGGGCGGCAAGGTGTCCGCCCGCGAGATGATCGTCGCTGCGGTCGTCATCGAGGTCACGAACATCGTTGCGAACACAGCGATCTTCTGGGAGATCGACCGCGGCGGGCCGTTCGCCCGCAACCCCGAGCACCCGCACCCGCCCGAGCACCCGGACCTGCTCTTCCCCCAGATGTCCGATGTGAACGACACGTCGTTCCTCACCTGCTTCACCGACTACCTCTTCACTGCGTTCACGCTCGCCACGGCGTTCAGCCCGACCGACACGATGCCCGTCAGCCCGCGCAGCAAGATGCTCTTCATGCTGGGCGGGACGGTGTCGGTGCTGTCCGTCACCCTGGTCGCAGCCCGCGCGGTCAACCTCTTCTGACGCGCGGCACCCCCAACCGCTCGAGCGTGGTGTGGCGGCCACGCCGAGCCTCGCGTCGGCGGCTACAACGTCGTGATCGACGGGAGGTCCGTGGGCGGCGCCGACCCCGGCGACCTGCAATGCCACGGCTCGGATCCGCTGGTGCCCGTGTCCTTCACGACGAACCCCATCTCAGTAGCGGTCAGCCGGGGCACGCACGTCGTCACGGTGAGCGAGACCTTCTGCGGTGGGGACAGCACCTTCCACACGGCGGTCGCCACTCGTTCGGTGGGCGTGGGCGAGAGCAGCCCGCCCTCCGCGCAGCCGCCCACGCCGTCCCCGGTCAATACCCGCGTCGGCGTCACCGGCTGACACCGTTCCTCCTCATCGGGGGTGGGGAAACGACGAGGGGTGGGGCCGTTGCCCCACCCCTCGCTCGTTTCCTCCACCCCTCGACGGAAGGAGCGACGCGTCAGCGCAGGGTGCGGAAACGCCGCAACCGCAACGAGTTCAGCACCACGAAGATCGAGGAGAGGGCCATCGCGAGCCCGGCCACCATCGGCCCGAGCCGGCCGCTCACGGCCAGTGGGATCGCCGCGACGTTGTAGGCGAACGCCCACACCAGGTTCTGCTTGATCACCCGAAGGGTGCTGCGGGACAACCGGATCGCGTCGGCGACCGCGAGAGGGTCGCTGGATGCCACAGTGATGTCGCCGGCCTCGATCGCCGCGTCTGTGCCACCGCCCATCGCGATGCCCAGGTCGGCCTGCGCGAGCGCCGGTGCATCGTTGACCCCGTCGCCCACCATCGCGACCGCGTGCCCCTGCTCCCGCAGCTCGCGCACGGCCGTCACCTTGTCCTGCGGCAGGACGCCGGCGATGACCTGCTCGATCCCCACCTCCGCCGCGACCCGGGCGGCCGCCCAGGCGTTGTCGCCGGTCAGCAGCACCGGGTGCAGACCGAGCGAGCGCAGCCGACGTACGGCGTCCGCGGACGTCGGGCGCACCGTGTCGGCGACCGCGATGACGCCGCGCGCAGACCCTTCCCAGGCCACCAGCACCGCTGTGGCACCGTCGCTCTCGAGGCGACGCAGCTCGTCCATCAGCTGGTCCGGGACGGCGACCGACTGCTGCTCCAGCAGGGCGGGGCGGCCGACGAGGACGGTCGTGTCGTCGACCATTCCGGTCACTCCGAGCCCGCTGACGTCCTTGATGCAGTGGGCGTCGACGCGCCCGGACGCCGCCGCGCTGATCGCGCGGGCGACGGGATGGGTGAAGGAGTGCTCGACCGACCCCGCGCGGCTCAGCAGCTCATCGCGGTCCACGCCGTCGGCCGCGACCACGTCGCGCACCGTCATGACACCCGTGGTGAGGGTGCCGGTCTTGTCCAGGAGCACCGTGTCCAGGGTGCGGGAGGTCTCGAGCACCTCGGGGCCCTTGATCAGCAGCCCGGCGCGGGCGCCCCGGCCGGTGCCCACGAGCAGCGCCATCGGGGTCGCGAGTCCGAGCGCGCACGGGCATGCCACCACCAGCACCGAGACGGCCGCCGTGAAGGCCGCGGTGACGGAGCCGCCGAACGCCAGCCAGCCGACCAGGGTGGCGAGCGCGATGAGCAGGACGACGGGGACGAAGACGCCCGCGACGCGGTCGGCGAGCCGCTGCACAGCGGCCTTGCCTGATTGGGCGTCCTCGACGAGCTGCGCCATCTGTGCCAAGGCTGTGTCGCTACCGACGCGGGTGGCGCGGACCACCAGCCGACCTTCGACGGCGAGCGTCCCACCGGCGACGTGATCGCCCTCGCCGACCTCCACCGGCAGTGACTCCCCCGTCATCGCCGAGGTGTCGACCGCCGAACGACCCTCGGTGACAACGCCGTCCGTGGCGATCTTGTCGCCAGGGCGCACGACGAACGCGTCGCCGACAGCGAGCTCCCCGATCGGGACACGACGCTCGCCACCCGACCGCAGCACCGCCACGTCGCGCGCGCCGAGGTCGAGCAGAGCGCGCAGGGCGGCACCGGCGGCACGCTTGGACCGGGCCTCGATGTAGCGACCGGTGAGCAGGAACGCAGTGACCCCTGCAGCGGCCTCTAGATAGATCGAGTCCGCCCCGCTCGAGGCGGAGACGGTGAGCTCGAAGCCGTGGCGCATGCCGGGCATCCCGGCGTCGCCGACGAAGAGCGCGTAGAGCGACCACCCGAACGCCGCGAGAGTGCCGAGCGAGACGAGCGTGTCCATCGTGGCCACGCGGTGGCGGGCGTTGGCCCAGGCCGCGACGTGGAAGGGTCGCCCACCCCAGACCACGACGGGCGCGGCCAGGACCAGGGAGAGCCACTGCCAGTTGCGGAACTGCGCGGCCGGGATCATCGCGAGCACGATGACCGGCACCGTGAGGACCCAGCTGACGAGCAGCCGTTGGCGCAGAGATGCCACGTGGTCCGGCACATCGGGCGTGGTCGGTGCGTCCGGCGCGTCCGTGGCCACCGGCAGCTGCGCCTCGTACCCGGCGTCCTGGACCGCGCGCACCAGCTCAGCACCCGTGACGGCCGGGTCGTGCTGCACCCGTGCCTTCTCGGTGGCGTAGTTGACCTGGGCGTCCACGCCGTCGAGCGAGTTGAGGCTCTTCTCGATGTGCATGGCGCACGAGGCGCAGGTCATCCCGGTGATGACGAGCTCGGTCTCGGCGAGCGCGGTCGCAGCCTGGCGGGTCGTCAGAGTCACCGGCGTGGTGGTCGTGGGCATGGAACCTCCTGGATCACCATCCACAATACCCCTAGGGGGTATGGCTGAGACGATGTGGGGGCCCTTCGCGGCCGTTCCTCGCCCATCTCCGCTGATCCTTGGCGAGCCCTACGCGGGAGTCACTTCGGGGTGAGACGCTGATCACATGAAGAGCACCATGCAGACCACGCCTCTGCTCATCTCCCAACTCCTGCGCTACGGCACCACGGTCCACCGGGACAGCACCGTCTACACCTGGACCGCCGACGGCGCGCGCACCTCGACGTACGCCGAGGTCGGCCAGGATGCCGCGCGCCTCGCGAATGCGTTGCGCGGCATGGGAATCACCGACGACCAGCGGGTCGGCACGTTCATGTGGAACAACACCGAGCACCTCGTCGCCTACCTCGCGGTGCCGTCGATGGGCGCGGTGCTGCACGCGATCAACATCCGCCTCTTCCCCGAGCAGCTGATCTACACGGCTGTGCACGGCGGCAGCGAGGTCGTCATCGTCGACGACAGCCTGGCCGAGCCGTTCAGCAAGGTGCTGCCGAAGCTGCCAGCGATCCGACACGTGATCATCAACGGCGACGCGGTCAGCGACGAGGTGCGCACCGCCATCGCGCAGACCGAGCACGTCGAGAGCGTGCGCGGCTGGCGCGAGCTGCTCGACGAGCAGCAGGACACCTTCGACTGGCCGGAGGATCTGGACGAGAACTGCGCGTCGTCGATGTGTTACACCTCCGGCACCACCGGCAACCCCAAGGGAGTCGTCTACTCCCACCGCAGCAACTACCTTCACGCGACCGGCGTGGTGTCCGGTCTCGCGATGCGCCAGGCGGAGAACTTCCTGGTCGTCGTGCCCCTCTTCCACGCGAACGCGTGGGGTTACCCGTACTGCGCGATGGTGTCCGGCGCGTCGCTGGTGATGCCCGACAAGTACCTGCAGCCCGAGCCGCTCGCGCAGATGATGGAGCAGTTGAAGGTCACCACCGGCGCCGGCGTCCCGACCGTGTGGAACGCCCTGCTGCAGTACCTCGACGAGCACGACGACGCCGACGTCTCCAGCTGCCGGATGCTGATGGTCGGCGGATCCGCCGTGCCGCTGTCGCTGATGAGGGCTTTCCAGGAACGCCACGGCATCGAGATCATCCAGGGCTGGGGCATGACCGAGACCTCGCCCGTCGGAAGCCTGGCGGTCCCGCCGGGGCACGCCGAGGAGGGCTCGGACGAGTACTGGCGCTACCGGGCCGCGGCCGGTCGACTGCTGTGCGGCGTCGAGGCGCGCATCATCGGACCCGACGGCGACGAGAAGCCGTGGGACGGCGAGAGCGTCGGCGAGGTCGAGGTGCGCGGGCCCTGGGTCACCGGCGCCTACTACTCCAACGGCACCGAGTCCGACCAGCAGTTGGACGACGCGGCCGCCAAGTTCGACGACGGGTGGCTGCGCACCGGCGACGTCGGTCTGCTCACCCACGACGGGTTCCTGGTGCTGACCGACCGATCCAAGGACGTCATCAAGTCCGGTGGCGAATGGATCAGCTCGGTCGACCTGGAGAACCACCTCATGGGTCACCCGGACGTGGTCGAGGCCTCCGTGGTCGGCGTGCCCGACGACAAGTGGGACGAGCGGCCGCTCGCGGCCGTCGTACTCCGCTCCGGCGCTTCCCCCTCGGCGGACGAGCTGCGCGAGTTCCTCTCCGACAAGGTCGCCAAGTGGCAGCTGCCCGAGCACTGGACCTTCATCGACGAGGTGCCCAAGACCAGCGTCGGCAAGTTCGACAAGAAGGTGCTGCGTCAGCGGTACGCCGACGGCGACCTGGAGGTCAGCACCGTCGGC
Source organism: Allobranchiibius sp. GilTou73 (assembly GCF_021391335.1). Lineage (GTDB taxonomy): Bacteria > Actinomycetota > Actinomycetes > Actinomycetales > Dermatophilaceae > Allobranchiibius > Allobranchiibius huperziae. The sequence goes on along the minus strand of NZ_CP090051.1, from coordinate 1,057,201 downwards.
TGACCGTCGTCGATTTCGCCATGCGCGACGGGGCACATCTGCCCCGTGGCGCATGGCGAAATTCAACGGGTGCGGACAACCGCGTGGCTCAGGCCGCGCGCAGCTCCGCCAGATTGGTGCTGCGTCTCAGGAGGAGCAACGACACCGCGGTCAGGGCCACCGCGACCAGCAGCGTGCCGCCAGCGACCGCGGCCAGAGCAGCCCACGGCACGGGCACCCCTACGACGATGTTTCGGGACCCTGTGACGATCGTTCCGTCGGCCTCCGTCGTGGTGCCGGACGGGACGCTCATGCTCGCGGTGGTGCCGAAGACACCGCGCGCGGCGAGCACTCCCGTCGTTGTGGCGATTAGGACGGTCGGGACCAGCGGGGCGACCATCTCCAGCAGCGACGCGGCGGCGAGCGTTCGACGCGGTACGCCCGAGGCGACCAGGGCCGCCAGAGTGCGCCGTCGGGCGACCACTCCCTCCGCGGCGACCACCAGGAGGCCCGCCACCGCGATGGCGATCGCGACAGCCAGGACGACGTCCACCAGGTCGAACGCGTTGGCGTAGAAGGGGTCGTCGTTGCCGGCGGTGCGGAGCAGGAAGTCGGCGCGCACACCCTGCGCTGCCGCTCCAATCAGCACCGAGATGACGACGGCGGCGCAGGCCCGGCTGGCGGTGAAGGGCGCGGCCACCATTCGGCGACAGGCGATGAGTGCCGCGGGCCGACGCGCATGTGCAGCTCCCAGCCTTCCGAGGTGGAACGCGCACGCTGCCGACCCGAGCACCAGGCCGATTCCGGTGCAGAGGAAGAACGCCGTGATCAGAAGCAGGAAAGCACCCTGGCTTCCGTAAAGACGCGCTGGAATCGCCGACCAACCGATCAGACCGATCGCGCCGATCAGGAAGACGATGACGGGAGCGATGGCGGGCGGTCGGTGGATCACCCGGCGTATCACTCCGAACGGCGTGAGCGCCGTACGCCGCAGCGCGAGGAGCCCGAGCAGGGACGCACCGGCCGGCACCGTCAGAAGCACCATGACGAGCAAGACGGGGTGTGGCAGGACGTCCGTGGGGAGCAGGTGTGCATGGTCGGCCGTCTGCTCACCCATCTGAAACCCCCTGCCGGATCCGCCGGTCGAGAACCATCGATGGATCACGAGATACGCCGACGCGGCCACCACCGAGCCCAAGGCGGCAGCGCAGCAGACCTCGAGCGCGAGGACGGTGCGAACGTCCCGGGGCGTGCCACCGGCCATCCGCATCGCGGCCAGCCGCCGGTCGCGGGCCGGCGCACCGACGCGGCTGCACTGCCCCACGAAGGACAGACTCAGAGCGCTGATCGCGATCATCGCCACCACCACTCCCGGGTGCAGACCGGGCTCGGACAGCAGTTTGGTGGTGTAGGGCCCGTCGTGCGGTCCGATCCTGATTACTGCCGCCGCGAGCATCAGCACGAATGACGCGAAGGCCGAGCCGACCGCGGTGAGCACGATGCGCAGCGCGTCTGCCCGGCCGCCGCGCAGAGCGAGCCGCAGAAGGCTGGCGAACCGTGGCCCGCGCGCGGAGGTCACGACGCCTCCCCACCGATCACCAGGTGCGCCGCGTCGACGGCGTCGTCGTAGCCGTCGATCTGTCCGTCGCGCAGTTGGATCTCGCGATCGCCGTACGCCGCGACCCGGGCGTCGTGGGTGACCAGGACGACGCTGGTGCCCGCCTCCCGCACGACACGGCTCATCTGGGTCATCACCTGCTCGCCGTTCAGGCTGTCCAGCGAGCCGGTCGGCTCATCGGCGAAGAGCACCTGCGGCTCGGTGACCATGGCTCGCGCCACCGCGACACGTTGGGCCTGCCCGCCGGACATCTCCGTCGGTCGCGTGCGGGCCAGCCCGACGACCTCGAACCGCTCCAGCCACGTCGTCGCCGCAGCCATCGCCGCCCCGCGACGCGCTCCGTCTAGCAGAAGCGGTAGCGCCACGTTCTCGATGGCCGTGAGCTCGGGCACCAACTGGCCGAACTGGAAGAGCACCCCGAAGTCACGCCGCCGCAGGCGAGACCTCTCGGCCTCGCTCTCCATGCTGATCCGGCGCTCCTCGTAGAACACCTCACCGGCATCCGGTCGCACGACACTGGCGAGGCACATGAGCAACGTGGACTTGCCTGAGCCGGACGGCCCCGTGACCGCGAGGATCTCGCCACGCCCGAGCTGCAGGCTCACCCCCTTCAGCGCGGGGTTTCGGCCGTACGACGCGACGAGCGAGCGGGCGCTCAATACCGGCGCCTGCGAGCTGGGTTCGGACCTCATGCGTGCATCTCCTTGGTGAGGGCGGTGACCCGCTGCAGGGCGGTGTCCATCCAGCGCAGGTCGGCGTCCAGATGGGAGAGGGCGTAATCGGCGCCGAGCACCTCGTCCAGGGACGACGCGGGGTCGACCTTGACCTTGGTGAAGTGCCGCATCCGTCGCAGGTGCGCCTGGCGCTGCCGGAGCAGGTACGCCGTCGCCTGCTGCTCGCTCGTCGCGAGGATGGCGATGGTGACCTTCGTCGCGAGCGGGTTGCTCACGAACGCGAACGGCTCTTCGACCTGATCCAGCCAGCTCTGCAGCTCGGCGGCACCGGCCGCCGTGACGGCGTAGACCGTGCGGTCCGGTCCGTCGACGCGCTGCACCGCCACGGGCTCGATGAACCCCTGGCGGTGCAAGCGCTCCAACGTGGCGTAGACCTGCCCGAACGCGAGCGGTTTCGCTGTCGGGAAACGGTCGTCGTACCCACGCTTCAGGTCATAGCCGTGCTGCTTCCCCCTGCTGAGCAGCCCCAGAAGTACATGACCGGTCGACATGGACGTATCTATTCACACAGTGAATAGATACGTCAAGGGTCTACGATTTCGCCATGCACGGCGAGGCAGCCGTGCCCCGTCGCGCATGTCCAAAAAGAAGGGGTCAGCGGTTGCGCTCGGGCAGACCTGCTGCCCACAGGGCCGCGGCGACGAGGGCCGGCTGGCCGAAGAGACGAAGAAGTCGCTTGGTGTCGGTGTCGAGTCCGAACGCGTCGGTGCGTTCGACGTACTGCGCGATGTTGCCGGGGAAGATCACGACATAGAACGCCGCGAGCGCGAGCCCGGTCTGACGTCGCTGCTCCGGCAGCAGGAGCATGGCCAGACCCAGACTGATCTCGACCACGCCGGATCCGAGCACGACCAGGTCCTGATCCATCGGGAACCAGTCGGGCACCTGCGCCTTGAACTCGCGGCGGGCGAAGGTCAGATGGGAGGTGCCTGCCAGCGTCATCACACCGCCCAGGACCCTCCTGGTCACCGTCTGCGAGGTCGTGGCCGGGCGCGAGGTCGACAAGGAGAACATTCCGCCAGCGTAGGGACTTGCGCAGGGCGGCGTCAGTGGTCGCGCACCGGCAAGGCCGCGGATCCGTCCTGGCACAACACGACGCCCCAGGGTGTCCCTGGGGCGTCGTGATCAATTCACGTGTGGTGCACGCGGTGCACCCACGCGCTACCGGTGTGCGGGCGGCTCGCCGGTCTCGCCGTCCCGCAGATGTGTGCGTTCGCCGGTCTCCTCGTCCCAGACGGGACGCTCACCGGCATCCTCCTGCTGGAACTCGGTGCCCTGACCCTCCAGGTGCGACGGCTGACCAGCGGCCTCATCCCCATACGGGTCCTGCTGGCCGGTGCCCTGCTCACCGAACGCGGTCCGCTCACCAGTGCCCTGACCCTCCAGGTGCGACGGCTGACCCGACGCCTCATCCCTGTAGGGGTCCTGCTGGCCGGTGCCCTGCTCACCGAACGCGGTCCGCTCACCAGTGCCCTGACCCTCCAGGTGCGACGGCTGACCCGACGCCTCATCCCTGTAGGGGTCCTGCTGGCCTACGCCCCGCTCACCGGCGCCCTGACCCTCCAGGTGCGACGGCTGACCAGCGGCCTCATCCCGATACGGGTCCTGCTGGCCGGTGCCCTGCTCACCGAACGCGGTCCGCTCACCAGTGCCCTGACCCTCCAGGTGCGACGGCTGACCCGACGCCTCATCCCGATACGGGTCCTGCTGGCCTACGCCCCGCTCACCGGCGCCCTGACCCTCCAGGTGCGACGGCTGACCAGCGGCCTCATCCCGATACGGGTCCTGCTGGCCGGTGCCCTGCTCACCGAACGCGGTGCGCTCACCGGTGCCCTCGTGACCGACCTGAGAAGGCGCGCCGGTCGCCTCGTCCTCGTAGTGGGTCCCGCCGGTGGGAACCGGCCTGGCGTCCGCATCCGAACCATCCTCGTGAAGGGGCGCTGCCGCGCTCGCACCACGGTCGTCCTCTGCGGCCTGTCGGGTGGGCTCGTCGGAAGAGGAGGTCTGTCCCGCTACGGCCGCGGCGCCCGCGGTGTTGCGTGTGGTGTCCTCGTCGTTGCGCTTGTCATCGCCCACCCGGTTGCCGGCGCGGTCGGTCTGCACGTCGGGGTCGACCTTGTCAGCCCTGCGCAGCGTCTCATCGTGCTCGCGGTGGATGGCCGCCGCGGCCTCCTGCTCGTGCCGCGCCTCGGTCTCCAGCTCCTGGGCGCGCTGCTCCTGTGCATCCGCCGTGGCGCGGGCATCCTGCGCGGTCTCCGTCGCGGTCTGCGCACGATCGTCGGCCCTGGCCACCGTGGCCTGACCGCGCTCTGCACGGTCACGCAGGTGGTGCGCCTCGCGTCGATGTGCCCGCTTGCGCGACCTGCTCATGACCGCGCCGATCACGGCAAGAACGACGACCACCACGACCACCGCAATGATGATCCACCAGATCTTCGAATTCATATTGAGTGATCCTCCTACGTAGGGGTCGATCGGGCCTGCCGTTCGAAACTAGTGGGTAGGCGACCTCGGGCGCACTTATGCGTTCGATGCAGTGGCGGCGTTCGTGCCGCGCCGGAGCATCACAACGCCCCGCGGTCGACGTGCGACCGCGGGGCGAAGTGGATGGATCAGAAAGCGGAGGTGCCGTTCGGGGTACCGAGACCGGTCGGGCCGTCCCAGCCGCTCTGCGCGGAGCAGTAGTAGGAGCAGGACCCGTTGCTACCGCTCGTCACGTCGAACAGACCCGAGGTGTGGGCGTAGGGAAGGGCGTTCGCGTAGCCCGCAGTGTTGCCGGACAGCGCGTAGACCGACGCGACGATCGGCGAGGACAGCGACGTGCCGCCGTACTGCGCCCACGAGGACGAGGTCGAGCTGGTGGGTGCGTAGACCGCGAGACCCGTGTTGGGGTCGGCGACCGCCGACACGTCCGCCATGGCACGGCCGGAGCAGTGCGTGACGGCCGAGTTCTGGCCGCTCGGAGCGGTGTTCAGCGTGGTGCAGCCCGAACCGGCGCCGCTCCATGCGGACTCGGTCCAGCCACGGGTGTTGGACGCGGTGTAGAGCGAGGTCCCGCCGACCGCGGTGACGTAGTGCGAGGACGCGGGGTAGCTGGCGCCCTGGTAGCCGTCGTCACCTGTGGACGCCGTGACCGCGATGCCGGGGTGGTTGTAGTACTTGCCGTAGGTGGAGTCGGAGCTGTCGCCGCCGCCGTAGCTGTTGGAGATCGCGACGACACCGGACTTCTTCGCGGCGGTGTTGACCGCCGTGCCGAGGTTGGCGTTGGAGGCCGAGCTGGCCTGCACGAGGAGGATCTTGCAGTCGGGGCACGCAGCCGACACGGCGTCGAGGTCGAGCGCCTGCTCCTGGTCCCAGCCCACGTTGGTGGCGGGGAGGGAGGATGTGCTGCCGGACTGGTTCTCGATCGTGAGGCAGCCGTTGGCCTTCGTGCACGACGACAGACCGAACTGGCTGCGGTAGACGCCCAGGTCGCGCTCGGCGTTCGGGTAGCCGTATGCGTCGACGATGGCCACCGTACGGCCGCCCGAGTTCAGACCGGCGAGCTTGTACGCGCTGCGGATGTCGGTCGGGGTCTTTCCGGAGATGGCCCTCGGGGTGATCGAACGGCCGGCGGCGTTGACCGCGGCACCCTTGGTGTTCTCCAGCTTCACCGCGAAGCAGGTGGCGTAGCCCTTGGCGACCTTCTGCGTACACGAATGTGCTTGCTGCACAACGGATCCGGCCGCAGACGCAGATGGGGTGAGGGCGCCGGTGAGCGCCGAGGCGGATGCCAGGGCGAGCGCGGCGATAACGGGGGACTTGCGCATTCGGGATCTCCTTGTTGCGAGGCCGTGCCGGGAATAACCGGCGAGCCGCAGCTTCTCGGGCCCCTCCACCGAGAACAAGACTCGACTACATCTCTGCACACTACTTAGAGAACATCTTGACCAGATCCATAGGAAATTCCCAGGAAAGCCCGTGATCTGATCCAACCGTGAATGAAATGAACCGGATTCGCTGATGCCCGCTTCAGGCGGCCGGACGGCTTCTCGTACCGTGCCCCGTATGACGTCCGCCGCCTCGGTGCCTGCCTTCTACACATCTCTCGGGGCGGGGCACTACCGGCCGAGCATCTCGGTGCAGGGCGCCTGGCGCCCCGACGAGCAGCACATGGCGCCGGTGAGCGGGCTGATCACTGAGGAGCTGATCCGGCACGAGCCGCGCGAGGGCATGCGCATCGCCCGGCTCAGCTTCGACATCCTGGGGCTCATCCCGCTGCAGGACCTGCACATCGAGGTGCGCACCCTGCGCCCGGGGCGCACGATCGAGCTGCTGGAGGCCGACCTGACGATCGGCGGCCGCACCATCGTGCGGGCGCGGGCCTGGCGTCTGCAGCTCAGCGACACCGCCGACGTCGAGGGCAGCGAACTGCCCGCCATGCCGGCCCCGCAGGACTGCCTCGCTTACGCCGAGGGGGGCGCCGAGTGGCAGGGCGCGTTCATCGCGTCGCTGGAGTGGCGCACAGCGTCCGACGGGCGCGAAGGCCGCCGAGGGGTGTGGGTGCGAAGTGCCGCCGCGCTTCTGGAGGACGAACTGGCCGACCCGATGTCGTCATTCGTGATGCTCGTCGACGCCGCGAACGGCAGCGCCACCCGGATGCGACCCACGCAGATGATGTTCCCGAACGTCGACCTGGGCATCCACCTGGTCCGCGCTCCCGATCCCGCGTGGGTGGGACTGGACACTGCGGTGACCTTCGGCGCGGACGGGGTGGGACTGACCTCCACCACCCTCAACGACGTCGCCGGGCCCGTCGGTCGCGCTGAACAGATCCTCACGGTGCGGCACTTCCCCAGCTGATCTCGCGCGCTGCAGCCGGGCGCGCCGCAGCAACCGCCAGCAGACCAGCACGCAGATCGCGAAGGCGACCCCCACCAGCTCGTCGATCACGTAGTGCTCACCCGCGTAGATCAGCGAGACCGCCATCAGCAGCGGGTAGCAGACCAGCAGGCACTTGACCCACCAGCGTGCGCCGAAGCAGAAGAAGCCGGCCACGAGGACGGTGAACGCCTCGTGCAAGGAAGGCATGGCGGCCACGAGATTGGCCTGCGCCTGCCCCACGGAGAGGGCGCGGGAGGCGAACTTCAGGTGCAGGTAGTCCCAGCCCTCCCCGCTGTAGCGGCCGACGGGCGCCCCGGAGATGTATCCCTGCTCGGACGCCAGCCACGGAGGCGACATCGGGAAGAGGAAGTAGGTCGCCAGCCCCACGAGAGTCAGCCCGAGCACGCAGTAGACCCACGCACGGAACCGGTCCCGCCACCAGACCCACAGGGCGACTGCGACCAGAGGGGTGACCAGGAAGTGACTGGTGTAGCTGAGGCTGAAGAGCACGGTGTACCAACGGCTGCCGCCGGGATGGTGCAGGTGGGCCTGGAGCCACTGGGTCGGCAGGGTGCCGCCGAAGAGGAAGCGGTCGGCGTGGATCGGGAAGGTCGTGTGCAGGGGAAGACCGATGATGTTGTGGGCGCCGTCGCGCGGGGCCGTGCCGTCCGTGTCGTACTGGCCGACGAAACCCCGACTGAAGTCGTACGCAAGGAGAAGTCCCTGGAACGGCAGCCAGTCCAGCATCACCTTTCCCCAGGCACGCCACCCGCGGCCGACGACGGCACACGAGACACCGGCGATGATCCACAGCATCAGGCCGACACGGTCCAGTGGCACCCCGAACAGCACGATGTAGCCCATCAGCACCACGAGATACCCGACGACCGCGACCCGTCGCCACCACACCCAGTCGAACGACTGCGTCGTGAGACCGTCCTCCGCCGCTGCCATAGGCGAACAGAGTATGGACTCAGTCTGTCCGGGAGGTGACCGACCTGCCGACATCGGGCAGTTTCGCGACCGACGAGGGCTGCACCCGCAGCCGCACCTGCGCCCCGCGCTCGGGCGCGGGCCCGTCGGTGACTGCGGGCAGATCGCCCAGGCCCTCGATCCTGACCATGAGCCGTACGCCGTCCGGGTCTGCTGCGCTCGACAGCACCGTGGCCTCAATGGGCCCGTCGCGGTCGAGCCGGAGTGCGTTGCGGCGCAGCGCTATCGGGGAACCGGGGTGTCCCAGCGACAGTCCCGCGTCAGCCGGCAGCACTGTCCGGTAGCCGAGGAAGCGCGCGGCATCGGCATCCACGGGGGCGCGCCAGACCTCCAGCGCGGGCCCGTGCTGGACGACGCGGCCGTCCCGCAGCAGCGCCACGTCATCGGCGATGGCGAATGCCTCCCCCTGGTCGTGGGTCACCATGATCGCCGTCGTCCCGGTCGTCCGCAGCACGTCCCGCAGCTGGATCGAGAGCTGCTCGCGCAGCGCGGTGTCGAGGGCGGACAGCGGTTCGTCCAGCAGGAGGAGTCGTGGTTCGGCAGCGAGCGCTCGAGCCAGTGCGACCCGTTGCTGCTGGCCGCCGGACAGAGAGCCGGGCCGCCGGTCTTGCAGCCCGGCGAGGCCGACGAGGTCGAGCAGCTCCGCCACCCGGGCCCGCACGACCGCCCGCGGGAGCCGGCGACGACGCAGCGCGTACGCCACGTTGTGCGCGACGTCGAGATGGGCGAAGAGCTGGCCGTCCTGGAACATCAGCGCGAACCCCCTGCGATGGGTGGGCGTCTGCGTCAGGTCGACGCCGTCGAAGATCACCCGCCCGCGATCGGGTCGCTGCAGTCCCGCGACCACGCGCAGCAGGGTCGACTTGCCGCATCCGGAGGGCCCGAGCACCGCGAGCGTGTGACCGGCGGACACCGTCAGATCGACCCCATCGACCGCGGGCGACCCGTCGAAGCTGACACCGACGTCCTGGATCTGTAGCTCCCCCATCAGAACCGGCCCACCGATCCCACGCGCAGACTCTCCACCGCGGCCATCACCGCGGCGGTCATGAGGGCGAGCAGGACGGACGCCGCAAGCGCCATCCCGAAGTTGTCGCCGCCCGGATGCCCGATGAGCTGGTAGATGACCACCGGGAGGGTCGGATGGGCCGGGCGCGCCAGGAAACTGGTGGCACCGAACTCGCCCAGCGACACCGCGAAGGCGAAACCGGTCGCCGCGAGCAACGATCGCCATACGACGGGGAGATCAACGGTGCGCACGACCTGCAGGCGGCCGGCCCCCAGGCTCGCCGCGGCCTGGCGCTGCCGGTCGTCGATGGCGGCCAGCGCGGGCGCCACGGTGCGCACGACGAGGGGAAGCGCAACCAATGCCTGGGCGATGGGGATCAGGATCTGCGAGTCGCGTAGGTCGAGGGGCGGTCGATTCAGAGTGACGATGAAACCGAATCCAACTGTCACCGCTGATATTCCGAGAGGCAACATGAAGACGGCGTCGAGTACGGCGAGTCGACGCCGACGGCGACCGCCTGACCCACCGTTCGGTCGGTAGGCGACGGTGATTGCCACGGCGAGCCCCAGCACCACTGACAACAGCGTGGCGTCGACGGCGATGCGCCACGAGCTGGCGATCGCGTCGCCGACCGGCACCAGCAGCGCACCACCATCACCCGTCGTGCCGAGGCGCCGGTAGTTCTCCAGGCTCCATCCGCCGTCGGCATGCAGCGAACGCACGACCAGGCTCGCGAGGGGCAGCATCAGGAACACCACGACGGCGACCGTCGATGCGAGGACGGGAAGGTCGCGACGGGTGGGGTGACGTCGCTGTCCCACCCCGGCGCGCGCCGATTGGTGCCGCACGCCGGCGCGAGCGCGTTCGACCACGACCAGGAGCAGGATCACCACCACGAACTGGGCGATCGAGAGGACGGCCGCCGTGCGCAGGTCGAACACGTCGGTGGTCTGCTGATAGATCTCGGTCTCGATCGTGCTGTAGCGCAGCCCGCCCATCGTCAGCACCACACCGAACGCCGTGGCGCAGAAGAGGAAGACGATCGTGACCGCCGACAGGATCGTCGGCGCCAGCGCAGGGAGCGTGACGGTCGCGAAGACCCGCACCGGTCCGGCCCCCAGCGCCGCGGCGGCTTCCTGGGGGGCGCGCATCCAGGCCGGCCCAGGCGCTGCCGACCGTGCGCACGACCACCGACAGGTTGAAGAACACCAGTGCCAGGGCGATCGCGATCCAGGTGCCGTCGAGCCCGAGGAAGCCGAGGGGCCCGGAGCTCACGAGCAGCGTGCGGAACGCGACGCCGACCACGACGGTCGGCAGCACGAACGGGGTGGCGACCAGCGCCCGCAGCACCCCGGCGCCCGGGATCCGAAGCCGGTAGAGCGCGTACGCGACCGGCAGGCCCAGCAGCGTGGTCACCGCTGTGCCGAGCGTGGCGATGCCCAGGGTGAAGAGGACCACCCGGCGCTCGCGCGGGCGTCCGAAGACGGCGACGGCCTCACCGAGTGCCCAGTGGCCGTCCGGATGCAGTCCGCGCGTGAGCATCCCGCCGACGGGCAGCACGAAGAAGACCGCGAGGAAGGCGAGCGGCACCACAGCGACCGCAGCCGGCCACCATCGGTGAAGACCGTTGACTCTCATAGTTCGTCGCCTACGAGGTGACGTCCTGCCACTGGCTGATCCACCGGTCCCGCTGCGCGCTGATCTGCGAGGCGGGCAGGCTGAGGGGCTTGCTCGGCGTCTTCACGAAGGACTTCCAGTCGGCCGGCACCGCCGCGCCCCGGTCGACGGGGAAGACATACATGCTGCCCGGCATCGAGGTCTGGAACGTGCGCCCCAGCATGAAGCGGATGAACGCCTGCGCCCCGGCAGTGTTCCTGGCGCCCTTGAGCACCCCGGCGTACTCCTGCTCCTGGAAACAGCTGTCCATCAACGCCGAGGTGGTCGACTTGCCCGCCGTGACGGTATCGGCCGGAGACGTGTTGTAGGACAGCACGATCGGCCGATCACCCTTGCCGCCGCCAGCCGTGTAGTCGACTCCCCACGCGTCGCTCCAGCCGCTGGTGAGCTTGGCGCCGTTCGTCATCAGCTTCTTCCAGTACCCCTGCCAGCCGCTCTGCCCGTACTTCGCGATGGAGGCGAGCAGGAAGGCCAGGCCCGGTGATGAGGTGGCGGCGCCCGGGCTGACGAAGAGTCCCTTGTACGCCGGGCTGGTCAGGTCGGTCATGCTGCTCGGCGCCGTGCGGTGGTGCTTGGCGAACCACGCATCGTCGACATTGACGCAGACGTCGCTGTAGTCGATCGGCGTGAGCATCGCGGCCGGCGCACCGCTCAGCGCGTACGTGGCGGCACCGGCTGGTAAAGGCGGCGAATATGCCTGCAGTGCGCCCGAATCCGCCACCCGTGAGGCGAAGGTGTTGTCGATGCCGAAGGTGACGTCGCCGGTGGGGTCGCCCTTGGTGAGCACCAGGGAGTTGGCGAGCTGGCCGGCGTCGCCGGAGGCCTGCACCTTGACCTGGTAGCCGGTCGTCTTGGTGAAGTCGCTGAGGACCGACGGGGGCACGGCCCACGAGTCGTGGGTGACCAGCACCACCTGACGGTTCTTGGCCGAGGTGTGGTCCGGCGGACCGGCGGCCTCACTGCCGCTCACCGCGCAGCCGGCCAGGGCGGGCAGTGCGATGACCGCGCATACGGACATGATGGTGAACTTCACTGGATTCGACCTCCTCTTAACGAGGGGCCCCGACTTCCTACACCGGTACTAACCGGATCAGGTTCGAGGGTCTGCGGCCGATCCGCACTCTCAGCGCTGCTGCGCTCCCCTGTCGTATCCGCCGCTCACGATACGCGCGCGCGGCGGGGCGCCACATTCGCAGGGTAGGTTTGACGAAGGTTTCCGATCCGTCGTCGAAAGGTGGGCTCATGGGTTCGATTGCGTGGAAGGTGCTCTCCGCGGCGACTCGGCTGGCCTCCACCCGAGTCGCGACCAAGGTCACCCAGACCGGGTGGCGCGCCGCGACCGGCAAGAAGGCGCCTGCCGACCGTTACGAGCCCGAGCGCTCGCATGCCGAGGCCACTGCGTTCGCCGTCATCTCGGCCGCGATGCTTGCGGGTGCTACGACCCTGGTCGAGCGCAAGGTCGCCGACTACTACATGCGCTCCACCGGCGAACTCGCCCCGCCCATGCAGAAGGCGATCGACAAGCGCGAGAAGAAGCTCCAGAAGGAAGCCGAGAAGCGCTGACGCTCGGGCTGCGTCAGCTGAGCCCGTCCCGGTAGAGCACCTCCACCTCGATGATCCGCTCAGGTGAGGTCTGCTGCACGTGGATGAGCAGGTAGCCGGCCCAGGACGGCTCGAGATCAATCGTCCACGTGTGTGGTTCCCAGGCGCCGTCCGGCCTTGGCACCGTGAAAAAGGTGTCGCAGAACGAATCGCCGCATTCGCACATCTGCGCGAACTCGAGGGTCGGCACCTGATCTGCGAGCGCTGAATGACCGTCCGCACGCAGCAATTCCTCCATCTCGCGGGCGATCTGCGGCCACAGCTCCATCACACGAGTCACGCTCGGATGGTGTCACTCACCGGGACGCGAGGGGCGTGTTCAGGCTGCGCGCTGTTCGGCGTCGCGCAACCCGGACATCGCCCAGGTGATCGTGGCGACGCTGAGCGAGCCCGCGACGGTGTCGGCTCGGCGCGCGACGTCCAGCCCGGACTGCCCGAGGCCGCGGCGCGCCCAGTTGGGCAGCGCGGCGACTCCACCGCGTGCGACGAGGACGTAGCCCGGCTTGGCCGCTCGCGGAAGCGGCGGCTCACGCAGCAGGAAATGACAGGCGTCGACCGCGGCAGGCGTGGACCGTAGGACCGCCCGGTAGGAATGCAGCTGTTCGCGAAGCTCCGTCACGTCGGCCGGCAGATCGCGTGCGCCGAGGAGCGTGGAGGCTGTACGGGCCTGGGAGACATACGTGTCCGCCTCCTGCGCCGAGAGCCGTTCGCTAGCGCCGGCGTACATCTGGTAGGCCGTGAGGAAGCTGTGGATCTCGGCCACGTGGACCCAGCTCAGCAGATCGGGATCGGACGCGGCGTACGGCGTGCCGTCGTCGGTGCGACCGCGGACACGCTCGTGGATCGAGGCGACGTGGGCGATGACCTCCTCGGCGTGCTCGATGGTGCCGAAGGTGGTCGCGGCGATGTAGTAGCTGGTGCGCTGCAACCGACCCCACGGGTCGCCGCGGAAGCCGCTGTGCCCGGCGACCCCGGCCATCGCCGAAGGGTGCAGTGACTGCAACAGCAGCGCCGCCACTCCGCCGGGGAACATCGCGGCGTGCTGGTGGACACGCCAGATCGGGTCGTCAGGGGTGAACCAGCGCGGTCCCTCGGCCTCCCAGATGCCCTTGGCCTTGGCGGGGGCGTCGTCACCGGCCACCTTGGAGCGCAACAACCGGCCGAGCGCGCGCTGAGCACCGCCGGTCGGGACTCGCACGAGAGGAAGCATCTCTTCGAGTATGCGGCCCGGTGAGATCGCGCCGTACGCCGACCGGCTCGACGGGCGTTCAGCGGCACCGTCAGCGCGGGAGGAGCCCTGCCACCGTGGTGGCGAATGCGGAGAGGGACGGGTAATCGCCGGCGTCGATGGTGCCGTTGGAGATCGAGCGGCACCCCGTCTCCGTCAGCCAGAGGGAAGCACGCGCGCCGTCGGCGTAGCTGAACGCAATGACGGTGACGGACTCGTCGTCGTTCGGGCAGACGACGCTGCCGCCATCGGTGTGGGCGAGGTCGATCGTGGCCGCGCTGCGCGCCAGTCGACCCGCCTGCGTGGTGGTCAGCCGCGCCCGGGATCGCAGCGCGAACGCTGCACCGTTGAGGCCGTTGTAGGAGCAGATCAGCCCGGCCATCGGTGACCCCGCTGGTAGGAGGGACGAGGACGGTCCGGGTGTGACGTCAGTGGCGCCCCGGTCGCTGCGTGGGCAGCCGCTCGCCACCGTGACAGCCAGTCGGCTGCCGCCAGCGGGAGCCGTGGCCGGGGTGGAGTCCAGCCAGAGTGCGATCCCATCGGCGCGCCATACGCTCGCCGAGGCGCCGGCGGGGGCGATCCCGATGTCGAGCATCGCGTTCTGCCAGGCGCTGCTCGGCCGATCGTCGGTGTAGGCGGATCCGACGCTCGTCACGACGGAGCCGGAGGTCGAGCTGGCGGATCCCGTTGCGCTCAGGCCGCCCGGCGCGTGCGCAGCGAGCCACCCCTGGGACTGCTGCATGGTCATCGGCACGCGCCAGAACCGTGACGTGTCGATCAACGAGGCCGACCTCGGTGCTCCCATCACCGGACCGGCCAGCGCCGTGGGCGCGCCGGCCATCCGGGCCGCCCCGGCCGGAACCGTCACGAGGTCGAGCAAGCGGCGTGTCTCGGCGAGAGTCCGCGCTCTGTTGGTCGACGCCGAGGCGCGAGTGGGACCAGCCGTCGGAGTGGCTAGATGGGTCACCTGGCGTTGATTCGCCGTGCTCGGGCTGCCGGGGCCCCGCGGTGATGTCGAACCGCATCTTGTCAGTGCCGCGCAAGCCGCGGCCACCACCAGGAATGCCGGGGCCGTACGGATGCTCGTCACACTCCTGAGACGCCACACCGTGGGCATCGGTTGAGTGGCGTCAGTCCTGCGCGTCCTCGGGGTCGGCGACCCAGGCGGCGAAGACCGGGAGCCCGTCCCACGGATCGTCGGGCGTGGGCCCCAGGGCGGTGGCGACGACGGCGTACGGGTGGCCGAACCGGAGAGTAGCGGTGCGGTGCAGACCCGACGTTCGGGCCGGGACCGAACTGATTGCAACGCCGAGCAGGGGGACAGCCGCGGCTTCGAATCCGCGACGGCCGTAGCGAGCAACCGCACTCTGCGTAGCCTCGAGCGGCCCTTGCACGCTGACGAGCTGTCGTAGCGCCTGCCCGGCCGATGCGAACCCCAATCCCGGCTCGCTGAGCAGATCGTGCCTGCTGTCGGCATGCCATGCCGGGAGGAGCGTCTCGATGCGCTCTCCCCTCTCCGAAGCCTCTTCCTCGATAATCGTCCACAATGCGCTGTCGCCGAGCGGCAGGTCGAACAGCGACACAGTTCTGGAGCCGCCCGAGGGCCGGGACTGCCGTAGGGCGATATCGTGCGCGGCCGCGAGCACGTCGGACGGTGCCACGGCGGGGTCGGCGATCACCGAGATGACCTCGAGGTCGTCGGCCAGGGCGCTGTGCACGGCGACGAGCCCGGCGCGTTCGGTCTCGGTGATGTACGCGCTGTGTCCTAGTAAGCCGGATGCGCCCAGCACCCTGTCGAGAGCGGAGCTCCATGGACCGCGCAGCTCTGCGGCGTCGATGGTCTCGAACGGCGTCGCCCAGGTGACACGGGTTGCCAGCGCCGAGGCGAGCAGCACGACGAAGTCCGCGGTCTTCACTGGGAACCGGTCGATGAGGCCGAGTGTGTTCGCACGGGCCCACGAGTCGGCCTGATCCTGCGTCGGCATCCCACCGGTCTCGACCTCGGCGGGCAGGGTGGCCATCCACGGGTCCAGCCCGGGGAGACCGTCGATCCTCCAGGCGGCTGCCGCCGCGGACACCGCCGGATGCGGATGGGCGAGCAGCTCGGTCGCCGCGGCATGAGCGGTGTCGACGTCGGCGCCGAGGGCGTTAGCGATCTCCTCCGCCAGGTCGCCGGACGCCGCGGGCGCAGCGAGCGCGAGCACCAGCCAGGCACCCAACGGTGATGCCACACCGTGCTTCTGCCCGAGGGATGTGAAACGTTCCGCATAGCGACACATGACGTCAGGTAAGTCCATGCCCGTCACTGTGCCCGCTCACTCGATCAGATATGTGCAATCGATCGCGTTGATTCGTGCAGTCGCGCTGCGGCCGACGGTGTGCCGTTCACCCCAAACGTACGCGTAGTTGGCCGAGCGACAGGTTGTCGGCCGTGCGGTCACTTTCCTAGGCCGCGTCCAGTACCCAGCGCGGGTTGTCGGCCGTGCGGTCACTTTCCTACGCCGCGTCCCAGCGCTCAGCGCAGCAGGTCGCCCTGGCCGAAGAGTTCTGCCGTCTGGGCTGCGGACGGGCTGCCGGCGTCGACGTCGGCGCCGGCCTCGAGCAGCACCCACACGATGGTGTCCTCACCCTTGAAGACGGCGCCGGCCAACGGCGACTGCCCCCGGTCGTTGAGCCGGTTGACGTCGGCGCCGCGCTCTATCAGCGCCTTCACCGCGGAGGCGTGCCCGTGGTACGCCGCGAGCATCAGCAGCGTGTTTCCCGAGGCGTCGGTGAGGTCCACCGGGACACCGCGGTCGACGTACGCCGCGAGCCGGTCGGCGTCGCCGGTCCGGGCGAAGTCCGCGCAGGCGTGACCGATCTCCACCAGGGCGGGGTCGGGAGAGGCGTCGGTCACGAAGGTAAGGCTAACCCGCGCTCAGCGTCCGTCCAGAATCACGTGAGCCAGCGGGACGCCGGGCCGGTAGGGCAGGTGTCGATAGCTGGGGGCATCCAGGGCGGTGAGATCGGCCCGGGCACCGACCCGGAGCACGCCGATGTCGTCCCGACGCAGTGCTGCGGCGCTCCCGGCGGTAGCCGCACGGACGGCCTGCGCGGGCGTCATCCCCATCTCGCGCACCGCGAGCGCGATGACGAACGGCATGGAGCTGGAATAGCAGGTGCCGGGGTTGCAGTCGGTGGCGAGCGCGACCCGCACGCCGGCGTCGAGCAGCGCACCCCCGTCGGGGTACGGCGAGCGCGTGGAGAACTCCACACCGGGGAGCAGCGTCGCCACGGTGTCGGAGCCGGCGAGGGCCTCGACATCCTCGCCGGTCAGGTAGGTGCAGTGGTCGACGCTCGCCGCGCCGACCTCGACGGCGAGGAGCACGCCCGGACCGGGTCCGAGCTGGTTGCCGTGCACCCGCGCCAGCAGGCCGGCGTCCTGTCCCGCACGCAGCACCCGCCGCGACTCCTCCTCGGTGAAGGCGTTCGGGCTGTGCGGCTCGCAGAAGACGTCGATCCAGCGGGCGTGCGGCGCGCAGGCGGCCAGCATGTTGCCCGTCACCAGGTCGAGGTACGCGGCGCGGTCGTCACGCGCGTCGGGCGGGACGACGTGGGCGCCCAGATAGGTGGTCTCGGCGGTGAACTCCCCCGCGATCCGCAACGCCCGCGCCTCGTCGTGGGGGGTTAGCCCGTAACCGCTCTTGATCTCCACCGTGGTGGTGCCCTGCGCGCGCATCTCGGCGACCCGGCGCCCGACGAGGGCTCGCAGCTCGTCGTCGGTCGCCGCGCGGGTCGCCGCCATCGTGCGCGCGATGCCGCCCCCGTCGTACGGCGTGCCGGTCATCCGGGCCTCGAACTCCGCCGAGCGGTCGCCGGCGAAGACGAGGTGGGAGTGGCTGTCGACGAATCCCGGCAGCACGCAGCGGCCTTCGGCGTCGACGGACCGATCGGCTGCCGGTGCGGCGGATGTGCTGCCGATCCAGTCGATGCGACCGTCGGTCGCGATCAGCGCGGCGTCGTGGACGATGCCCAGCTCGTCGCCGCGGGTGCCGTCGACGGTGACGAGCTCGCCGATGTTGGTGACGACGGTGCTGGTCATGCGAGTCCCTCCCAGAGCGGGTCGATGGCCTCGGTGAGGAGGGTGCCGACGTCACCCAGCACGTGCCGGCCGCCTTCGACGACCATCTCGCCGTCGCGGATGACGGTGTGCACGTCGGCTGCCGTGGCCGAGTAGACGATCTGCGCAGGATCCGAACCGGCCGTACGCGCCGAGTCCGTAGCCGCGGCAACGAGATCGGCTCGCATTCCCCGCGCGAGCGCACCCGCGTCGGGCCACGCCAGACTCCCGTGGGCGACGAGGGCCTGGTGCAGTCCCGTCAGGGTGAAACGGCCACGCTCGTGGGACATCAGGCGCTCGTGCATCTCCAGTGCCCGCACCTCCTCGAAGAGATCGATCACCGCGTGCTGGTCGCTGCCCAGGCTGAGCGGCGCCCCAGCGTCACTGAGTCTGCGGGCCGGGCCGATGCCGTCGGCCAGGTCGCGTTCGGTGGTGGGGCAGAAGCACGCTGTGGTCTTCGCCTCCCCAGCAGGGCGATGTCGTCCTGGGTCAGATGGGTGGCGTGCACGGCGGTCGTACGTGCCGTCAGAGCGCCGCCGTCGTGCAGCAACCGGGTCGGCGTCACGCCGTAATACCGCACGCACGTGTCGTTCTCGGCACGTTGCTCGGAAAGATGCGCGTGCAGCGGCCGGTCACCGGTGGCGGCCACCACGGTCGGGACGGCCTCGCTGGGCACGGCACGTACGGAGTGGATGGCAGACCCGATCCGGGTGTTGTCGTCCTCGCGCAACGCCTGCATGCGGTCGGCCCAGGCCTCGACGTCCCCGTCGCCGAAGCGCAGTTGCTCGGGGCTCAGCGGCTCGTGCCCGTCGTCGGTCAATCCACCGGCGAGGTAGCACGTGTCGAGCAGCGTGAGGCGGACGCCGGCGTCGCGGGCGGCCTGCCGCAACGCCTCACCCATCGCGTTGGGGTCGTCGTAGGGGCGACCGCCCGGCGCGTGGTGCAGGTAGTGGAACTCCCCCACGCTCGTGATTCCGGCAAGTGCCATCTCGGCGTACGTCGCTCGCACCAGCCGGAGGTAGCTGTCCGGATCCAGTTGCGCCGCAACGTCGTACATGCCGTCACGCCAGGTCCAGAAGGTCCCGCCACCGGTGTGGGTGCGCCCTCGCAACGCGCGGTGGAACGCGTGGCTGTGGCAGTTCGCGAGACCCGGCAGCACCACACCGGGCAGCCGGTGGGCGTCGCCCTGTGGCTGACCCGGCAACACCGCGGTGAAGCGGCCGTCGTCGATGTCGAAGCGGACGTCGGCGGCCAGCCCGGTCGGCAGCAGCGCGTGCGCCGCCCAGTAGGCGGTCATCCGGCCAGGTCCTGCAGGACGGCGGTGAGGGCGCGTACGCCGACGTGACAGTCGGCCTGTTCGGCGAACTCCTCCGGCGAGTGCGAGACGCCGGTGGGGTTGCGCACGAAGAGCATCGCGGTGCTGACGCCCGCATTGGAGAGGATGCCCGCGTCGTGTCCGGCACCCGTGCCGAGCATGGGCACGTCACCGAGGATGTTGTGCAGCCGATCGGCCAACGACGTGTCGAACGCCGTGGTGGGCGTCCACGACTCGCGATTCACCTCGGCGGCCGCGCCCTCCGACAGTTCCTCGACCATCGCCAGGACGGCCGCCTCTTCGGCACCGCGGGCATCGAGCCAGGCCGTCACGTGCGAGGGGATGGCGTTGACTCCGTTGGGTTCGACCCGCAGCTTGCCGATCGTCGCAACGCAGCCGTGCTTCTCGGCCAGGCCCCGCGCCTCGGCAACAGCCGTCGCGCACGCGAGCATCGCGTCGTGCCGGTCCTCCAGACGCGTCGTACCCGCGTGGTTGGCGATGCCCACGAAGTCGAGCCGCCAGCGACCGTGCGGCCAGATGTCGGTGCCGATCGCCACGGCTGCGTGGTCCTGGTCGTAACGGTCGGCGTCGGCCATCGCCCGGCCCTGCTCGACGTGCAGCTCCACGAAGCTGCCGATCCGGCGTACGGCGTCCTCGTCCGTGCCGATCGAGGCGGGTCGTCCGGCCCGCTTCAGCGCCTCCCCCATCGTGACCCCGTCGGCGTCGGTGAGGCCGAGCGCGCGGTCGGCGTCGAGCTCGCCGGTGATGACCCGGGACCCGGCGCAGGCAACCCCGAAGCGGGCGCCCTCCTCGTCGCCGAAGTTGACGACCCCGATCGGACGACTGGGTTGAAAACCACTGTCCCGCAACGCATCCACCGCAGCGAGGGCGCTGACGACACCGAGCGGGCCGTCGTACGCGCCGCCGTCCGGCACGGAGTCCAGGTGAGAGCCTGCGACGACCCCTGGTGTGGCGTCGGGATTGCCCCACCACGCCCACTGGTTGCCCATCCGGTCCTCGACCAGGTCCAGTCCGCGTGCCGCACACTCCCCGGCGAACCACTCGCGCAGGGTGTGGTCCTCGCGAGTCCAGGCGAACCGCCGGTATCCGCCGGAGGCGACCCGGCCGACCGGTTGCAGGTCGGCCCACATCCGGTCGAAACCGGCGTACGACACGTCGGTGGACACCGGCTCAGCCCTCGCGCATCGGCACGCGCACGCCGCGGGCCTCCGCGACCTCTTCCGCGCGGTCATAGCCCGCGTCAACGTGCCGGATGACGCCCATGCCCGGGTCGTTGGTGAGCACCCTGCGCAGCTTCTCGGCGGCCAGCGCGGTGCCGTCGGCGACGGTCACCTGACCGGCGTGCTGGGAGCGGCCGATGCCGACGCCGCCGCCGTGGTGGATCGACACCCAGCTCGCGCCGGACGCGGTGTTGACCATCGCGTTGAGCAGCGGCCAGTCGGCGATCGCGTCGGATCCGTCTGCCATCGCTTCGGTTTCGCGATAGGGCGACGCGACCGAACCGCAGTCAAGGTGGTCGCGACCGATGACGATCGGCGCAGACACCTCACCACTGGCGACGAGGTCGTTGATGGCGAGGCCCGCCTTGTCGCGCTCGCCGTACCCCAGCCAGCAGATCCGCGCGGGCAGCCCCTGGAAGGCGATCTTCTCCTTCGCGCCGCGCATCCACTTCTGCAGGCGGTCGTTGTCGGGGAAGAGGTCCATCACGGCCTTGTCGGTCGCGTAGATGTCCTTCGGGTCGCCGCTGAGCGCGACCCAGCGGAACGGGCCCTTGCCCTCGCAGAAGAGCGGCCGGATGTACGCCGGCACGAAGCCCGGGAACTCGAACGCCCGGTCGTACCCGCCGAGTCGGGCCTCGTCGCGGATCGAGTTGCCGTAGTCGAAGACCTCGGCGCCCGCGTCCTGGAACTCGACCATGGCCTTGACCTGGCGCGCCATCGACGCGCGGGCTCGGTCGGTGAAGTCCTCGGGCTTCTTGTCGGCGTAGTCGTGCCAGTCGCCGAGTTCGACGTCGTCCGGGAGGTAGGAGAGCGGGTCGTGAGCGCTCGTCTGGTCGGTGACGATGTCGATCTCCACTCCGCGACGGAGCAGCTCAGGGAAGACCACAGCCGCGTTGCCCACCACGCCCACGGAGTACGCACGGCGGGCTCGCTTGGCGGCCAACGCCTTCGCGACCGCGTCGTCGAGGTCGTCGGCGACCTCGTCGAGGTAGCGGTGATCCACGCGGCGTCGCAACCGCGTCTCGTCGACGTCGACGATCAGACACACACCGTTATTCAATGTGACAGCCAGTGGTTGAGCGCCACCCATCCCACCGCAGCCACCGGTCAAGGTGAGCGTGCCCGCCAGGGTGCCGCCGAAACGCTTCTCGGCCACCGCCGCGAAGGTCTCGTAGGTGCCCTGGACGATGCCCTGGGTGCCGATGTAGATCCAGGATCCCGCGGTCATCTGCCCGTACATCGTGAGGCCGAGGTGCTCCAGACGACGGAACTCCGGCCAGGTCGCCCAGTCGGGGACGAGGTTGGAGTTGGCGATGAGCACGCGCGGCGCCCACTCGTGGGTCTGCATGACCCCGACCGGTCGGCCGGACTGCACGAGCATGGTCTCGTCCTCGCGCAGTGTTTGCAGGGTGCGCACGATGGCGTCGAAGGACCGCCAGTCGCGGGCGGCGCGGCCGGTGCCGCCGTAGACGACCAGGTCGTCGGGGCGTTCGGCGACCTCCGGGTCGAGGTTGTTCATCAGCATCCGCATGGGTGCCTCGGTCGACCAGGACCGTGCGGAGAGAGTCGTGCCGCGAGGTGCGCGGACCGGGCGTGCGCCTTCCATCATTTCCTCCGTGCCGTGTGGATGTACCTCATGGTTGTTGCTTCGTGGGGTGTCACGCGAGTCTCCCGACGACGCCCTCAGCGTGCCGCACCGCGTCACCGGAGCCCACCAGCTGCACCGCGGCCTCGATGTCGGGGGCGAGGAAACGGTCGGGACCGGGCCCGGGCAACGCGCGAACGACGGCCGCCGTACCGGGCGAGGATGTGAGAGGTGCACGCAGCGCGATTCCCCGTGCGGCCGTGAGCATCTCGATGGCGAGCACCCGGGTGAGGCCGTCGAGCGCGCGCCGCAGCTTGCGGCCCGCGGACCACCCCATCGACACGTGGTCCTCCTGCATCGCGCTCGACGGGATCGAGTCGACGCTGGCCGGTGACGCGAGCCGTTTCAGCTCGGAGACGATCGCCGCCTGGGTGTACTGGGCGATCATGTAACCCGAGTCCACGCCGGGGTCGTCGGCCAGGAACGCGTGCAGGCCGGCGTTGCGCGCCGGGTCCAGGAAGCGGTCGGTGCGCCGTTCGCTCATCGACGCGACGTCGGCGATCACGATCGCGAGGAAGTCGAGCACGTAGGCGACCGGTGCGCCGTGGAAGTTGCCGTTGGACTCCACCCGGCCGTCGATCGTCACGACCGGGTTGTCGACGGCAGCGGCGAGCTCACGGGAGGCGATCAGCTCAGCGTGCGCCAGGGTGTCGCGCGCGGCCCCGGCCACCTGCGGTGCGCAGCGCAGCGAGTACGCGTCCTGGACCCTCGTGCACGCCGCCGGGTCGCGGTGGCTCTCGCGGATCTCGCTGTCGGCGAGCACGATCCGCAGGTTCGCGGCGCTGAGCTCCTGCCCGGTGTGGGGACGGAGCGCGTGCAGGTCGGCGGCGAAGACGTCGTCGGTGCCGAGCAGCCCCTCGACGCTCATCGCGGCGGAGATGTCGACGGTGGTGAGCAGGAGGCGCAGGTCGACGATCGCCATGCACAGCATCCCGAGCATCCCGTCGGTGCCGTTGATGAGCGCCAGCCCCTCCTTCTCCTGCAGCTCGACCGGATCGATGCCGGCCTCGGCGAGCGCCTCGCCGGCATCCTTGACGTTGCCGGCGGCATCGCGCACCGGACCCTCGCCCATCAGGGCGAGCGCGCAGTGCGCCAGGGGCGCGAGGTCACCGGAGCAGCCGAGCGAGCCGTACTCGTGCACGACCGGAGTGATCCCGGCGTTCAGCATCGCGACATACGCCGTCAGCGTCTCCTCGCGGATGCCGGTGCGGCCCGTGGCGAGTGTCGAGATGCGCAGCAGCATCGTGGCGCGTACGACCTCACGCTCGACCTCGGGCCCGGATCCCGCCGCATGTGAGCGGATCAGGCTGCGCTGCAGCTGCCGACGCTGCTCCGGCGGGATGTGCTTGGTCGCCAGCGCGCCGAAACCGGTGGAGATGCCGTAGTGCGGGATGGTGTCGTCGGCCAGCCGGTCGATGAAGGAGCGGCTGGCGCGCACCTCGGCGAGCGACTCCTCGCTGAGGCGGATGGCCGCGCCCCCTCGCGCCACGTCGACGACCTGCTCGATGGTGAGGGGACCGATGCCGACCTCCACCACGTTCTTGGTGTCCTGCTCGACTGCGGTGTCCGTCATGCCCCCATTGCACCGCGCTCGGGGTGGTGAGCACTACGACCGGAGGGCATATGGTGTCTCGGATCCGAGACATACCCATCGACTCCCGCCGCCTGAGAGGCCCCAAGCGACCGTGCCCGCCGACAACGCACCGGCAGCCGGGCAGGTGCTGGCGATCCTGCAGGCGATGGCGGGGCATGCGGAGCCGGTGCCCGCGGCCACGATCGCGCGCGAGGTCGGCCTCCCCCGCTCCACGACCTACCACCTGCTCGCCACTCTTCGCCAGCGCGGTTTCGTCACGCATCTGAGTGAGGAGAAACGCTGGGGACTCGGCGTTTCGGCGTTCGAGCTGGGGTCGGCCTACAACCGGCAGGCGCCGTTGCAGCGCATCGCCCGCGTGGCGCTCACCCGCCTGGTCGACACCACGACGCACACGGCGCACCTCGTGGTGCTGCACGGTCGTGACGTGCTCTACGTCATCGAGGAGCGCGCTCCTGGCCGTCCTTCGCTGGTGACCGATGTGGGCGTGCGGCTGCCCGCCCAGTTGACGGCCTCAGGGCTGGCCATGCTGGCCGCTCTCCCGGCGGCCCAGGTACGCGCCCTCTACCCCGACCGTGCGGCGTTCGTGCAGCGAGCGGCACGCGGGGCGACGTCACTGACGGCGTTGCGCTCGGAGCTCGCCCAGGTGCGCCAGCGCGGCTACGCGGTCGAGAAGGACTCGGTGACCATGGGGTTCGCCTCCGTCGCGGCCGCCGTGCTCGACCACAACGCGCACCCCGTCGCCGGAGTCGCCGTCACCTATCCGCACGACAGCCTCGCCGGCGAGACGGTCGACGGGCTGGCGGCATCGACGGTACGAGCAGCAGCAGATCTGTCCCACCGCCTCGGCCACCGCCCCTGACCCCTCCCCTCGAGTGGCATACACATGTTTCGAGTGGCGCACTCATACCTACGCCGCTCGAGGGGTATGTATGCCACTCGGCGGCCTGCTCAGTCCTCGACCGTGAGCTCCACCTTGTCGGGGTAGAAGGCCATGTGCCCCTCGATCGCGGCGACTGCGTCGTGCGGGTGCTCGTAGACCCAGATCGCGTCGTGCACCGTGCCGGTGTCGGTCTCGATGTCGCGGTAGGTTGCATCCCCCTTGTACGGGCAGGCAGGTGTTCTGCTCGCGCGCAGCAACAGCGGGTCTGAAAGGTTGGGCAGGTGGCAGAAGCTGCTGCAGTTTAATTTTTTTGCATGACATGAATACTGTGTTTGGGCATGATGGTGTCTTTGGATGCATTTTGATGATGGGTGGAAGTTTGCCTTGATGGGGTATGGTGTCTGCCGGGGATTGTATTGGTGGCAGTGCTTTCTTGCAGGTCTCCGTAAGTGGATACTACATGCGCAGATTGCCCAAGTCATGGGATGGGTGAGTTTTGAGATGAGTAGCAGGCAGTACACACAGAAGCTGAAGGACATGAGAGTGCAGTGAATGTAGCGCTCATGCTCTAGCTGCATTATATATTTTGGTATACTTCAAGTTAATTTTTTACATTGTATGAGATGTATGAGACACAAAGCCATGATTTGGTGGTTAATGAAAGCAAGTGGTTTAAAGACAGAGGATTTTTCTGCTTTGTATGCTTTAAGAATATAGAAGGGATTCTTGGCCATTGGTGGGTAGAAGATTGCCACTGGCTGGAAGGATTAAAGTTCAGCAGCATCTGGGTTGTAGGAAAAGGAAGCCGATTTGTGTTTAGAATGACAAGTAGATTTAAGTTGACAAGGGTCATACAAGGCACAAAGGAATGTAGCATGGAAGCTGGAAAATTTTGAAATGTAGAAGGCAAGTACTTGCAGTAGTTACTTTACAACTTTGGATTATGCTTTGCCCTTTCTGCCTGTGTGTATGTGATATACTTTGAGGCATGTGTGCTACAGGGTAAAGAGACAAGTGAAGGCATGGAGGGGCACACAGACTGTGTGGAAATGACAAGTGATTTATGTGTGGTGTGATTGCCCAGCTGCCTCTGATACCTGCATGCTGCTAGGTAGAAGTGTTGTTAATTATTTCCAGCCATGGGTATGCTTCAGAAGCGTTTGAGCTGTAGCATGGTTTGCAAGTGGTATGATACGACCCGGGACATCACCTGGGTGCGCGAAGAACCGGCGTTCGCGGGGCCCCTCGCAGCCCTGGCTGCCGGGCTCGCTGACGTCGCAACGCCGACCTTCGTCCTCCTCGGCGGTGATATGCCGTACGCCGCCCGCGCAGCCGTCGCGCTCTCCGGCCAGCTGTCGCACGCGCCGCACGACGTCGACGCCGTCCTCGCGCGGACCCCGGACGGACGGCCGCAGCCGTTGCTGCTGGCGGGTCGGACCGAACTGGCACGGGACGCCCTGCCGCCGGACCCGGTCGGCGCGTCCCTGATGAGTTGGGCCCGTCGGCTGCGCTGCTCGGCGTACGACGTGGACGACGCCGCGGCCCACGACGTGGACACCCCGCAGGACCTCGCGGGCCCGCCCGACGCCCCGACTACGGTCGAAGGATGAAGGCCATCACCCTCCCGAAATTCGGCAACGAAGACGTCATGACACTCGCCGACGTACCCGACCCCACCCCCGGCAGCGGCGAGGTCGTCGTCGAGGTTGCCGCCGCGGGCGTCAACCGCGCCGACCTGATGCAGCGCCAGGGTTTCTACCCGCCGCCGCCCGGCGAGTCCGAGATCGTCGGGCTCGAGGTGAGCGGGCGCATCGCCGAGCTCGGCGACGGGGTCGGGGGCTGGCAGGTCGGGGACGAGGTCTGCGCGCTGCTCGCGGGAGGCGGGTACGCCGAGCGGGTCATCGTC
The DNA here is from genome assembly GCF_021391335.1 of Allobranchiibius sp. GilTou73. GTDB lineage: Bacteria > Actinomycetota > Actinomycetes > Actinomycetales > Dermatophilaceae > Allobranchiibius > Allobranchiibius huperziae. The sequence continues at coordinate 1,030,818 of NZ_CP090051.1, read as the reverse complement.
CCGGTGGGCCAGCTGCTGCCCGTTCCGGCCGGGGTGAGCCTGGTCGACGCCGCCGCTCTGCCGGAGGTGGTCTGCACCGTGTGGTCCAACGTCTTCATGGTCGCAGGGCTGAAGAGAGCCGAAACTCTTCTCGTGCACGGTGGTTCGAGCGGCATCGGCACGATGGCGATCCAGCTGGGGCATGCGTTCGGTGCGCGGGTGGCCACCACGGCAGGCTCGCCGGACAAGCTGGCCGCGTGCCGCGCCCTCGGCGCGGACATCCTCATCAACTACCGCGATCAGGACTTCGTGGACGAACTGGATGCCGCGACCGACGGCCACGGCGCCGACGTGATCCTCGACGGCATTGGCGCCAAGTACCTCCCCCAGAACGTCGAAGCGCTCGCCCCGCACGGCCGCCTGGTGACCATCGGGATGCTCGGCGGCGCCAAGGGCGAGCTCGACCTCGGCGCGCTGCTGCGCAAGTGGGGCACCGTGACCGCCACCGGTCTGCGTGCGCGACCGCGCGACGAGAAGGCGAAGATCGTGGCCGACGTCCGCGCGCAGGTCTGGCCGCTCATCGCCGACGGTCGTGTGCGGCCCATCGTGCACGAGCGGCTGCCGCTGGCCGAGGCGGCGCGGGCGCACCGGATCCTCGGCGAGTCCAGCCACATCGGCAAGGTCCTGCTCACGACCTGACGCCTTCCGTCGAGCGGAGCCGGGGCTCAGTCGTCCGCGACCAGGCCGCCCGGTTGCGGCGTCGTACGCGCCCGGAGGGCCCCTCGGAGGATCCGCTCGGTGGACTCGTCCGCCTCGCCCTGCGGCCAGTTCTCCGGGTCGACCCACTCGTAGCCGACGGCCTCACTCGCGACCCGCACCTTCGGCTCCCGGTCACATCGCACCCGGTAGATGACGTCGGCGATGCGCGTGCGGGGGTCGAAGACGGTCGCGAACGCGTCACCGGGCGTGATCCGCAGGCCGGTCTCCTCCCACACCTCCCGCACGACCGCCTCGCTCGGGTGCTCGCCACGGTCGATGTGACCGCCCGGCAGCGACAGACCGATGCGATGGGTCTGGCGCAGCGCGAGCACCCGACCGTCGTACTCGATGAGTGCGACCGCGCCGAACCCCCACGACGGCAGCACCGCCCGCGTCACGACGTGACTGGGTCCGGCCGGCAGCACGCGGTACGCACGCAGCGCCAATCGCCGCAACGGCCCGGGATGCGCGTGCGACATCGATCAGGCCCTCTGTTCGGGCTCGCGACTGTTGCGGATCGCCTTGATCCCGTTGTTCAGCACCGCCACGAGCGGCACGGCCACGAAGGCGCCGAACGCCCCGGCGAGCAGCGTGCCCGCCGTGACGGTCACCAGGATGGCGAGCGGGTGCAGGTCGACGGCCTTGCCCAGGATGATCGGATTCACGATGTTGCCGAAGAGCTGCACGATGAGCACCAGGACCACCGCCATCACGATCGCGGTCGCCACTCCCTTGGTGACCAGGGCGATGAGGCAGACGATCACCCCCGCGACGATGACCCCGATGAGCGGCACGAGCGAGCCGAGGAAGATCAGTACGGCGAGCGGCGCCACGAGCGGCAGCCCGGCGATCCACATCGCGGGCACCATCGCCAGGGCGTTGAGGCCGCCGAGGATCACGAGGCTGCGCATGTACGCCGTGAGCGTGCTCCATGCGGCCGCGCCGGCGGTCGCGACGTGGCCGCGGCTGTGGACGGGGGCGAGCCGGACCACCCAGCGCCACATCGAGCCGTTGTCCAGCAGCATGAAGAGCGTCGCGAAGAGGCAGAGCACCGCACCGGAGAGGATGCCGAGGGCCCCACTCGCCTGCGACGCGACCCCGGAGAGGATGTTGCCCTGGTTCTGGGCGAGGGTGTCGCCGAGGTGGGTCGTGTACTTGTCCGCCTGCTTGGGCGCGACGTGCAGCGGCCCGTAGACGAGCCAGTGCCGGATGGTCACCGCGGCGTCCTGCACCTGATTGACCAGCACGTCCTTCGCGTCCGCGATCTGTGAGAGCGCGTACCAGGTCAGGAAGGAGATGGCGGCGATCCCGAGCACGAAGACCAGGAACGCGGCCAGCGGGCGGGGCAGGCCGATCCTGCGCAGGACGCGAACGGCGGGCTCGAGCAGCGCGCACAGCATCACCGCGATGGCGATCGTCACGGTGACGAGGTAGACGTGCGTGAGCAGCGCGCCGATCGCGGCGATCGCGGCCAGGATCAGCAGCACGCACAGTGACCACCAGGCGGCGACCTGCACGCCGAAGCTGACGTCGTCGATGGGCCGTTTGTGGCCGTCGCCCGCACCGGACGCACCGTCGGTCAACTGCTCGGCGACTCCCTCGGGCTCGGCGGTCCGGGGCGCCTCCCCGTCACCGTGCGCCCACGGCGGGGCCCAGCGCGTCGTCATAGCGGGAGCATCCCACGCAGTGGCTCCGTCACCCGACGGCAGCCGCCGCGGCGCGCCCGGCGGCGCGGCCGGAGAAGATGCACCCGCCGAGGAAGGTGCCCTCCAGGGAGTTGTAGCCGTGCACCCCGCCGCCCCCGAAGCCGGCCGCCTCGCCCGCGGCGTACAGGCCCGGCACAGGTGCGCCGTCGTGCCCGAGCGCACGTGAGGAGAGGTCGGTCTGGATGCCGCCGAGCGACTTGCGGGTGAGGATGTGCAGCTTGATGCCGATGAGTGGTCCCGCCGCCGGGTCGAGGATGCGGTGCGGGGCGGCCACTCGCGCGAGCCGGTCGCCGCGGTAGCGGCGGGCGGCGTTGATGGCGGTGACCTGAGCGTCCTTGGCGTACTTGTTCGCCACCTCGCGATCTCGCGCCACCAGCTGCCGCTCGATCAGGTCGTGCTCCAGCAGCGGCTCGTCGGTGAGCTTGTTCATCCCGTCGACCAACTCGCGCAGCCCGTCGGCCACCACGAAGTCCGGCCCCTTGTCCATGAAGGCCTGCACCGGCGGCGGTGCCGCGGAGGTGACCCGGGAAGCGAGCGCGCGCAGGTCGCGGTCGGTGATGTCGGGGTTCTGCTCGGAGCCGGACAGGCCGAACTCCTTGGCGATGATCTTCTGGGTGACGATGAACCAGGAGTGGTCGTGCTCGGCGAGGTCGGGCGTCGTACGCAGGTGCCGCAAGGTGGACAGCGTGTCGAAACCCGGCCAGCAGGGCATCGGCAGCCGCCGCCCGAGGGCGTCGAACCACATCGGCGAGGGGCCGGGCAGGATGCGGATCGCGTGCTGGGGCCAGACGGGCGCGTAGTTGGCGATGCCCTCGGTGTAGTGCCACATCCGGTCGCGGTTGACGGTGCGGGCGCCGGCATCCTCGGCGACCTTGATCATCGCGCCGTCGACGTACGCCGGCACGCCGGTCAGCATGTGCTTCGGCGCGGTCCCGAGCCGCTGCGGCCACCACTCCCGAACCATGTCGTGGTTGCCGCCGATGCCGCCGGTCGTGACCACGACGGCCTGCGCGGTGAGCTCGAAATCGCCGACGACCTCCCTGCTGCTGGGAGCACCGCGTGGGGCGTCGTCGGGCGCGAGCACGTCGCCGCGTACGCCGGTCACCGCCCCGCCCTGCGTGACCAGCTCGGTCACCCGGTGCCGGTGGTGGAAGGTGAGCCGCCCGGCCTCGGCGGCCTGCAGGGCCGCGTCGACGAACGGTTTCACCACGCCGGTGCCCGTGCCCCAGGTGATGTGGAAACGAGGCACCGAGTTGCCGTGCCCGTCCGCGCGCCCGTCGCCGCGCTCGGCCCAGCCCACCAGCGCCAGCCAGCCCATGCCCTTGTCCTTCAGCCAGGAGCGCTTCTCACCGGCGGCGAAGTCGACGTACGCGCGGGCCCACTTCTGCGCCCAGGAGTCCTCATCGCCCAGCCGGTCGAACGCGGCGCTGCCCTGCCAGTCCTGCCAGGCCAGGTCGGCCGAGTCGTGCACGCCCATCCGACGCTGCTCGGGAGTGTCGATCAGGAAGAGCCCTCCGAACGACCACCAGGCCTGCCCGCCCAGGTTGGCGGCGTTCTCCTGCTCCACGACGGCCACCCGCTTGCCGGCCTCGACCAGCTCACCGGCGGCCACCAGGCCCGCGAGTCCGGCACCGACGACGATGACATCAGCATCCATGCCGCAAACCTACGTCGCGCGTGTCGCCGGTTCCCCGTTTCGGGCCGCGTCCGTGCCCGAAGATGCCCGGGCGGCCGCCCGGAAGCGCCAAGATGGGTGCGTGGCCGCCCCGACCCTTCCTGACGCGGTCGCCCAGCTGTACGCCGGGCCGCCAGCGGACTTCGTGCGCTCCCGCGACGCGCTGGTCGCTGCAGCGAAGAAGGCGCAGGACCCCGACCTCGCCAAGCAGATCAAGGCGCTGCGCCGACCGAGCGCCGCCGCGCACCTGATCAACCGGCTGAGCGCGTCGGGCGATCTCGGCGAGCTGGCCTCCCTCGGCGAACGGCTGCGGGCCGCGCAGTCGCAGCTGGACGCATCGGCCATGAAGACCCTGGGCGTCGAGCGTCACCAGCTGATCGACGACCTCACCGAGCGTGCCTGCGCCGAGGAGTCGACTGTGACGTCGGCCGTCCAAGAGCAACTGCGCGCCACCTTCACGGCCGCGCTCGCCGATCCGCAGGCGGGCCGGGCCGTCGAGAGCGGCGCGCTGGTGACGGCCCTCAGCTACAGCGGGTTCGGGGAGGTCGACCTGTCCGACGCGCTCGCGACTCCGCTGACGTTGCTGCAGGGAGGCAGGGGCGAGGACGCGCCCGACGGGGACGAGGCGGCATCGGACGACGACCGGCGCAGGACGGCCCGGCAGGACGCCGCGCGCCGGGCCGCCGCCGCTCGGTCGGCGCGCGAACAGGCCCGCCTGGAACGTGCCGAGGATGCCGTCGAGGCGGCTCAGCAGGCGGTCGACCGGGCCCAGGCCCGGCTGGACGAGGCCCGCTCGGCGGTGCGCGACGCCAAGGCCACACTGCAGCGGGCGCAGGCCGACCGGCGTACGGCGCAGGAGCGCGTGGCGCAGGCGGAGCAGGAGAGCGAAGAGTGACCGAGCTCGCCGCTCGGGGTCAGGCGAGCGTCAGCTGAGGACCTTGCCCTGGCAGTAGCTGACGAGGGCCTTGCTGTCGCGGTTGAGCGCGGCTCCGGAAGCGGTCTTGCCCGCGGAGCTCAGGGCGGCCAGCGTCTCCATGTCCTTGGAGACCGCGCCGATGTGCGCGGTGTAGGTCTTGTCCGCCGCGCTCTTGGTCGTCGTGCGGACCGCGGCGGCCGTGGTGCGGTAGTTCTCGGCGGCCGGCCGGATCACGCTGGACTTCTTGGTCAGCAGGGCGGCATTCCACCGGATGGTGGCGGCGGCGACGCGCGCGGTCGAGGTCACGCACGCCTTGCTGAGGGCGGTGTCGGCCGTCGAGGTGGGGCTGGGGGTGGTGGTGGAGGAGCTGCTCGGGCTCGGGCTCGGGGCCGACGACGAGGTCGAGGTCGTCGCGACCGCCGAGCTGCTCGCGGCGGTGCTGCCGCCGTCGTTGCACGCGGACAGAGCAAGCGTTCCGGCGATGGCGGCGAGGGGAAGGGCAGGCACAGCGATGGTGCGTCGCAGGGATCGGGACATGCCTCCACTGTGCACAGACGCGTCGTGCGCGGCCAAATCCGCGGCCTCAGGCCCCGGCGGGCTACCCCAGCCCAGGGCGGGCGTCCAGCCAGGTCAGGATCTGGCCGGCGGTCCAGTCCGGAAAATCGAACATCGGTGTGTGCCCTATGCCTTCGCCTTCTACGTAGGTCCAGGACGGGTTGCGCTTGGCGAGGGCGCGGGCCGAGCGCACATTGATGAGCTTGTCGTGGTCGCCGTGCAGCAGCAGCACGGGCTTCGCGATCCTGCCGACGACGCTGTAGTAGCGCTTGCGGTGGCCGAGCATGGTCAGCAACGACCGGCCGGCGACCTCGAAACTCGCGCCCGCGCCGCGTTGCGACATGCGGCGTTCGGACAGGCGCACGTGCCGCTCGATCAGCTCCGGGTCGATGTCGTCGTACCGGGTGGTCACCATGCGGATGGTGCGCTCCACCTCGTCCCGCACGGTGCTGGCCGCGAGCCGCTTGGCGGCGATGCGGGACAGGCCGGGCAGGGTGGTCATCGCGAAGTCCCTCACGACGTCGCGGTGCGGGTATCCCCGGAAGACGAGCGGGATGGCCGGGTCGATCAGGACGGCACCCGCCACGGCACCGGGGTCACGCGCGGTGAGCTGGGCGGCGAGCAGGCCGCCCATCGAGTTGCCCGCGACGATCGCCGGCCGACCGACCATCTTCGCCGTGAACCGTTGCAACAGCGCCAGATTCGCGGGGACCGCGGCGTCGCGGGGATGCACCTGGGTCAGGCCGAAACCACCGAGGTCGAGGCTGAGCACCGTGCCCCGCGCGGCGAGCATCGGCGCCACCGCTCCCCAGTTGTCGAGGGAGCCGCCGAGACCGTGCACGAGCACGAATGCCGGCCCGTCCGCGGGCCCCTCGTGCCGTTCGTAATGCACCCGCGTGCCGTCGAGATCCACATAGTCGTCGCTGCCCGTCACGTTCCCATCTAACCGGCATACTCCCCGCATGACCGAAGTCACCTGCACCGCAGATCTTTTCGATAAGCGTGGCGCGGAGCTCGACTCGTGCGAGCTGCAGCTGCGCCAGTACGGCGGTCGGGCGGCGTTCGCCGGCACCGTGGTGACGATCAGGTGCCTGGAGGACAACGCCCTGGTGAAGTCGACGCTGGCGTCGCCGGGCGAGGACAAGGTGTTGGTCGTCGACGGCGCGGGCTCGCTGCGTACCGCGCTGATGGGCGATCTCATAGCCGGATCCGCGGTCGAGAACGGCTGGGCCGGCGTGATCCTGCACGGCTGTGTGCGCGACGTCGTGGCGCTGCGGTCGCTCGATCTGGGGGTCAAGGCGCTCGGCAGCAATCCCCGCAAGAGCTTAAAGACCGGTGCCGGCGAGGTCGACGTGCCGGTGTCGTTCGGCGGCATCACGTTCCACCCCGGCGCGCAGCTGTGGAGCGACGACGACGGAATCCTCGTCACGCGGAGCTGACGGCCCGATGCGCGCGGTTGTCAGCGGATCTGTGGCGCCGACGCCACCTACCCGCTGACAACCGACGGGAAAGTCGTCAGCCGGCGCCGGTCGGGTCGGCCTCGGCGGTGTCGGGCAGGTCGTCCACCAGGCCGCCCGCCGGGGTCTTCTGCCACGAGACGAGTCGCCAGCCGGAGCTCTGGTCGCCCTCCAGGGTGACGATGCCGGTGTTGTCCAGCGGCTCCGCCGCCAGGTCGCCGGTGCCCGTGCAACGCAGGCCCGACCAGGTGCGGATGAGCGCACCGTGGCTCACCAGGACGGCAGACTCCAGGCCACGGTCGCAGACCGAACCAACCGCCGCATCAACGCGTTCGAGCATCTGATGACCGTCCTCACCACCGGGTGTGGACGCGTCCAGATCGCCGTCGCGCCACAGCTGCAGCGTCGTGATGTAGGCCGTGATGCTGGTCTCGTCGGTACGCCGCTCGAGGGCGCCCGCCTGCACCTCGAACACGCCGGGCAGCACCTGGACCGGGAGGCCGCGGGCTGCCGCCAGCGGCTGCGCGGTGAGCTGGGTGCGGGTGGCCTCGGAGGCGAAGACTGCCTGCACGTCCTGACCGGCCAGCGCCTCGACAAGGGCCTCCGCCTGGCGAGCGCCGAGATCGGTCAGGCCGGGTCCGGGGAGAAAGGTGTCCAGGGAACGCTCGACGTTCGCGGGGGTCTGTCCGTGCCGCACCAGCATCAACCGCATGCGCTCATCGTCGCAGGCGAGCCGGATCCGGCCGCGTGCGGACCGCGAGCACCAGGTCGATCCCGTTGATCGACAACGAAGTCGGCATCATCCCCGCGTCACCGGAACGGCACAGAAACCCCACAGACTGCGCCGCCAACCTCTGCTCATGAACACTTCTCCCTCCGCAGGCGCCACCACCACTTCCCTCTCGTTCAACCGGCTGCGCCGCACCCTTGCCGCCGTCGCCGCCGGCGCCGGCGTCGCCGTCGTCGGTGTCTCGGCGATGCCCGGCACGGCACACGCCGCCGGGGTCGCCACCGGCTACCGCTACGTGCCGGCGTCGTCGGACCGGGCCGCCTCCTCGGTCACGCCCACCTCGCTGCCCGCGCAGAACCTCGAGAACTCCGCCGTCCTGCGCTACACCGTGACCGCCGACGGGTCGCTGCGCCGCATCTGACCCGCGCTCAGCGGCACCCGGGTGTCTGCGGCGATGGCCGCGTGCCCGATGTCATCATCTGCCGTATGACGCGCTCGGTCTTCCTGGTCCGCCACGGGCAGGCGTCGTTCGGCAAGGCCGACTACGACCAGCTCTCCCCGATCGGGCGACAGCAGGCACGGGCGCTGGGCGAGTCCTTCGAGCGGCGGGAGTTCCGCCCGGACCGGATCGTCTGCGGGTCGATGAAGCGCCACCAGCAGACCGTCGCCGAGATCATGGCCGGTGCTCAGCTGGAGGACCTCGAGGTCGACAGCGACCCGGCCTGGAACGAACTGGACCACGTCGAGGTCATCACCGGCTACAAGCCGGCCTACCGCAACATGCTGGTCCTGAAGGCCGACATGGTCCGCACCCTGCGGCCGCGCGCCGCGTTCGAGGACATGTTCGTCAACGCGATCCTGCGCTGGGCGGGAGGGGAGCACGACGGCGACTACCGCGAGACCTTCGCGGCGTTCACCGACCGGGTCGCGGGCGCGCTCGACGGGCTGGCGGCGTCCGTGGAGGAGGGTGAGCGCGTGCTCGTCGTGTCCTCGATCGGCGTCATCGCCTGGGTGGTCACACGACTGCTCGGAGGTCAGACGGACCCGACCTGGCGCGAGCTGTCGATGGCCGGCTACAACACCGGTGTGACCCGCCTGCAGATCGACAGGTCGGGCCCACACCTGCTGACCTTCAACGAGATCAGCCACCTCGAGATCGCCCGGCTGCTCACCCACCGTTGACGACGCGTCGAGCGCACGCGGTCAGCGCAGCTTGGGCGCCTTGCCTGCCGCGACCTCGTCGGAGTACCCGTCGTAGAGCGGCACGTACTCCGCCTTGCCGAGCACGTAGACCTCGTCCTCGCCGGCGTCCTGGAATCCCTGGTCGCGCAGCTCGACCTTGCGGCTCTTGAAGGTGCTGGTGTGCTCCAGCGACGCAACCAGCCGGATGAAGAGCGGAACGGCGTACGGCGGGAGGCTGTCGATCAGGTGGTCGGCCATCGCCCGCCCGTCGAAGCTCGCGCCCTCGACGAGCTGCACGGCGGCCATACCGGCCTTGCCGTCGGTGCCCGGCACCTCGACGCCGTAGACCGAGCAGTCCTCGACGTCGTGCGCGTGCCCGAGCGCCGCCTCGACCTGGGTGGTAGCGACGTTCTCACCCTTCCAACGGAAGGTGTCGCCGACCCGGTCGACGAAGGCCACGTGCTGCATGCCCTGCTTGCGCACCAGGTCGCCGGTGTTGAACCAGCAGTCGCCGCTCTTGAACCCGTTGCGCACCAGCTTGCGCTCGGACGCGTCGTCGTCGGTGTAGCCGTCGAACGGCTGCCGGTCGGTCACCTTCGCCAGGAGGAGCCCGACCTCGCCGACCCGCACCGTCTCCAGGCGGCCGCGCGCGTTACGACGCGGCTCGCCGGTCTCGTTGTCGTAGGCCACGACCTTGTGCGGCAGTGGGCACATGCCGGCCGTCTCGTCGACGTCGAGCGCGTTGATGAAGGCGATGTTGCACTCGCTGGCGCCGTAGAACTCGGCGATGCGCTTGATCGCGAAGCGCTCCTGGAACTCCTTCCAGATGTCAGCGCGCAGACCGTTCCCGACGATGACGCGGATGTGGTGCCGGGTGTCGTCCGGGGACGGCTTCTGGGCGAGCAGGTATCGGCACAGCTCGCCGATGTAGACGAACGACGTTGCGTCGTACTGGCGTACGTCGTCCCAGAACCTGCTGGCCGAGAACTTCGGCGCGACCGCCATGGCCGCACCCCCGTGCAGGACGGCGCCGAGCGCGACCGTTACGGAGTTGTTGTGGTAGAGCGGCAGGGAGCAGTAGAGCGTGTCCTCGCCGTTCAGCCGGACGCCGAGCGCGCCCAGGCCGCCGTACGACTTCAGCCAGCGGAAGTGGCTCATCACCGATGCCTTCGGCATGCCCGTGGTGCCCGAGGTGAAGATGAAGTACGCGCGTTCGTTGGCGACGATCTGGGTGGTGATCTTGGGGTCGTCGCTGGAGGCGCCGGCCGACATCTGCTTCAACTCCGACATCGTCATCACGTGCTGGGAGTCGACGATGTCGCCGGCGGTCGCGAGGTCGTCGCGCAGGTCGTCGCCGATGACGACCACGCGCGCCCCGAGGATGCCGATGCTGTGCGCGAGCACCTCGCCGCGCTGGTTGTAGTTGAGCAGTCCCGCCACCGCGCCGAGCTTCACGACCGCCAGCATCACCAGCAGGTTCTCGATGTCGTTGGCGGCCATCAGGCCGACCACGTCGCCGCGCTGCACGCCCTCGCCGATCAGGGTGTACGCGTACCGGTTGATCTGCGCGTTCGCCTCGCCATAGGTCACGACGCGATCACCGCCCTTGAGGAACGGGCGGTCCGGGTGCGCCGCCGCCTCGTCCTGGAAGACCGAGCCGATGGACATCACGGCGGTCGGCTTGAGGGTCAGGCCCGGACCCTTGGTGATGGTGTGGCGCAGCTCGGGGAGCGCGCGCAGGCTGCCCTTGGCGAAGTCGAGGAGGGTGACACGCTGACGAGTGGTGGTGCTCATGAAATTCCTTCGCGAGACGCGGGGCCGGGTGCTGGGTTACGGACGAGTAACCTAATCGATGTTAGCTGGATCACTCTGACATGGCGACCTGTCCCGCACCTCGCAGCTGCGGTCAACACTCGCCCGGCCCGCATTTCCGACCCGTCGACTGCGCATGTCGCGCCCAGATCACCGAAGCTTCGGGTGACGTCCGGTGCACCCGACAAGGCAGCCGCCGTGAACTAGGGCACGGGCGTCCAGGTCTTCCATGCGGTGACCCTCATCCCCGTGGTCACCCCACGGTCCAGGCCGAGTCCCGAGCTATGCCGGATCGCAGGACACCGGGTAAGGGCAGGGACTACGTGTCGCCACCTCGCACGGGGCGGCGTATCGCCCCCAGACCATGGCGGCCCTCTCAGCTGCCCCGCTGACGCGGTCGGTGAAGACCTCGGCGAGATCACCGATCGCGGCGAGCTGACGGTCGATGTTTGGTCGACCGTCAGCTCACCCGCACGCAGCCGACAATCTGTCCCGGCATGTCTAGACCCCAGGACGGAAGTGTGCAGCGAGGCCGGAAGGGGCTTGAGAGTCACGGAATTTCGCCACCAGCCGACGTACGGCCCCCTGCAAGTTCTCCTGCCGGCCCGGTGAGGGCACGGGTAGAACGAGGTTGACGGGAGCCTTACCCGACCTATGCTGGTGCGGCCGTGTCGTGATCAGACGCGCGACTCTTCCTTGCCCTGGACCCGGCAACGCTTCACATGACAGCAAGCGGTGGGCCGGGCCTCTCAGGTAACAGATCGTGCGGACGAAAGTCCCGCAGGTCACCTGTCCGTCTCACTCGCAGATGACGTTGACAGTCCTGAAGAAATGACGAGTTCTCATGGTTGTTTGCTCACGCGTTAAGAACGGTACGGCGGGTCGAGTCGAAGACCGCACGGACGCGACTGATGTCCTGAGTGGGTCCACGGTGAGGCGCCCATCATCGGGGAGGGCCCTGGATGGTGGTGAGTCCTGGGTGTACGAGGACACGACCACCGAGGAACTCCTGACCCAGGCACGCCGCACACCCGCGGAGTCGGTTGCCAAGGCCCTGCGGGCCATAGCCATCGAAAGGAACGCAGGGCTCACTCGTTCGATCGCTCGGCGTTACGCCGGCCGGGGAATCGAGACTGAGGATTTGGTGCAGGTGGCCGCGTTGGCTTTGGTGCTTGCGGCCAGCAGGTTCGACCCGCAACGTGGGAGCGCTTTCTCGGCGTACGCCCGAATCACGATCGCGGGAGAGCTCAAGCGTCACCTGCGTGATCATGCGTGGGCTGTGCGCCCACCGCGGGCGCTGCACGACGCCCACTTCGAGATGGCACAGGCAGTCCAGGACCTGTCGCAGTCGTTGGGCGCTATGCCCACCCGCTCCGACCTCGCAGCTGCGTTGAACACCACCGTTGACCAGGTGCGTAAAGCACAAGAGGTTGCGTCGTCTTTCAGTGCGGCGTCGTTGGATGTCTTGCTGGTTGAGCGCCCGGACAGGTCACCGGGGGGTGAGTTGAACGTCGGCTCGGTCAGTAGCGTGGACGCGCTGGTGACCCGCATCGCCTTACAGGAAGGTGTGCGGTCGCTGGGCCCACGAGATCAGCTCATCCTGCGGCTGCGATTCGAAGAGGATCTGACTCAGATCCAGATCGGGCGACGGGTGGGCCTTAGCCAGATGCAGGTATCGCGCCGGCTCGCCGCGATCGTCAAACTCCTGCGGACCAGCCTGACGGGCGCCGACGGTCACCAGCTGTCGGCAGCTGGATAACGAGCGTTTGACGCCCCTTGAGGGTTGGTAGAAGATTCTCTACACCGAGTCGTCGCACGTGCGCAGATGACCTTGCGCCGGTCGACACACCGAACGGCCCCAGACCCCGGCTGCCTTGAACAGCTATGCCGAGGACGGCCGTCATGAGCCACGATCAGTTAAGTGCCCCGCCCCTCACCACCGGCCGCGCGACGTCGCAGGCAATGGCCGATGACTGCTCGCGCGGCTTTCCCCCATCCACCAAGGCCGGGTTCGGGCCGCTCTGAGTGGAGCCGACCTGCAGCACCTGGACGTCGCCGACGTGTCCGATCTGTGCGATCGGGTGGCTGGTCTGATCACCTTCACCGAATACCAGGGCAGAGCCCGCGCACGCCGGCGCCGCACCTCAGCCCGCTGAGCCCCGCCGTTCACCCGTCGCGAGTCTGGCGACCTGGCCATGGACGACTCATTGAGCGGCCGTTGTGCCTGGTGGCACAGCTGATGCCGAGTACTACGAAACCGCAACACCATGAACGGTTAGGCCTCGTTGTTCGCTACGGGGCGCCGGACGCCGCCGTGTAAGGACGACACCTGTGGCTGCGGGTCATCCCTACTTCTCTTCTTCATTCGCCCACTACAGAAAGCTGGACCGCATGCCTGCCTCCACCAACCTCATCTCCAGAGCCGCGCACGATCTGTCCCTTGCCACGTGGTTCGGCGGTTCCTTGATGGGGGCTGTCGGTCTGAACGGTGCGACCGCCAAAGCTAAGGACCCCTCCGAACGGCTGCGGCTGTCCACCCTGGGATGGGCGCGCTGGACCCCGGTGCAGATCGCCGCAGCTGCAGTGCACACCGTCGGCGGCATTGGCCTGATCGTCGGTAACCGTTCTCGTGTGGCCAAGGACCCCGGCTCGCAGGCCAACACGATCGCCAAGACTGTGATCACCCTGGCCGCGATGGGCGCTACCGGGTACTCCGGCTACCTCGGAACCAAGATCGGCAAGCACGCCGACGAGGGCGGCGCTGGGGCGACCGAACCGTCGGTATCCGCGTCCACGGAGCTGGCCTCGGCGCAGAAGCAACTTGCGGTCGTTCAGTGGGTCATCCCGGCGTTGACCGGTGTTCTCGTCGTCCTCGGGGCCCAGCAAGGTGAGCAGCAGCGCGGTCTGCGCGGCCTGCTCGACACCTGAGCTGGTCGATCACTGCCCGAACGGGCCGCGCCCTGGTGGGGCGCGGCACGTTGACGGTTGCTGGACTAGGCGATGTCGTTTTTCACGCGGAGGACCCGGGCGTGGCTTTGGGTCCCGGCCTGGTCCCCGTTGATGGCGCGGACGATCGTAGTTGGGCCGGCTTTAAGGTGCCGTCGATGACCTGGCGAGCTATCTGCGCCAGGGGCTGGCCGCTGCGGCGCGCGTAGCTGCGCATCGCGGTAAACGCATCCGAAATGGGTACGTCGTGTTGTGCGGCGAGCATGCCCTTGGCCTGCTCGATCACGATGCGACTGTTGAGAGCTCCCTGAAGCTGCTCGGCCAACAGCTGGTGCTCTTGAATGGCGCGTTCTTGCAGAAGTCCGATGGTGGCGATGTCGGCCAAGCCCTGAGCCAGGGCCAGGTCGCGGTCGGACAGGTGCCCAGGTCGGGTCAAGAACAGGTTGAGCCCGCCAATGGTCTGATCGCGCAAGCGCATGGGGATGGCGTGCACGGAGCTGAAGGTGCCGGCCTGCACCTGGGCGGCGAACGCGGGCCAGCGCTGGCCGACCTCGGCTTGGTCGATGTTGGTCATGGGCAGTCCAGTGCGGTACACGTCCACGCAGGGTCCCTCGTTGTGTTGTAGCTCGAAGAGCTCCAGGGTGCGCGTCTCAACAGATGAAGAGGCCAGCAGCTGCAGGTTTCCGCGCTGGTCGGCCAGCATCAAACCGGCCGCGTCGGCCTGCAGCAGGTCCACAGCGGTGCCGGTCAGGGTGTGCGCAAAGTCGATCAGGTCGAACTCGGACACCAGGGTGTCGGCCAGCTCGACGAAGGCATCCAAGAGGCGCTGCTGGGTGACCATGCTGATCCAACTTTCATACAGGACGGACTGACGGCAAGCGGCGACGACGCATCAATCATCGTCTTGATCGACAGGGTGAAACCGGATGGTGGAAGCAAGGACATCGCAGGCCACCGCCGTGATGCTGCGATCGGTGCGATAGGCCCGGGCGCGCAGCAACATCAAAGCTGCGGCCATGCTGACCTCGGCCTGCACAGCAATCATCCCGGTCGCCTGGTGCACCTGGGCTCGACCCAGCCCCGCTACCACCAGATCGGGGTGCAGCACGTCGCCGGCAGGCATCTGTGCCTGCAAGTCCAGCAAGATCTGGGTGGCGACGTCCGAGAACGCCAGCGCCTGCGACACGCACTCGGGCGTTAGAACCCCGGGGGCGTCGCGGTAGAGCGACAGCACTCCCAACCGAATCGAGCCGATGTGAAGGGGGAACGCGAATACCGCCTCGATACCCGCGGCTAGTGCCGCCGGGACGAACCCGGTCCACCGGTTGGGTCCGGCCCGGCGCAGCTGTGGCTGTAAGACGGGCCGGCCCAGGGCTGAGGCGTCCACGCACGGACCTTCACCCAGGGTGAACTGCAACTCCATCAGCGTGGTCGCCACCGCGTCGGTCGCGGCCACCACTTCCTCTGGCCCATGGGCACTCATGAGGGACATCCCCACCCCGGTCACCGGCACCGACGCGGCGCACGCCGCGCACAGCGCCTGCGGCAACGTGGCAACTCCCCGGTCGGTGCTGGCCAGGTCACGCAAGATCCGCTGAATCGAGTCCATCGCCACCTCCCCACCCAGCTTGTTGTCTTAACAACCGACTCCGGGTCTAGGGCCGTCGCGATGTAGACCACAACGATAGACCCGACTTGATGCAGGAGTCTGTGACTGCCATCCGCACCTTCTGACCGCGTACTCGGGCCGCGTCTCCAGTGTCGTTCTGGGGTGTACCCAGAGACGATCACTCCACGAAATGATGCAGCGTGCCGACTGAATGCGCAGCCTGGACGCGCTATCTAGCTCTATCTAGCAAATAATTTATAACTTGGACATGACGAGTTGAAGTTTGGTCACCCCTGCTGCCGTTCGGTGCCAATGTTGAAGGAGTGATCCAGGTAGTCCTCGCCGCGAATCGTGAGGCAGGTCACTCCACGGTGACGGACTTGGCCAGGTTGCGGGGACGGTCGATGTCCCGGCCCAACGCCGCCGCCGCGTGATAGGCCAGCAGCTGCAACGGGATCGTCAGCACGATCGGGTCCAGCTCGACCTCGCCGTGCGGTACGACGATCCGCTCGGCCGCGAGGTCGCCGAACTCCACGCCGGGGTGGGTGACGGCGATGACCGGACCGCTGCGGGCAGCGATCTCGTGCAGGGCGCCCAGGTTGCGCTCGACCAGTTCGTCGTCGGGCACGATCGCCACCGTCGGCATCTGCGGTGAGATCAGCGCGAGCGGCCCGTGCTTGAGTTCGCTCGCCTGGTAGGCCTCCGCGTGCTGGTAGCTGATCTCCTTCAGCTTCTGCGCGCCCTCGCGCGCGACGGCGTACCCGCGCACTCGGCCGATGAAGAACGACGACGGAGACTGCGCCAATCCCTTGGCGACGACGGCGATCTCGTCCTCGCTGTCCAACACCTGCTGCACCTGACTGGGCAACGCCCGCAGCCCAGCGACGATGCGCGCACCGTCGGCGTAGGACAGGTCGTGCACCCTGCCGAGCAGCAGCGCCAGGAGCGCGAACCCCACTCCCATGTGGGTGAGGACCTTGGTGGATGCAACGCTCACCTCGGGCCCGGCGTGCAGGTAGATGCCGCCGTCGCACTCGCGGGCAATCGACGAGCCGACCACGTTGACCAGCCCCACGACGCGGCCGCCCTTGCGCTGGATCTCGCGGACGGCGAAGAGGGTGTCGGCGGTCTCGCCGGACTGACTCACCGCGACGTAGAGGGTGTCCGGCTCGACGATCGGATTGCGGTAGCGGAACTCCGAGGCCGCCTCGGCGTCCGCCGGGATGCGCGCCAGGTCCTCGATCATCGACGCGCCGAGCTGTCCGATGTAGAAGGAGCTTCCGCAGCCGATCGCCTTGACCCGCCTGAAACCGCGCAGTTCCCGGGCGTCGATCCCCAGGCCGTCGAGTCGTGCGGTGGCGAACCGGTCGTCCAGCCGGCCGGACAGCATCCGCTCCAGCGAGGTCGGCTGCTCGTGGATCTCCTTGTGCAGGAACGTGTCGTGGCCCTCCAGCTGCAGCTCGTCCGCCCGCAGGGTCAGCTCCTCGGGCTGCTTGGAGGTGCGCGCGCGGTCGGCGGTGAAGGTCTCGTACCCGCCGGCCGTGACGATGGCCAGCTCCCCGTCGTCCAGGTGGACGACCTGCGAGGTGTGCCGGACGAGCGCCGACGCGTCCGAGCCGACGAACATCTCCCGGTCACCGATGCCGATGATCAGGGGCGAACCCTGGCGGGCGACCACGATCCGGTCGGGCAGCTGAGCGTCCAGGACTGCGACGGCGTAGGTCCCGGTGATCCGCTGCAACGCCTTGATGACCCGGTCCTCCAGGGCGGGTGCCTCGGAGCGGCCGATGAGGTGCGCGAGCACCTCGGTGTCGGTGTCGGAGGTGAACTGCACTCCGTCCGCTTCGAGCTCGCTGCGCAGGGCGGTCGCGTTGTCGATGATCCCGTTGTGCACGAGCATGATCCGCCCGTCCGCGCTGCGGTGCGGGTGCGCGTTCGCCTCGGTCGCCGGACCGTGGGTGGCCCATCGGGTGTGACCGATCCCGACCTTGCCGGACAGCCGCTTGGGCAGTGCGGCCTGCAGGTCGCGGACCCGACCCACCGCGTGGGCGACCTTCGGCCCCGACCCGGTCAGCACCGCGATGCCGGCTGAGTCGTAGCCGCGGTACTCCAGCCGCGTGAGGCCCTCCAGCAGGATGGGCGCCGCCTGCTCCGATCCGACGTATCCGACGATTCCGCACATGTTGCTCAGGTCCTATCCGTAGATCATCCGGCGCAGCTGCCGGGCTGAGAGCGAGGGTGGCGCGACGTTGCGATCGGCCAGTTCGGCGGCGATGAGATCGAAGATCTCCTCGTTGCGCCGGCCGTACGTCTGGTGGTGCGCGTGCCGCCGTCGCACGAAGTCCTCCACCGGCTCGGCGTACCAGGCGATGACGTCGTCGACGACCCGAGCCGCCTCCGAGGGCGAGAGCCCGGTCGTCTCGACGACGCGACGTACGAGCTCGGTATCGGGCACGTCGAGCATCATGGACCACGGCCCCCTCGGAATGCACGTTCCTGCCCGCAATCGGGCAGATCCGAGGCATTTGCGGGTCCTAACCTTGGTACCACGGCCCGTCTGCGCAGTCCGCGGGGCGAAGGAGGGCTAGGTTCGGCAGGTATGGCGAGCAAGGGCAGTCCCGCGGTCGAACTCGAGGTGGGCGACAAGACAGTCCGCATCTCCAACCCCGACCGGGTCTACTTCCCGACGCGCGGTGAGACCAAGCTCGACCTGGCCAACTACTACCTGTCGGTCGGCGACGGCATCGTGCGCGCGCTGCGCGACCGGCCGTGCATGCTGCACCGGTTCCCGACCGGCGTCGAGGGCGAGAAGGTGCACCAGAAGCGGGTGCCGCGTGGCGCGCCGGACTGGTTGGAGACCGTACGGATCCACTTCCCCCGCTGGAACCGCACGGCCGATGAGTTGTGCGTCACCGAGCTCGCCAGCGTCCTCTGGGCGGTGCAGATGTCGACGGTCGAGTTCCACCCCTGGAACTCCCGTCGCGCCGACACCGAGCGCCCCGACGAGTGGCGCATCGACCTCGATCCGATGCCGCAGGCGTCGTTCGCCGCGGTCCGACGCACCGCGCACACGGCGCACGAGGTGTTGGACGAGCTCGGCATCCGCGGCTTCCCCAAGACCTCCGGTGGCGACGGGCTGCACGTCTACGTGCGGATCGAGCCACGGTGGGAGTTCGGGGAGGTACGCCGCGCCGCGTTCGCCTTCGCGCGCGAGATCGAGCGGCGGATGCCGCAGGAGGTCACCACCACCTGGTGGCGCCGGGACCGCGACCCGCAAGCCGTTTTCGTCGACTACAACCAGAACGCCCGCGACCACACGATCGCCAGCGCCTATTCGGTGCGCGGCAATCCCGACGCCACCGTCTCGGCGCCGATCGAATGGGACGAGATCGACGACGTCGAGCCGGGTGACATGACCATCGCGACGGTGCCGGAGCGCTTCGCGCGCCTCGGTGACCTGCACGCGCAGATCGACGACACGGCGTACAGCCTGGACACCCTGCTCGAGTGGGCCGACCGCGACGAGCAGGCTCCCCCGGAGAGCTCCGAGGGCACCGACGGCGACGCCGACTGATCAGCCGGCCTGCGGCAGCGGCTCATCCAGCCCTGGCAGGCTCACCCGTCCTCGCCCCATTCGAGCCTTGATCCCCGCCAGGCGGGTGTCGTCCGCGGCACGTCCGCGGCGCATCCTGCGCACGCCGCGCAGGTCGTCGATCGCCGTGCTGACCACGTCGACGCGGCTGTCCGGATCGTCGTACCAGTCGACCGGCACTTCGTGGATCCGCAACCCGGCGCGCTCGGCGAGCACGAGCAGCTCGGTGTCGAAGAACCAGCTGTCGTCCTGCACCAGCGGCAGCAGCTCGCGCGCGACGTCGGCTCGAATCGCCTTGAACCCGCACTGCGCGTCAGTGAAGCCGGCGCGCAGCGACACGCGCAGGAGCCGGTTGTAGCCGCGCGAGATGACGTCTCGCTTGAAGCCGCGGACGACGTGCGCGCCGTGCGCGAGCCGGCTGCCGATGGCGAGGTCGGAGTGGCCCGACATCAGCGACGCCACCAACGGCGCCAGCGCGTCGAGATCCGTGGACAGGTCGACGTCCATGTATGCCAGCACGAGCGCGTCCGACATCGACCAACTCGCCCGCAGCGCCCGGCCGCGACCCTTCTGGTCCAGGTGGAGAGCCCGGACCCCCACGAGCTCCTGCTCCAGCCTTCGCCCCACTGCCAGGGTCGCGTCGGTGGACGCGTTGTCGGCGACGGTGATCCGGAACGCGTAGGGGAAGTGCTCCTGTAGGTACCCGTGCACCGTCTCGACGCAGGCGGCGAGCGACTCCTGCTCGTTGTGGACCGGGATGACCACGTCGAGCACGGTCGTCGGCAGTCCCGCCGAATTACGTTGCCGGGTGCTGTGTTCGGAGATGAAGGTCGTCATGGCCGTGTCCGCCTCGTCCCTGTCGTCCTTGTACATCTCAATTCGAACTCGTGGGCTGAGTCAGGTCGTAGAACGTCGTGCTGCCGATCGTGACCTTCGTGTAGTGGGCCTCGACCCAGGAGGTGATCGAGCTTCCCGAACCGGACCCGCCGCCCATCCCGCCGCCACTGCTGGCGAGGAAGTAGTGGATCCGCCCGGCCTTCACATAGGCCTGGAACTGAGCCAGGGTCGGCGACGGGTCGCTGCCGTTGAAGCCGCCGATCGGCATCACCGGCTCCCCGCTGCCCAACTGCAGGCCCGCGGCGTTCTGGCTGCCGATCGCCGCCGCCGCCCAGGTGTACTTCGAGGCGTTCGACTGCAGCGCGGCGACGACCTCGGTGCTCGGAGTCGAGGCGTCGAGCAGACCGCCCATCCCGCCGCCGGTCCGGGTGCCTGTGGTGGTGCCGCCGGGCGCACCGCCCGCCGTCGCCCCGCCCGTCGTACCTCCGGGTGCGCGACCCGCGAAACCACCCGTGGTCCCGCCGGCGCGCGCCGCTGCGCGTGCGCCACCCGCGAAGCCACCGCCCATGCCGCCCATCCCGGACCCGCTGGGGCCGGCGACCACGATCGAACCGCTGTGCCCGACCGCCAGGGTGGACACGGTGTACGCCGTGGGACCGGCCAGACCCGCCGCGACGGCCGCCGCGATCACGAACGGCACGAACCTGGCGTGCATCCATCGAATCGCGAGCAGCAGCAACGCCGCTGCCATGCCGACCGCCAGGATCGAGACGCGCAGCCAGTCGCCGTACGCCGTGACGCGGGTGAGCAGGACGAACGACCAGCTCGCGGCGGCGGCGGTCGCGGCCGCCAGGGTGACGGTGCCGAGCACGGTGTGCCGCCGCTCCCACATCTCGATCGCACCCGCGCCGACGAGGGTGGCGACGGCCGGTGCGAGCGCGACCGTGTAGTACTGGTGGAAGATCCCGGCCATGAAGGAGAAGGTCAGTCCGGTGACGATCAGCCAACCGCCCCAGACCAGATAGAACGCGCGGCGCAGGTCGGTGCGCGGCCGCCGACCACGCACGACGAGGCCGACACCGAGCAGGATCAGAGCGGTCGGGATCAACCACGAGACCTGGGCGCCGACCTCGCTGCCGAACATCCGGGTGATCCCGGTCGTGCCCCACTGCCCGCCGGCGTTGCCGCCGCCTCCACCTCCGCCGACCGAGCCGGTCTCGTTGCCGGACAACCGGCCGAAGCCGTTGTAGCCGAAGGTGAGGTTCCAGAACGAGTTGTCCTGGCTGCCCCCGATGTAGGGCCGCATGCTCGCCGGGGTGAGGGAGACGATCGCCACCCACCATCCCGCGGAGACCACCATCGCGGCGAGACCCGCTACGGCGCCGACGATCCGGCGGCGCAGCGTGGTGTTCGCGGCGACGAGGTAGGCGATCCCGAAGAACGGCACGACCAGGAAGACCTGGAAGGTCTTGGTCAGGAAGCCGAAGCCGATGAAGACACCGACCGCGATCATCCACTTGGCCGAACCCCTCTCGATCGCACGCATGGTCGCCCAGCCGCCGAGGGCCATCAGCAGGGTGAGCAGCGCGTCCGGGTTGTTGAAGCGGAACATCAGCACCGCGATCGGGGTGAGAGCGAGCACTGCGCCGGCGAGCAGCCCGCCCACAGCGCTGAAGTAGCGCTTCACCGTCGCGTACACGACCGCGACCGCCCCGACCCCCATGAGCACCTGGGGCATCAGGATGGCGAACGAGTTGAGCCCGAAGACGCGCACCGACAGCGCCATCACCCAGAGCGCGGCCGGCGGTTTGTCGACCGTGATCGAGTTCGCGGCATCGGAACTGCCGAAGAGGAACGCCTCCCAGTTGACCGAACCCGCCTGCGCTGCAGCCGAATAGAACGAGTTGGCCCATCCGCTCGCGGTCAGGTTGTAGAAGTACGCAGCCGCCGTGACAACGAGCAGGCCGAAGAGTGCCGGCCGCGCCCACGTGGGGTCGCCGTCCGGGCCGCGCCACACCCGCCCGAAGCGGTCAGCGGCGAATGACGAGCGTGACGCACCGACACCGGACCGGCCGGTCGGTGCGTTCGCCGTGTGGGAGGAGCGCAGGTGCGCTGTCACGGAGTTCATGCGTGGAACCGTGACGGCACGCTCTGTGTGGTTGCTGTGCCGTGACTCTTACCTCCCGATGTGAGCCACGTGACCGCTGACGCGCGGCGGGAGTGCACCGCACCACCCTGCGCCACACATGTACGAATACCGCTGTCGACAGGACGAATCCGGATGACGGCGGAGCCACAGCCGGCCCACAGAAGCCCCCGCCACGATCGGCGACGTCAGAAGCCCCTGAGCAGGTGAGGAGTGCGTGATGTCGCACGAGCCCGAACGTGTCGGTCCGTCCGAGGACGACCCGACCCGACCCATGCCTGCGGCGTCACTCGGGTCGCACCCGCACCCGGTCGGTACGGCGCCCGCCCTGCGCCGGCCGCGCTGGTCCGGAAAGAAGAGCGCCGTGGTCGCCGCCCTCGCGATCGGCCTGTCCTCGGCAGGTGCCATCGGCGCGGCGGCGGCCTCCCCCGCGGGCCAGTCCGGCGGAGGAGGCACGGCTCGGTGGGCACCCGGCGGCTTCGGCGGCACCGGTACCCGAGGTGGCACCGGCACCCACGACGGGACCGGCACCCGAGGCGGGGCACGCCCCCAGGGCGGAGGCAGCGCCGGTCAGGCGACGCCTCCAGCTCCGGGGATCGGCACGGGCGCAGGCACGACCACCTGAGGCGCGTGCGGCTACGGCCCGGTTCTCCCTCGGGGGAAGGACCGGGCCGTTCGGGTCGTCACTTGGAGCGCTGAGCCATCCTGGCCTGCATCTTGGCCACCAGCGGTGGGATCGCCGGGCCGCCCTTCGCGAGACTCTTTCCCGCACGCTTCATCGTCGCTGTGTAGACCGGACGGCTGAATCGCTTGCTGTTGTAGGCGATCCGCCCATCAGGGTCGGTGAGCACGATGAACTTGCCGGCTTTCATCCCGGCGTACGCCGCAGCGGCGACCTCGACGGCGCCGCGAGGAGCCTTGGTGATCAGATCGACCGCCGTCTCCTCCATCTCGACGTCCTTGCCCTGCAGGGAGGACGCCAGGTTGGTGCGGAAGAAGCTCGGGCAGATGACTGTCACGATGATGTTCCATGGTGACAACTCGTGCAGCAGTGTTTCGGACAGCGCCACCACGCCCGCCTTCACCGAGTTGTACGACGCCATCGCCGGCGAGTGCACGAGTCCGGCGAGCGATGCGGTGTTGACGATCTGCCCGCCCCGTTGCTCTTTCAGCATCGGGGTGAACGTGCGGCACCCGCGGACGACACCGAGCAGGTTTATATCGACGATCCACTTCCAGTCGTCCATCGATGTCACATCGATCCGGCCGCCCGCCGCCACGCCAGCGTTGTTGACCAGCAGGTCGAGCCCCTGCCAATGGGTCTCGACCCACACCCGGGCCTCGTCCCACTGCTCATCGGACCTGACGTCGAGCTGCCGGTACTGCACCCCGGGCGGAAGGGTGCCCGCAGGCGCTTCCTCGTGCACGTCTCCGACCAGCACCCGGGCGCCCTCGGCGACCAGCAGCTTGACGAGTTCGAGGCCCAAGCCGCTGCACCCACCCGTCACCAGGGCCCGTGCGTCGGCGTACGAGCGCAGATTCGTGCGTGAATTTCTCATGACCGCGACCCTACTCGCGCGTAACCCTCTTCACACCCAGCGTCCGGACCGCACCGCCACGGTCACCTCGAAGTGTGCGGAGTCCCCGTCGCCCACACCCTCCGCCTCACGAACCTTCGCCTTCAGCGGCAGCGCGTACCGCCCCTCCCTGGGGAAGAGGGACGTCTCCCATGCGGTGTCGCCGAGCCGCGCGTGCACCGGGATCATCCCCCACCCGTAGCTGACCTCCTTCGCCAGCTCGCGCAGGTCGGCACCGTCCTGCTCGGGAAGGTTCACGAAGTAGAACGGCGCCGGGCCCCTCCAGTACCAGATCTCCGCGTCGAATTCCGACTTCATCGCAAGGACAACACCTTTCACTCCAAGAGGGCTGCGATGTCCGCCGCGGTGACAGCGCCCGACACGGCGCCGCCGGCATCCATCACCGAAGCGAAGAGATCGCGCTTGCGCTCCTGCAACGCCACGACCTTCTCCTCCACGGTGCCCTGCGAGACCATCCGGTAGACGGTCACCGGTCGTTCCTGCCCGATGCGGTGCACCCGGTCGATCGCCTGCGCCTCGGTGGCCGGGTTCCACCATGGGTCGAGCAGGTAGACGTAGTCGGCCTCGGTGAGGGTGAGTCCCACACCGCCGGCCTTGAGCGAGATCAGGAACGCCGTCTGGTCGCCGGATCGGAACCCGTCGATGACATCCGGCCTGCCCCGGGTGGATCCGTCGAGGTACGACGTGCGCACCCCGGCCGCATCCAGCGCATCGCGGGCGAGGGCCAGGTAGGAGGTGAACTGGCTGAAGACCAGCGCACGGTGCCCCTCGTCGGCCAGCTCGGTGAGGTGCTGGGCCAGCAGGGTCAGCTTGGCGGACTGCTCGCCCGCGGGGTAGTCGTCGTCGACCAGCCGCGGGTCGAGCGCCAACTGCCGCAGCCTGGTCAAGGACGCGAGGATCGCGACCCGGTTGGTGTCGGCGTCCTCCAGCAGTCCGAGGATCCGCTGGCGTTCGCGCTGCAGGTGCCGGCGGTAGGTCGCCTCGTGACGAGCGGACGGCTCGACGTGCAGCAGCTGGATCTGTTTGGCGG
Source organism: Allobranchiibius sp. GilTou73 (assembly GCF_021391335.1). Taxonomy (GTDB): domain Bacteria; phylum Actinomycetota; class Actinomycetes; order Actinomycetales; family Dermatophilaceae; genus Allobranchiibius; species Allobranchiibius huperziae. Next base: position 1,006,289 of record NZ_CP090051.1, on the reverse strand, counting down.
GCAGATCGGCGGCGACGGCCTCCTTGGTGCGCCGCAGCATCAGCGGCCGGATCCGGCCACGCAGCTGTTCCAGTAGCTCCGGTGCCTTCCCGCTCTCGATGGGGCGACGGTAGCGCTGCCCGAACACCTCCGGATCGGGATAGAGCCCCGGCGCGGCCAGGGCGAACATCGACCAGAGATCCATCAGTGAGTTCTCCAGCGGGGTGCCGGTGATCGCCAGCGTGAACGGCGCGTCGAGCCGCTTGGCGGCCTGGAACGTCTTGGACCGGTGGTTCTTCACCCACTGCGCCTCGTCGAGGATCAGCCCGCTCCACCCCAGGGCGTGGAAGTTCTCGGCGTCCAGGCGCAGCACGGCGTACGACGTCACGACGATCCGCGCGTCACCGATGGTGTCGGCGAGCGACCGCCCCCGCTTGCCGGAGGTCTGCGGCAGCGCCACGATCGGGACGTCGGGAGCGAACCGGGCGGCCTCACCGACCCACGTGCCGACCACCGAGGACGGCGCGACGACGAGGACGGGCTCGGTCAGGTCGCCGCGCTCGTACGCACGCGCCAGCATCGCCAGCGTCTGCACGGTCTTGCCGAGGCCCATATCGTCGGCCAGCACACCGCCGAGACGGGCATCCCACAACGTGCTCAGCCACGCGAACCCCTCGCGCTGGTAGGGCCGCAGCTGCGCCCGGAAGCTGTCCGGCAATCTCGGCGGCTCGATCCGCCCGACGTCGCGCAGGCCGCTGACCGCCTCCGCCCACCGGGTCGACTGCCGGCCGGGCACTCCCAACGCGACCAGCTCGTCGTAGAAGCCGACCTGGAAGCGACCTACCCGAAGGCCCTCCCCGGGCTCCCGGTCGAGCAGGTCGCGCGCCTCCTCGATCAGCTCGCGCAGCCGGTGCAACGACGGGTCGTCGAGGGTGAACCAGGTGCCCGACTGCAGCAGCATGCTCTCGTCGCCACGGACGAGCGCCGCGAAGAGCGGCTCGAAGGGCACCTCCTCCCCGCCGATGCTGACGCTCACCCGCAGGTCGAACCAGTCGGTGCCGTCCTCCCGATCCTCGGTGCCGATCTCGATCAGCGGGGTCTCGGTGACCTGCTCGTACGTCGGCAGCTCACCCTCGAGCACCACCTGCAGGTCCTCGTGTTCGCTCCACTGCGGCAGGGCCGCAGCGACCCGCACGGCCTCCCACCCGCGCAGCGTGTGCTCCGGGCGCGGCCACCAGCCGAGGCCGCCCACCGCCTCGAGCAGCCCGGCCGACCGCAGCAGGGGTCCGACCCGCTCGACCAGCTCCCGCTCGGCGATGCGATCGCGCCCGACCTGTGACCAGCCGAGCGTGACGGGGTGCAGGCGGCGCGCGTCGTACCGGAACCCGGCTCGCACCCGGATCTGCTGGTCCGCCGGACTGTCGAGCGTCAGCTGCAGACGCAGCGGCTCGGCCGGGGCGGCGGCGTGCGGCACCCGGGGAAGTTGTCCGCTGTCGGTGAGCCGGGGCAGCGCCTCGGACCGGAACTCCGCGGCGTCCTCGGCGGGCACCCGCAGACCTCCGGACCGCAGCAGCTCCTCCATCGCGGGGCGCACCGGCGCGGTGAAGCCGGCGAGCGTCATCGCACCGCCGCGCTCTATCACGGCGACGCCGTGCGCCGGCGATCCGATGAAGACGCGTTCGCCCTCGGGCAACTCGGGCAGCGCCGGCGCAAGCACCAGATCGGCCTCGTCGTCGTCCTGCACCACCTGCAGCTGCGGCGTCACCGGGTACGGCGCCACCTCCAGGCCCGCGGAGACACCGAATCCCTGCATGATCGCCACGCCTGCATCGGAAGCCTGGGCGAGCGCCGGCCACAGCGTGGCGGCGAACTGGTCGAGGTGCAGCTCGCTCGGCAGCAGGCCGCCGTCGGCGATCCGGTGCAGTGCCTTCAACGCGCGGTGCTGAGCGGGGTCCCACGGACGCACCGGGCTGTCATAGAGCACGTCGTGCCAGGCGGCCTCCTTCACCCACCGCCCGGCCTTGCCGAGGTAGGTCGGCACGATCGCGATGCGCCGCGCGGGGGTGCTGTCGTGGATGGTGGACGGGCGGGTGACCGGCACCATCCGCAGCCCGAGGCGGCGTGTCGCCGCAGCCGGCTCGTCGGCGTACTCCTGCACGAACCGGCGCCACGACGCGGACCGGTCGACCTCGACCTCGCCGCCGAGCGACTCTCGGGCGACGAGCAGCAGGGTGGCCACGTGCTTGCACCGGGCCTGCATCGGGCAGGAGCACCGCGAGGTCCATTGCGGGCGCGGGCCGGTGTCCTTGGTGCGGGTGACAAGCGTCGTGTAGTCGCGGTCGCGGCTGCCGCCGATGACCCCGAGCAGCATCCGACCCTGGTCACCGGTGTTGACCGAGATCACCCGCTCGGCGTCGACGTAGCCGAGGGCGCGCTCGAACGCCTTGTCACCGACGTACGCCTCGATATCGGCGTCGGAGACCTCGCGCAGCCACTCGGCGCCGCGCACCTGGAAGGCGTGGGCGTGCTCGTACGCCGGGTGGTCACCGCCGAAACCGTCCGCCACGCGGTACCCACCCTTCACGGGCACGACGTTACCGGCCGGGTCCGACAGCCGACGTGCTCCGGCCTGCCACCGTGGCGCAGGTAAGCGCGAGGGACACAGGTAGACCCGTGTCCCTCGCGCGCACCTGTGCCACCGTCACACCTTGGTGGCCTGGAACGGGACGCCGTGCTCCTCACTCACCGTCCGCAGCCGCTCGGCGATGCCGTCGCCGTCGGGTTTGTCGAAGATCACCAGTGCCACGAACGCCGTGTCGTACGGATCGTCGTGCCGGCTGACCTCGACGTGCGCCACCGGTCGGGAGAACGCCGAGCGGGGCCGCACGAACTCCACGCCCGCCATCTGCGACCACGCCACGGAGTGCGACTTACCGCGGTGCATGCCGACCAGGCCGTCGGACGTCGCACGCAGATCCCGCCGGCCGCCGGACCGGCGCAGGTCCCACACCACCAGCACGATCAGGGCGGCCGCGACCGGCAGAATCCACCACAGCCGGAAGACGACGCCCGTGCCGATCGCGCCGACCAGGATGATCGCCACCCGCGGCCAGACACCCAGCGGCACACCGCCCCGCGGCGCCGCGATCACCGAGACGCCGGAGGCTTCGGTCGGGGCCACGTCAGGCGTCGGGGACATTGCGGCGCAGCTCCTCCAGCCACACCGTGGCGTTGCCGTCGGAGGGGGCCCGCCAGTCACCGCGCGGCGAGAGTGCACCGCCGGCGACGACCTTCGGCCCGTTGGGCAGGGCCGAGCGCTTGAACTGGCTGAAACCGAAGAAGCGCTGCAGGAAGACCTCCAGCCAGTGCCGGATCTGACCCAGGTCGTACGCCGTCCGGTCACCCTCGGGGTATCCCGCCGGCCATACGCCCCGGGACACGTCCGACCACGCGTGCAGCGCGAGGAACGCGATCTTGGACGGCGCGAAGCCGTAGCGCAGCACGTGGAAGAGGGTGAAGTCCTGCAGCTCGTACGGACCGATGACGGCCTGCGTCGACTGCGGCTTGGCACCCTCGGCGGCCGGCACCAGCTCAGGGCTGATCTCGGTGGTGAGGATCGAGGAGAGCGTGGACCCGACGGCCGGCTCGAACTGCTCCGAGCTGACGACCCAGCGGATCACGTGCTGTATCAACGTCTTCGGGATGCCGGCGTTGACGTTGTAGTGCGACATCTGGTCGCCGACGCCGTAGGTGCACCAGCCGAGCGCCAGCTCCGACAGGTCGCCCGTACCGAGCACGATGCCGCCCTCGTGGTTGGCGATCCGGAAGAGGTAGTCGTAGCGCAGGCCGGCCTGCACGTTCTCGAATGTGACGTCGTAGACGGGCTCACCGCGCCCTGCCGGGTGACCGAGATCGCGCAGCATCTGGGTCGCCGCGGGGCGGATGTCCAACTCGGAGAACGTGACTCCCAGCTGGCCGGCGAGCGCGACGGCGTTCGCCTTGGTCTCGTCGCTCGTGGCGAAGCCGGGCATCGTGTAGGCGAGGACGTCGCTGCGCGGCCGCCCGAGGCGGTCCATGGTGCGAGCGGCGATGATCAGCGCGTGCGTGGAGTCCAGGCCGCCGGACACCCCGATGACGATCTTCGGCTGGCGGATCGCCCGCAGCCGCTGCATCAGGCCGGACACCTGGATGTTCCACGCCTCGTAGCAGTCCTGCGCGAGGCGTGCGGGGTCGTCCGGCACGAAAGGGAACCGGTCGACCGGGCGACGTAGTCCGATATCGCGGGCCGGTGCGTCGAGCGTGAAGGGAATGGTGCGGAACGAGCTGACCCGGTTGTCGTACGTGCGGGCGTTGTCGTCGAACGATCCGTCGCGTTGCCGGTCCTGCCGCAGCTGGTCCAGGTCGACGTCCGCGACGGTACGACGCGCGCCGTCCGGGAAGCGCTCTCCCGCGGCCAGCAACCGGCCGCCCTCGTAGACCATCGTCATGCCGTCCCAGGACAGGTCGGTGGTCGACTCGCCCTGTCCGGCCGCGGCATAGACGTACGCCGCGAGACACCGGGAGGACTGAGCCTGCGCCAGCATCCGCCGGTCGTTCTCGCGGCCGACCGTGATGGGGCTGCCGGAGATGTTGAGCAGCACGGTCGCGCCCGCGAGCGCGGCCAGGGAGCTCGGCGGCACGGGCACCCACATGTCCTCGCACACCTCGACGTGCACCGCGAGACCGCGCACGTCGACCGCGTCGAAGACCAGGTCGGGACCGAAGGGAATCTGCTTGTCGCCCAGCGTGATCCACTCGCCGGTCTGGTCGTCGCCGGCGGCGAAGTAGCGCTTGTCGTAGAACTCCCGGTACGTCGGCAGGTAGGCCTTGGGAGCCACTCCCAGGATCTGCCCGCGATGCACGACGACCGCGCAGTTGTAGACGCGGTGGCCCTTGCGCAGCGGCGCACCGATCACGACCAGGGGCAGCAGGTCGCAGGTGGCGGCCACGACGCGGTCGAGCGCGACCAGGACCGCGTCGAGCACCGCGTCCTGCAGCACCAGGTCGTCGATGGCGTAGCCGGTGAGGCACATCTCGGGGAACGCCGCCACCGCGACCGCATCGTCGTGACATCCGCGGATCTGCTCGATCACGGTGTCCGCGTTGGCGATCGGGTCAGCGATCGAGGTGGGCACGGTGCACGCCGCGACCCGCGCGAACCCGTGTGCGTACGCCGAGGTGAAGTCCACGGCGTCAGTCTCCCAGACCCCACCCCCGGCACCGACCGATCGGCCCGCTCCGAGTCTCGACAGCATGAAGCGTGGGTGCCGTGTCGAGACGCGGCCCACGACCGGGCGACGACAGGACGTCACTGCTCAGATACGAAAAAGACGTGCCGGGCGGGGCGACTGCGCCCCACCCGGCACGTCCGGGGTGGTGAGAGATCAGGCTGCGGACCCGGTGCCGTCCTCGGGCGCGTCGGCCTTCGCCGCCTCGGCGGAGGCGACGGCCTTGCTGCGGCGGTTGATGACGAACGCGGCGGCGGGCACGACGGCCGCCATCGCCACGGCCCGCATCCACGGACGGTTCAGGGCGTGCCCGAGCGCGTGGTCCAGCGAGAGGGTGCCGGGGCCGGTCAGAGCCAGCGTCGCGGCGATGAGACCGACCGTGGCGGGCAGCTCGTAGCCGCCGTTCTGGCCGAAGAACCCGTTCGACGCGTGCACGGAGCCCGCGACCGCCATGGTCCCGGTCACCGCGCCGGCCGCGGCCGGGGTCGCGAGACCGAGCGCGAGCAGCGCACCGCCGCCGGCCTCGCCGAGGCCCGCCGCGTACGCGTTCGCCTTGCCCGGCTTGAAGCCCATCTGATCGAAGAAGGCGCCGGTGCCCTCGATGCCGCCGCCGCCGAACGCGCCGAACAGCTTCTGGCTGCCGTGGGCCGCCAGGGCGCCTCCGACGCCGAGTCGAAGGGCGAGCAGGCCGATGTCGCGTGATGAAGTCATGGCCCGATCATATCGGTGACACGTCACCTTTCTCTATCCGAAGCAGTGTGACCTCCGTCTCCCTCATGCGTGCAGATTCTGTGCAGCCGGCAGCGGCGGCCCGGTCATCTGGGCGCGCCGGCGTGGGGTCCCCTCGGAATCGACCCAGGTACGGCGCGCGCGACCGGGACCGGGCACGCTGTGGGCATGCGCCTCCTCGCCCGCAACCCCTGGATGCGGGTGGCCCTCATGCTGTTCGCCGTCGGATGGGGCGCCAACCAGTTCGCTCCGCTGCTGCTGGTCTACGAAGCCCATCAGCACCTGACCGAGCAGGTCACGTCGGCGATGTTCGCGGCGTACGTCATCGGCCTCATGCCGGCGCTGCTGCTCTCGGCGCGGCTGGCGGGGCACTTCGGGCACCGCGCGATCATCCGGCCGGTGATGCTGCTCGCGATGGTGTCGTCCGGGGTGCTGCTGCTCGGGCACTGGAGCGAAGCGGCCCTCTTCGTGGGCCGGGTGCTCTACGGCGTCGCCACGGGTGCGGCCATGGCGCCGGGCACGACCTGGGTCAAGGAGCTGTCCGCGGACTCCGCGCCCGGCACCGGTGCGCGACGGGCCGCCATGTCGCTGTCCGCGGGATTCATGGGCGGCCCCCTCGTGAGCGGCCTGGTCGCGCAGTGGCTCCCTGCGCCGGAGATCCTCGCGTACGCCGTGCACATCGTCCTGATGGCGGGGGTGACGGTGCTCGCCTGGACCACTCCGCAGACCGGCTCGACCACCGACGCCGGGGACCACCGGGAGCACCCGACCCAGGGCCGGCACACCGCTCTGAGCCGAGCGTTCTGGGCCGGCATCGCCCCAGCCGCGCCGTGGGTCTTCACCTGCGCGTCGATCAGCCTCGTCGTGCTGCCCAACGTCGTGCGCGGCTCCGTGAGCAGCTGGGAGGTCGCGTTCAGCGGCATCATGGCCGGCCTCACGCTGGGCACCGGGGTGCTGATCCAGCAGCCGGCGCGCGGGTTCGAGGCCCGTCGCCCCGGCATCACGACGCTGGCCGGGATGGGCTGCGCCATCGCCGGGTCGCTGCTGGCCCTGCTCGTCGCGCAGGTGAGCGGATGGGCGCTGGTGCCGGTCGCCGGGATCGTGCTCGGCGCGGGATACGGGCTGGTGCTCGTCGGCGGACTCACGGCGGTCGAGCGTCTCGCGCCGCCGCACCAGCTGGCGATGACGAACGCCGTCTTCTACTGCCTGACCTATGTCGGCTTCTTCATGCCGACGGTCATCGCCACGCTGGTGAAGCACTTCCCCACCACCGAGGTGCTCGGGCTCGTGGTCGTCCTGGCCGTCCTCACCACCGCGTGGGTGGCCCGGCGGGGCCGCCGGGACGCGCTCTCGGAGGCCGGGGCGGCATCCACCACGGCGCCCTGAACGACGCGCCGGCATCCGAGCGGCGACACTGTCGGGATGGGCGTCTTCCTCCGGCCGCAGATCCCAGCCGACCTTCCGTCGCTGACAGGGGGCGAGAGCCCGTACGACGATTTCGGGCCACGCGCGGCGCACACGTCGCCGAGGCCGCCGGAGCTGGACGCTCCGGGTGCCCTCTCCGTCGTCGTCACGGAAGACCGATCGCTGGCCGGCACCGTGAGCTGGATCTGGCAGCACTGGGGACCGAACGCCGCGTCGCGCAACCCGATGATCGGCATCTGGCTGCGCCCGTCCCACCGCGGCCGGGGCATCGGCCGCGACGCGCAGGCGCAGCTCGTCGACCTGTTCTTCCGACACACCACCGTCAACCGCGTCGAGGCACACACCGACGTGGACAACATCGCCGAGCAACGCGCGTTGGAGGCGGCCGGGTTCCAGCACGAGGGAGTGACCCGGGGCGCCCAGTGGCGCGACGGCAGCTTCCACGACGGAGTGCTCTACGCGATCCTGCGTGCCGACCCGCGCCCCGCGGTGATCACACCGGCACAGTCCTAGCGCCGACGCTGCATGCCTGCCTCACCACTCGGGCCCGTAGCCGAGATCCTCAGCTCTCGCCAGGCAGTCCGGGGCGGATGCCCCGGCGGTGCAGGTCCGCGTACATCAGCGCCGCCACGCTCTCACCGTCGGTGATGGCCCCGCCCGCCACGAGCTCGAGTGCCTCCGACCAGGGCACGGACACCACCTCGTGGATGCCTTCCTCGACGCGCCCACCGAGGTCACCGACCTGAGTGAGTCCCGTTGCCAGATAGACGTGTTCGGGTGCACGGCAGATCCCGTTGAGGGCGTTCATCCGCCCGATCGCGGTCCACTCCCGCGCCTGCAGGCCCGTCTCCTCACGCAGTTCCCGTCGCGCAGCCTCCAGCGGCGGCTCGTCGTCGCACGCGCCGGCCGGCACCTCGAGCGACGGCCCGGTCGTGTAACGGGTCATCCGGACCAGCACGACCTGGTCCGCGTCGTCGATCGCGACGACGAAGACGGCGGGCTGGCGCACCTGCACCACCCCGTAGATCCCGCGTTCACCGTCGGGCCGCACGACGCGGTCCTCGGTCACCTCGATCCAGCGGTTGCGGTAGACGGTCCGCGAGGACAACTGCTCCCAGCTCATCGGCCCCGCGACTCGTACACGGGGGTCTCGCGGGCGAACGCCGCCGCACGGGCGATCTTGAAGTTGCGCCCGGTCATCAGCCGCACCTGCTCGATGCGCTCGCGGGCGAAGGTACGGCGTGGTCCGGAGTTCCAACGCGTCTCGAAGAGCCGCTTGGCCGCGGCCAGCGCGTCCGGCGAACGGGTCGCGAGCTGGTCGGCGAGGGCGCGGGCGTCGGCGTACGGATCGGCGCCGACCGCTCCCACCAGTCCGATCTCGCGGGCACGGTCGCCGGAGAAGATCTCAGCGGTCATGGTGAGCCGTTTGGCCTGCTCGATGCCGACCAGCTGGGCCAGCGACCGGATGCCGCTCATGTCGGGGATCAGCCCCCATTTGCCTTCCAGTACAGACCATCTCGCGTCAGGGGTGGTGATGCGGAAGTCGGCGCCCAGCGCGATCTGGACCCCGCCGCCGAAGCAGTGCCCGTGGACCGCCGCTATCACCGGCACCGGCAGGCGTCTCCAGACCCAGCACGCCTCCTGGAAGGTGTTGGTGCCCCATCGGGGGCGGGGCACGACCGCCTTGGTCACCTCGCGGGGCTGGCCGAAGGCTTCGGCGAAATCCAGTCCGGCACAGAAGGAATCGCCCTCGCCGGAGATGACCACCGCGCGGACGGACCGGTCCGACCGAAGTGCGCGACCGGCGTCGACCAGTCCCCGCAGCATCGGCAGGGTGAGGGCGTTGAGCTTCTCCGGGCGGGCGAGACGTACGTCGGCGATCCCGTCGGCGACGTTGCAGGTGACGGACATGCGCTTACCCTACGAAGGCCCTCCGCCCGGGTCGGACGCCCGGCATCTCGATACCGGCCACGGTGACGAACGGCGACAGCATCACCACCAGCACGCACGCCGCGAGATCCACGTGCGCCACCGCCAGCGCCACCGCGACCAGCAGGACGGCGAGGCTGAGGGCAAGCAGGGCGACGTCGCCCGCGGTGGATCCGAGGAGGTAGGCCCGGACCGCCCAGACCGCCACCAGGAAGACGGCCACCGGGACGGCCACGACCGCGAGCGCGGTGGTCTTGCCGACGGCTTCATGCCCGTCGCCACCGGCACGCGCGGCGAGCTGCGAGCCGGCCACGTGCAGGCCGGCGCCCGTCGCGGCGATGGCGGCGAAGAGCGGCACGTGGCCGTAGCCGAAGACGAACTGCCCGGCCGGCCGCCTGCGCAACTGCCCGGCCACGTCTGCGGCGAAGTAGATCCACCACATCGCGAAGGTGAGGCCGATGCCCGCCACGACGACCGCGACCGCCTGCCACGTCCACCCGGCGACGCCCGGCCGGTGCAGCGCGAGCGACGAGGACGCGACCGTCCCGACCACCGCCTCCCCCAGGGTGATGATCGTGAAGAGCCCGTAGCGCTCGGCGATGTGAGCGGGGTGCCACGGCGTGACCGAGCGCCGCTCGACCAGCACCGGGATCGCCACCTCGAGCAGGCCGAGGATCACGAAGACGGGTCCGGCGACGGTCCAGGGCGGCGCGAGCAGCGCGAAGACGACCCAGCACACCTGCGCCAGGACGATCAAGAGGGCGTAGTGGCGGGCCTTGGAGCGCTCGGTGGCCGATTGTCGCCCTGCCCGAACCCACTGCGCCACCAACGCGACCCGCATCACGACGTAGCCGGCGACCACTCCGGTGCCATGGAAGGACCCTTCGCGGGTGACCGACTCGAAAAGCCGCGGGATCCCGAGGGCGAGGACGACCACCCCGATCATCTGCACCATCGTGAGGATCCGGTAGAGCCAGTCGTCGGTGTCGAACGCCGAGGCGAACCAGGTGAAGTTGATCCACGCCAGCGCCGTCGCGAACATCGCCATCACGAACGCGCACAGGCCGGTGAGCAGGTGGCTCTCGTCGATGCTCGTGGCGAGGTACCCCGCGGCGTTGCCGACCGCGATCACGAAGGTCAGATCGAAGAGCAGCTCCAGCGGTGAGGAGACCCGCTCGCGTTCGTCGGGGTCGCGCCCGGTCATCCGGGCGAGCGGGTGGGCCCGCGCCACCCGGACGCCGAAGGTCCTCGCCTCGGTCATCGGGTCAGTGTGGCAGCGACCGCAGTACGAGGCGGTGGCTCAGGTGATGATCGGCTCCGGGCGACCGGCACGCCATACGTGCGGGGTCATCTCCGACAGGCCCGGTGAGTACGCGTGCACGGTGAGCGCCAGATCGTCGCCGATGTTGATCATGTTGTGCACCAGGCCCGGGGTGAAGCTGTACTCGTCGCCCTCGCGCAGATCGCTCTCGGTGAGCCGGCCGCCGCGCCACGTCTCCTGGGTGAGGCCTCCGCGGACCACGTGGAACGCGCCGCTGGCGCCGCCGTGGTCGTGCCAGCCGGTCGTCGTACCCGACGGCCACACCATGAGCCACACCTCGAGGTAGGCGGTGGTGTCCAGCTCGATGCGCACCCGCTCGGTCGCGTCGGGGTCGACGCGGGTCAGCAGGTCGTCGTTGCCGGCGAAGAGCCGGGTGATGCGCAGCAACTGCTCGTCGCTGAACGTGCGGATGCCTAAGGAGGCTGTCATCTGGTGTCTCCGGACGGGAAGGGCGCCGGACGGGCCGGCGGGCTGTCGGACGAGTGAACGGGTGGGTTCAGGCGCGACAGCGATGCCACATCGCCGAGCGCGCGGTGCGGCGCATCGGCTGATGAATGGCTGTGTGGAACATGGCTTCACTACATCACGGCGGGGCTGGCAGCGACAAATAGTTTCGCTGTGCGAACGCTGTCTCTTCCGGCTGACCGCGGATCTCAGTCGTGCGGATGCAGCGGCAGCGGCTCGCCGAACCGGCTCCCGAAGGCGAACTCCGAGAAGGGTTTGCGATGCCGCTCCCGCAGCTCGCGCTCGGCGGTGGAGGGATCCACACCCGAGCGTTCGCGCACCGGCCAGGGCCGCCCGACGGCGATGCCCGAGACGATGCTCCACTCGTCCGGCACCTCGTACGCCGCGGCCAGCGCCTCATGGTCGAATCCGCCGAACTGGTGCACGCCCAGCCCCATCGACGCGGCCTGGACGCACAGGTGTGCGACAGCCTGGCCGAGGTCGTACCGCGCGTAGTCGGCGAGCGCGGGCTTGCGCTCCGGGGTCGTCCGGGCCGCGGTCACCAACACGGCACTGGCGGGCGGGACCCACCCCGAGTTGCCGCGGCTGAGCGAGCCCACCAGGACCTCATGGGCCGCGTCGCCGCGCCGAGCGACCACGAACGCCCACGGCTGCGCGTTGCCGTTCGACGGGGACCAGCGAGCCGCCTCCAGCAGGGAGGCGAGCTGCTCGTCGGACAGCTCGTACGTCGGGTCGAAGACGGAGGGCGATCTGCGCTCGCGCAGGAGATCCAGGATCTGCGGCGAGGTCGGGGAGGCCGTCATCGCAGAAGCCTAGGCGTCCACTTCGAGGCGCCGGCGCAGGAACGCCAGCACCGCGTCGACGCCCTCCTGCTGACGGTGTGCGGTGAGGGTTGCGTGCTTGGAGCCGGGGAACTCCACGGCGGTGAACGCGTCCCCCAGCTCGCGATGCAGGGTCGCGAAGCGGGTGCCGGTCGCCCGGTCGCCGGCGTACCGCAGCCCCAGCACCGGGCAGCCTCCGGCCGCCCGCGCCTTGACCGCCGCGAGATCGTCCGGGCTGAGCGCCAGGTCGGCCGAGCGGCGTCTGCCGATGGCGAACGGCGTGGAGGGCTGGGCCACGACCGGCGCCGCGACCGAGTCGTCCACCATCATCGCGAGCGCGAAACCGCCGGTGAAGCACATGCCGACCACGCCGACACCGGGTCCGCCGAGCTCGTCGTGCAGCGAGCGGGACAGTGACCGCAGCCACCCGGCGATCGGGCTGGTCCGGCCCGTCGCGAACGTCGTGAACTCCTTGCTGACACACAGCTGCGGAACGATCGCGGCGGCGTACCCGGCGCTCAGCTCGCGGCCCGGGTCGCCGAACAGATGGGGCATGACCACGGTGCACCCGGCCGCGACGACCTCGTCGGCGAACTCGATCACCTCCGGGGTCATCCCGGGGATCTCGTGGATGACGATGACTCCCGGCCCGGTGCCCCGGCGGTAGATGTCGTGGGTGCGCCCGTCGGCGTCGTACTCGGCCCTCGTCCAGCCGTCGAGGGGTGAACCGGTCCGCGCAAGAGTCGCCATGGCGCCATCATCGCGGTCGCCACGCGCCGAGGACAGGCCCTTGGAATCTTCCGGGCCCCGCATGCGCTGAACCGGGTGAGCAAGAGACCGACACACCGCAAGGAGCGCTCATGAGCACCCAGACCCTGACCACCGACACCTTCACCGACGCCGTCAAGAACGACGGCATCGTGCTGGTCGACTTCTGGGCCGACTGGTGCGGCCCGTGCAAGCAGTTCGGCCCGATCTTCGAGCAGACGTCCGAGGAGCACGAGGACATCACCTTCGCCAAGGTCGACACCGACGCCGAGCCGGCGCTCGGCCAGGCCCTCAACATCAGTTCCATCCCGACGGTGATGGCCTTCCGTGACGGCGTGATGGTCTTCGCGCAACCCGGCGCGCTCAGCAAGCCCATGTTGTCGGACCTGATCCAGCAGGTGCGTGCCCTGAAGATGGACGAGGTGCGCGCCAAGCTCGCCCAGAGCTGAGGGCTGCTAGACGGTCGGCGGGAGTTCCAGTTCGGGCTCGTCGCGCACGAGCGTCGGGGTGTCCCGGTTGAGGGTCTTCCCCCGGAAGAACGCCGGGATCGTGATCATCAGCACGAGCATGATGATCACGCCGACGATCATCGTGCCGACACCCAGGACGAACGCCCCGCCGATCACCCAGTGCAACCCGGGCACCGTGAAGCCGGTATAGCTGGCGGCCGTGTCCTTCGCGGGGCTCAGCCAGTCGTCGTGCAGGCTCCAGATCAGCGCGAAGTACATGATGATGCCGCCGAGGGTGGGGATGATGCCGCGCATCCACAGGTCGCGCGCGGAGTTGCCCAGCGTCTTGCGGTAGTACCACGCACACGCGAACCCGGTCAGGCCGTAGTAGAAGGCGATCATCATGCCGAGAGCGGTGACGCAGTCGGCGATGACGTCGGCGGCGTTCGAGGTGTAGTTGAGGATCGCGTAGAGCACGATCGAGATGCCGCCGAAGCCGAGCGTGGCGACCGTGGGGGTACGGAAGCGAGGGTGCACGTCGGCGAACCGTCGTGGCAGCGCCCGGTAGACGCCCATCGAGAGCGCGGTGCGGGCCGTCGGCAGGATCGTGGTCTGCGTCGACGCGGCGGCGGAGGTCAGGACCATGAAGATCAGCAGGTGCGACATGATGCTGCCCACGTGGCCCGCGCCGAAGACCGCCTTGCCCAGCACCGAGATCACATCGCTGGAATTGTCGGTGTTGCCGAGCCCGATTCCCTTGCTGCCCACCCCCGCGAACGACTGTGCCGCGATGGTGACCAGCGTGTAGGTGACCACCAGCATCACCGTCGAGATGATGGCGGCCCTGCCCGGCGTACGGCCCGGGTCGGCGGTCTCCTCGTTGACCGAGACGGCGCTGTCCCAGCCCCAGTAGATGAACAGCATCAGCAGCAGACCGCGGAAGAAGGTCGAGAAGCTGTCGATCTGCATCGGGTTGAACCACGACCAGTCCAGATGGATGGAGCTTGCGACCCCGTGACCGGTGTAGACCCGGGCCAGCGCGACGACGGAGAAGATCAGGAGCACGAACAGCTCGACGGTGAGCAGCACCTGCTGCAACCGGGCGGAGAGTTCGACCCCGATGTAGCAGATCGCCGTCATGATCACGATCCAGAGGATCCCGACGAGCAGCACCCAGCCGCTGGTGGGGTTGGACCCGATGCTGTCGGCACCGACCAGGAGGAAGACGTACTGGCCGGCCACCTGCGCCAGGCTCGCCATCACCAGGATGTCGGCGGCGATGATGCCCCAGCCGCCGAGCCAGCCGGTCTTCGGCCCGAACGCCCTGGTGGCCCAGGTGAACGTCGTACCGCAGTCCGGGTCGGCCTTGTTGAGCTCCTGGTAGCCGATCGCCGTGAACAGCATCGGCACGAACGCCAGGATCACGATGATCGGCGATTGCAGGCCGACGCCTACGACGATGAAGCCGAGCGTCGCCGCCAGGCTGTAGGCCGGAGCGGTCGAGGCCACTCCGATGACGACGCTGGCGATGATCCCGAGGGCGCCTCCGCGGAGGCCCTTGTCGGCGGATTCGGACGCTGCGGGGGGTGCGGTGCTGGTCATCGGCTGCCTCTCGTCGAGCGGTGAACGCACTCAAGCTAGGGCACAGACGAGCGAATCGATGGAACAACGAGCCTGATGTGCGGAAAACGATGCCGATCGGTTGCAAACCTACGAAATCCGCACCCTCGCGCCGGGTCGCTCGGCGTATCCGACGCACAGCACCCGCGTATCAGGGATACGCGGGTGCTCGGGTGGTACGACGGATCGGCGTTCGGTCAGCCGAGCGCGTCGACGATCGCCGGGACGAAGTCGCCGAGGTCATCGGGGTCGCGCGAGGTGATCAGGGTCCAGCCCGCGGTCGGGCAGACCTTGACGGACTCATCGACCCAGCTGCCGCCGGCGTTGCGCACGTCGGTCTGCACCGAGGCGAACGACGTGAGGGTCTTGCCCTGCAGCACACCCGCCTCGACCAGCACCCACGGCGCGTGGCAGATCGCCGCGATGATCTTGCCGGCGCCTGTGAACGCCTTCACGAGATCGGTGGCCTTCTCCTCGGTCCGCAACGTGTCGGCGTTGATGGTGCCGCCCGCGATCAGCAGCGCGTCGTAGTCCGAGGCGTCCGCGTCCGAGAGGGCGATGTCGGCCTCGACGTCCTTGCCTGGGTCCTTGTCGCCGACCAGGGTCTTGATGGTGTCCTTCTCGACGGCGGCGATGGTGACCTTGGCGCCCGCCTCCTTCAGCTTCTCGACCGGGACGACGAGCTCGTCCTGCTCGATGCCGTAGTTGGTGACGATCGCGAGGACCTTCTTGCCTTCGATGCCTGCCATGGCTCTCCCTCGTGGTGATGGGACGTTCCTGATGTCCCAGTCTTACCCGACGCGCTCGTCACCCAACCGGCGGACGTCAACCGCCCAGCGCGGGCGGCGCGCTGCGGTAGGTCGCGGGGGTCGCGGACAGGCCGATGGGGTTGGCGACCTGCCGTACCCCGGCACACTCCACGATGGGTGACAGGCCCACCCCTTCTGCGTACGCGAACGCCTCGGCGAGGTCGTTGACCGGTCCGGCCGGCACACCGGCCGCGGACATCCGCTCGTACCAGTCCTGCGCGTCCGCCGCGGCCAGCAGGTCGTTGACGACCGGGACCAACTCCTCGCGGTGTGCGACCCGCTGCGGATTGGTGGCGTAACGCTCGTCGTCGGCCAGGTCCGGCTGACCGAGCACCTCTGCCAGGGAACGGAACTGGCGATCGTTGCCGCACGCGATGACGATCGGCTTGTCGCGCGCCTGGAACACCTCGTAGGGGACGAGTGACGGGTGCCGGTTGCCCATGGCCTGCGGGACCGCGCCCGCGAGCAGGTAGCCGCTGGACTGGTTCACCAGGCTGGACAGCAGGCACGACATCAGGTCGACCTCGACCCGCTGCCCCTCGCCGGTGCGGTCGCGATGGCGCAGGGCCGCCAGGATGCCGACCGCGGCGTGCAGGCCGGTGATCACATCCACCACGGCCACCCCGGCTCGGGTCGGCTCCCCCGGCCGCGGGCCGGTCATCGACATCAGCCCGCCCACGGCCTGCACCACGATGTCGTATCCGGGCAGCGAGCTGTCCCGGCCGAATCCTGTGACGCTGCAATAGACCACGCCGGGGTTCGTCGCGCGTACGTCGTCGTACCCGAGCCCCAGCCGGTCCATCCCGCCGGGCAGGAGGTTCTCGACCACCACGTCCGCGCGGGAGACGAGGTCGGCCGCCTGCGCGCGGTCGGTCTCGTCGCGCAGGTCGAGGGCGAGACTGCGCTTGTTGCGGTTGACCGCCTGGAAGTAGGTCGCGACCCCGTCGGCGTCGAACGGCGGCCCCCAATGCCGGGTGTCGTCGCCACTGCCCGGGCGTTCGATCTTGACGACCTCGGCGCCCAGATCGGCCAGCAGCATGGTGGCGTACGGCCCGGCGAGCACCCGCCCGAAGTCGGCGATGAGCAGTCCGTCCAGGGCACCCTTCATGCGGGCGACGGTATCGGCGTTCGAGGATGGGTCACTCCTCGGCGCCACCGGGGTTGCAGCGGGTGTCGAACATCGTCTGCGCGCTGACCACCGGTCGCCAGGTCTCGAGATTCCACGACGGCTTCGACGGCTCGGCGATGCGCGCGTAGTCCCAGTGACAGTCGAACTGGGCGCGCATGGTGATCGTGTCGGCTGCCGGGGCGAGGCGCACGACCTGCTGCCAGGCGGCCGCCCGCGCACTCGGTTCCTGCGTCGCCCGGGCCGCCGCGGTCGGGTAGACCCGCAGGCTGCGACCTCGCGAGTCGGGCACCCACCGCACCCGCGCGACGTACGCCGGCGAGCGAGCGGGACCGACGGACCGCGTCGTCACGACCGGGGTGGGCGTCGGCAGGGCTGAGTCCGCGGTCGACTGCGCGGTCCCTTCCGCACCCCGCGAACACCCCGCGAGCGACACGGCGCCCGAGAGAAGCGCGGCGCTAAGGGCGACGCAGCACGCGGAGCGAACCATGCTCGGCCATCTGCTCGAAACCGTGGGCGAGCGCGGCCTGGACGACGTGCCAGGGCGCCTGGCCGCCGTCGGCCGGGTCGGGGAAGACGTCGTGCACCAGCAGCAGCCCGCCCTGCTCCACGTGCGGGGCGAAGGCGCGGTAGTCGTGCTGCGCGGTCTCCTCCGTGTGGTTGCCGTCGAGGAAGAGCAACCGCAGCGGGGCTGTCCACCACTGCGCGACGACCTCGGTGCGTGCCACGACGGCCGAGCACACGTCGTCCAGCTCGTCGAGCACCGTCCTGAAGTACGGCAGCGTGTCCAACCGGCCGCTGCGCGCGTCGACCATCGAGGTGTCGTGCCACTCCCAACCGGGCTGGTTCTCCTCCGAGCCGTGGTGGTGGTCGACGGTGACGAGGCGCGCGCCCGCCACCCGAGCGGCATTCCCCAGCAGGCACGTCGACTTGCCGCAGTAGGTCCCGATCTCCAGCCAGGTGCCCGGCCCGGCCGCGCACGCCACGTCGTAGAGCGCCGCGCCCTCGTCGACCGGCAGGAAGCCGGTGATCTCCGCGACGCGCTGCGCGACGTCCGGTGGCACGGCCATCAGCTGGCCGCCCCGTCCGCGACGCCGTCCCGCACGAGGCAGGATCCCGCATCGCGGAAGATGGCGGCGCCGCCCGTCGTCTGAGTCAGCGCGTCGGCGGCCAGCAGGATGGCGGCGGCCGACCAGCCGGTCTGCTCGATGGGGTAGGCTTGGTCGTTGGGAATGTTCTTGCCGGTCCAGTAACCGCCGGACTCCTCGTCCCGCAAGAACTGCACCTGTTCGAACATCGCTGTCGCCGCGGCGTTCTCGCCGAGCGCGTCCAGAGCGGCGATGAGCTCGGCCGTCTCCGCAGCGGTCACCCACGGCTCGTCGGCGACGCATCGACAGCCGCGCCCGTCCCACACGAACCGGTCGGACGACTGCTGGAGTCGGGCCAGACCCGCCGCGCCGCGGACGATCCCGCACAGCACCGGGTAGTACCAGTCCATGGAGTAGCGGTCGCGGTCGGCGAACGCGTCGGGTCGCTCGCGCATCGCACGGTGGATGCCGTCGCGTGCCCACCGCCAGTCGGTGCGATCGTGGCCCAGCCGTTCGGCGATCAGCACCGCGCACTCGAGCGACTGCGCCGCGCTGGCACTCCCGGTCACCAGCGCGAAGTCCTGCACGGCCCCCGCCTCGGAGACCGCCCACGCGAGCGCTCCGGACGGCAGCATCGCCGTCAGCGCGAAGCGCACCGCCCGCTCGACCGTGGGCCAGAAGCGCGCCAGCACGTCGGTCTGCCCGGTCACCAGGTAGTGGTGCCACACCCCGGTCGCCACGTAGAGAGACTGGTTGGTATCGGCGGCGGCCTCCTCGACGCGGCCCTCACGCGTCGCCATCGGCCAGGAACCGTCCGCCCGCTGAGTGCGCGCCAGATAGTCGTACGCCGCGACCGCACCTGCGTGGTGGCCCGTCACCGACAGCCCCATCGCCGACTCGACGTGGTCCCACGGGTCCAGGTGGCTGCCGACGAACCATGGGATCGCGCCGTCGGGGGCCTGCTGGCGCACGATGAACTGCCCTGTCCTCGCGACCTGTTCGGCCGAGAGGACACCGGGCACCGCGAGGCGCGCGAGCGTCATACCGGCTTGCGCAGGTAGACCACGAAGCTCTTGCCCATCACGGGGTTCAGCGCGCGCTCGGCGACCCGGGTCACCGCGGGCGCCCGCATCATGTCCCACACCAGCAGGCGGTGGTAGCCGCGCGTGAGCGCGTTCTCGCGCTCGGTCCCGGAGGCGCACTTGATCCACCAGTATGGCGAGTGCAGGGCGTGCGCGTGGTGCTGCCCGATCGGCTCGAGCCCGGCCGCGGTGAGGCGCCGGACGAGATCGGTGGCCTTGAAGATGCGCACGTGACCGCCCTCGACCTCGTGGTACTCCTCGGACAGCTTCCAGCAGATCTGCTCGGGCCAGTTGCGGGGCACGGTCACGGCGACCAGTCCGCCGGGTCTGACGATGCGCGCGATCTCGCCGATCGCGACGTCGACGTCCGGGATGTGCTCCAGGATCTCCGAGGCCAGCACCCGGTCGAAGCTGTCGTCCGCGAAGGGCATCTGCGTCACGTCACCGTGCTGCACCTCCGCGGATCCGCCCGGGCCGCCCTGGCCCTCGGCCTCCATGGCACCGAACATCGTCTTGACGTCCGCGAGATCGGACTCGTTCAGGTCGAAGGCCGTGACCCGCGCGCCGCGGCGGTACGCCTCGTAGGAATGACGGCCCTGGCCGCAGCCGACGTCGATGAACGACATCCCCGGCTGCACGTCGAAGGTGTCGAACCTGATCGTGATCATGCTGCATTCTCCTTGGCACGGGGGCTCGGCGCACGACGGGCCGCGAGCACCTGCTCGTAGACGGCCGCGGTGGCCTCGGCCACCGCGCGCCAGCTGTAGGTCGACACGGCCCGCGCGCGGCCGGCCGCACCCATCCGGGACCGCCGGTCCGGCGCTGCGAGCACGTCGGTCAGCGCCCGTCCCAGCGCCGGCGCGTCGCCCGCCTCGACGAGCACCCCGGCGTCGGTGCCGACGAGCTCCGGCAGCGCTCCCACGCTGGACGCGACGATCGGCGTGCCGCACGCCATCGCCTCGACCGCGGGCAGTGAGAACCCTTCGTACAGAGAGGGAATGGCATGCACCTCAGCGGAGGCGAGCAGCTCCGCGAGGTCGGCGTCGCTCAGATCGTGGCGGAAGTGCACCCGGTCCAGCAGACCCGCCTGCGCCAGCGACGTGCTCGTGCGCTCCGATGCGCGCCCGACCACGACCAGCTCGCTCCAGGCCGCAGGGTCCACGCCGGCCAGGGCCCGGATCAGCACGTCGAGCCCCTTCAGCGGCACATCGGCGCTGGCGATGGTCACGATCCGACCCGGCACGCGCGGCTGCGTCGGCGGGACGAAAGTGGCGACGTCGACACCGACCGGCACCACGGCGAGACGTTCGGCGGGCACCTTGAAGTCCTGCTCGATGTCCGCGGCGGAGTTGTGGGAGACGGTCAGCAGGTGGGTGCTACGTCGCGCGACCCTCGCCTGCATCTGCACGAAGCCGTACCAACGGCGCTTGGTCACCCGCTGTAGACCGCGCGCCGCCGCCAGCTCCAGTCGCCGGTCACGACTGATCGGGTGGTGGATGGTCGTGAGCAACGGCAGGCCGCGACGCTCCAGGTCGAGGATGCCGGGGGCCAGCGTCTGGTTGTCGTGCAGGATGTCGAACTCGCCGACCCGGTCCCGCAGCAGCCGAGAGAGGCGGGCGCCGAACATGCGCGGCTCGGGGAACCCGCTCGTGCACATCGTGAGGTACTCCAACACGTCCAGATCCGAATGAAATTCGGACGGCCGCGGGCGGTGGAACCGGTCCGGGTGCCGGTAGAGGTCCAGGCTCGGCACCCGCGTCAGCGTCACCCCGCGGTCGAGATCCGGGTAGGGCGGACCGCTGAAGACGTGCACGTCGTGCCCGAGCGCGACCAGCTCCCGAGACAGGTTGCGCACGTAGACGCCCTGGCCGCCGGAGTGCGGCTTGGAGCGATACGACGAGAGCGCGACCCGCACGTCAGACCTCCGGCGCCATCTGCCGGCTCCGGGCAGCGACCAACACGACCCGCGATGCCTTCGGCGGCTCCGGTCGGCGCGCTTCGCTGCGGGCGGGACCTCGCTGCGCTCGGCCACACCCTCCGCTACGCACTTCTCCCTGCGCCGCAACCTGCGCTGTGCGGGTCACGCTGCGCCGGCCATCTGCCGGCTAGCGACCAACACGACCCGCGATGCCTTCGGCGGCTCCGGTCGGCGCGCTTCGCTGCGGGCGGGACCTCGCTGCGCTCGGCCACACCCTCCGCTACGCACTTCTCCCTGCGCCGCAACCTGCGCTGCGCGGGTCACGCTGCGCCGGAGGAGGGGTGCAGGTCGCCGTTCGGGGTCCGCACGTCTCCCACCGCCACGTAGGTCATGTCCTGCGTCAGGTCGGCCCGCTTGGTGTCGCGGTTGTCCAGCACGTAGTTCTGCCGCAGGAACCACGGTCGCCGGTCGCCCTGCTTGGGGAAGTCGGCGATGGAGCGTTGCACGTAGCCCGACTGCAGGTCGATCGCCGGCCGGCTGCGCATCGCCTCGTGGGCGGTCGGGTACCCGTACGCCGATCCGGACGTGCTGACGTGGTTGACGAACTTGCAGAAGTACTGGGCCGACAGGTCGGCCCGCAGCGTCCAGGACGCGTTCGTGTAGCCGATGCAGATCGCGGCGTTCGGCACCCCCTCGACCATCATCCCGCGGTAGATGTAGCGCTCGCCGAAGTCGACCTTCTCGCCGTCGACCGTCAGCTGCGCGCCACCGGCCGCCAGCATGTTCAGCCCCGTGGCGGTGACGATGATGTCGGCGGGCAGCACCCGCCCGGACGACAGCTTGACGCCTTCGGGGGTCCACCGGTCGATGGTGTCGGTGA
This sequence comes from Allobranchiibius sp. GilTou73, assembly GCF_021391335.1. GTDB lineage: Bacteria > Actinomycetota > Actinomycetes > Actinomycetales > Dermatophilaceae > Allobranchiibius > Allobranchiibius huperziae. The sequence continues at coordinate 984,613 of NZ_CP090051.1, read as the reverse complement.
CGATGTCGGCCGTGTGCTCCCGCAGCGCCTTGAAGAGGTCGCCGCGCGGGACCACACAGAGCCGCTCGTCCCACGGGTTGTACTTCGGCTGGAAGTTCTCGAGGCCCACGCCGCTGCCCTTGAGCTGGGACTCGGTCGCCTTGCGCAGCGCCTTCTTCGCGGTCTTCGGCATCCGGCGGCAGAACTGGTAGAAACCCTGCGTCGCCAGCACGTACCGCCAGCGGGTGATGCTGTGCGCGCGTTCGGCCGACAACCGCTTGCGCAGCTTGGCGGCCGAACCGTCGCGGTCCGGCTGGGCGATGACGTACGACGGGGAGCGCTGCAGCATCGTGGGGCGCGCACCGAGCTCGACCAGCGAGGGCACGAGCGTCACCGCGGTCGCGCCGGACCCGATGACGACGACGTCCTTGCCCTTCACGTCCAGGTCCTCGGGCCAGAACTGCGGATGGACCACCTGCCCGGTGAAGTCCTCCCGGCCGGGGAATTCCGGCGTGTAGCCCTGCTCGTAGTTGTAGTAACCCGAGCACATGTAGACGAAGTTCGCGGTGACCTCGCGTGCGCCGCCCGCGGTCTGCACGGTGAGGGTCCAGACGGCGTCCTCGCTGCTCCAGTCCGCGTCGGTCAGCTTGGAGTCGTAGGAGATGTGGTCGTCGATGCCGTACTTGGCGGCCGTCGACTTGAGGTAGTCCAGGATGTCGGCCGCGTCCGCGATCGACTTGTCACCGGTCCACGGCTCGAACGGGAAACCGAGGGTGTACATGTCCGAATCGGACCGCACGCCAGGGTATTTGAACAGGTCCCAGGTGCCTCCGAGCCCGTGCCGCGCCTCCAGGATGACGTAGTCCCTCCCGGGGCACATCGTCTGCAGCCGATACCCGGCATCGATCCCGGACAGACCGGCGCCGACCACGACGACGTCATAGTGATCCTTCAGGTCAGGCATCGATCCTCCACTACAGCTGTTGTGTAACTACCTGCCGGTAACCATATGGGACGAATACCGCCCGCGTCCGGGGTCGCCTCGCCATTCTGCCCGTCGCCGCCCGACGCCCGGCCCCGCGCCCGGGGGCGACCGACCCTCCCGCCGCCCGGACGCACGCAGCGCCCGCGCCGCCCGGCAGACTGACCCGATGCCGTACGACGTGATCGTGGTGGGCGCGGGGCCGGCCGGTTCCAGCGCCGCGCACGCAGCCGCCGATGCCGGGGCTGGGGTGCTGGTCCTGGATCGGGCCACGTTCCCCCGCTACAAGACGTGCGGGGGCGGCCTCATCGGTCCCACGCTCGCGGCGCTTCCCCAGGACCTGCAGCTGCCGTCGCGCGCCGAGATCCACCGCGCGACGCTGACCCTCGCTGGCGGGCGTTGGGCCGACCGCCGCAGCGACCGCCGCCTGCTGCGCCTGGTCGATCGCGCGTCGTTCGATCACGCGCTGCTGCGCTCCGCCGAGGCCGCGGGGGCACAGACCCACGAGGGGGTGACCGTCACGGGCGTGGAGCAGGACGAGGACCTGGTCACCCTGCAGACCTCGGAGGGTCCGCTCACTGCGCACTACGTCATCGGCGCGGACGGGTCGGCGAGCCGGGTGGCCCGGCACGTCGGCGTGCGGACGGACGGTGTCGACCTGGGCCTCGAGGTGGAGTTGGAGACGGGCGATCAGGCACACCGGTGGGAAGGTCGGGTACATCTGGACTGGGGCGCCGACCCCGGCACCTACGCCTGGGTCTTCCCCAAGGGCGACACTCTGACCGTCGGCGTCATCCAGTCACGAGGTCACGCCGCGGCGACGCGCGCCTATCTCGCGAGGTTCGTCACCGACATGGGCCTGTCGGGTCTGCGAGAGATCCAGTCGTCGGGCCACCTCACCCGATGTCGGACGGTGGATTCTCCGTTGTCACGCGGCCGCGTCCTCGTGGCGGGCGACGCCGCCGGCCTGCTCGAACCCTGGACCCGCGAGGGCATCTCGTACGCCGTCCGCTCCGGCCGGTTCGCCGGTCGAAGCGTCGGTGCCGACGGTGCCGACGGTGCGGACCCCGCGGGCGTGCGCGCGGCGTACGACGCGGCCGTCGCGAGCACATTGGCCCGCGAGATGGCGGCGGGGCGCATCGCGCTGCGGGCGTTCGAACGCTCGCCGGCACTGATGCACCACATCGTCGCCCGCACCGGACGGGGCTGGCGCGAGTTCGGCCGTCTGACCGGCGGGGACGCGACGCTGGCCGACGCCCTCGAGCACCGTTCCGTCCGTTGGGGACTGCGCGCGGTCGGTCGCTGACGCCTTCACAGCGGCGGTCAGATCCGGATGGCGGTCTCGCCGGCGAGCACGCGACCGACCGTCCCGCTCGGCGATGTCCCGAGCAGCGTCGCCAGCGTGAAATCCGCTGCCAGCCGCTCGAATTCGCTTCCATGGCGCAGCATCGCGTGCTTGCCGCCGGTGATGGTCACGTAGCCGACCTCCGCCGTACCCGCCATGGTGGCGGCGACGGCCGCCGAACTCGACGGCTTGGCCACCCGGTCGCGGGAGCCGTGCACGAAGAGGATCTGGCGCCCGGAGGCGTCGAGGCCGTGGGCGTCGTTCGGGTAGACCCAGGGCGCGAGCGCGACGATGCTGCGTACGCCGTTCGCGTCCGCCGACAGCAATGCCGCGCGGCCACCGAGGGAGTGTCCGATCAGGCAGATCGGGAGCTGCTCCCCGAATCGCTGGCGCAGCTGCTCCAGCGCCCACTGCACGTCCTGCACGGGAGTGTGCTGGGTGTCCCAGCCCCGGGATGAGTTCAGCAGGCGGAAGACGGCCAGACGGCCGGAGCTCTCGCGAGCCACCCGCGCCGCGATGGGGATCATCCGAACGACGGAGAGCTGCGTCGGGCTGACCGCGACCTCGCCGCGCCGCGCGGCACCGCCGTGGAGCACGAGCACCAGTCCCGCGGGGTCCTGAGGGGCAGCGGTCTCGATCAGGCGTGGTTGCGGCACCACCTCATCCTCGCCTGCCCTGCGCGGCCGCCCGCAGCCACCGCCCGTGCAGAAGCCCGCCGTGGATGAACAGGCCCGGGAATATTCACCTTCCGGTGGAGCTTGCCGCTTTCATGACCACCATCGGATTCATCGGAAGCGGCAACATCGGCGGCACCGTCGCCCAGCTGGCAGTCGACGCGGGCTACGACGTCGTCGTGTCCAACTCGCGTGGCCCGGAGACGCTGGCAGACCTGGTGCAGAGTCTCGGGCCCAAGGCCCGCGCCGCGACCTCGTCGGAGGCCGCAGCCGCAGGCGACATTGTCGTCGTCACCATCCCGCTCGGCAAGATCGAGCAGGTGCCAGCGCAGGCCCTGGCCGGCAAGGTCGTCATCGACACCTGCAACTACTACCCCGAGCGCGACGGTGCGATAGCTGCCCTCGATGAGAAGCAGACCACGACCAGCGGGCTCGTCCAGCAGCACCTGGCGTCGGCGAAGGTCGTGAAGGCCTTCAACAACATCTTCTTCGGGCACCTTGGTTCGATGCAGCGCCCTCGCGGTGCTGCCGACCGCAACACGCTGATGATCGCCGGGGACGACGCTGCCGCCAAGCGGACGGTCTCCGACTTCATCGACGCGATCGGGTACGACGTCTTCGACACCGGGAGCCTCGCCGACAGCTGGCGCTTCCAGCGTGACCAGCCCGCGTACGCCGGTGCCTACGCGGAGGGCGGCGACTTCAACAAGCCCAAGCGCGCTGACCGTGCCGAGTTGCAGGGCCTGCTCGACCAGGCGGACGCAACGATCCGATAAGCCCGCCTGCCACACGTCGCCGGCAGTCCGAGGGTCACCGTTCGGTGAGGAGATCTGGGCTGCCGGCCGGCGTACGTTGCTGCTGATGATCCGCGAGAGACGTCAGCAGGACCTCGACCTGCTGTGCGAGATCGCCGCGGCCCTGGACGTTGCCCCGAGTTCGATGTCGGGGACGGATCCCAGGGCCTGGTTGGAGCGGGACGCCGTCGAGCTCGCGTGGGTCTACGACATGGCGCCGGTGCACGTCGCGCCGACGACGAACGTCGTGGGGCACGTGCAGCTTGACCGCCCCACCGAGGCGTCGTCCACCCGTGCTCTGGCCGTGTGCGCCGGACGACCGGCCGGCGCACTACTGGCCATCGGCAGATTCCTCATCAAGCCGCAGGCCCACGACTACGGGATCGCCCGGCACCTGTTGAAGCAGTCGTGCTCCTACATCCAACGGCAGGGCAAGACCGCCGTGCTGGACCTGAACGCCAACAGCTATCTGACCGCCGAGTTCTGCGAGGAGTACGGGTTCGTCGACCTTTCCTGCGAGGACCCGGCTGTCGCTCCGATGATCTACGTCGGCTGATTCGAGCCTCACTCGCTCGAGTCTGCTCTTGCGGCTTCGTTCTTCACCCGCGGCGGTCTTCTGTGAAAGTGTCGGTGTGATCCAGGTCACCGCACAGCATTCGCCTTCCGGCAAAGACTCTCCGTGCGGCGGAGAGCATTCGAGGAGCGCTCGATGAGTGTCACCGCTCAGACACAGCCGTCGCGGCAGGTCGCCGGCGCCCTGCAGTCGCAACTCGTGGCCGCCATCGGGGAGTCGGGTGTGATCACCGATCCCGGCGAACTCCGCACGTACGAATGTGACGGGCTGACCGGCTACCGCACGATCCCCGCCATGGTCGTTCTGCCGCGCTCCACTCAGGAGGTCGCCGCGGCCGTGACGCTGTGCGCGCAGCATGGCGTGCCGTTCGTCGCCCGCGGCGCCGGGACAGGACTGTCCGGAGGAGCGCTCCCGGTGAGTGACGGCATCGTGATCGGGCTGTCCCGGATGCGCGAGGTCATCGGAATCGACCCCGGCAACGCACGGATGACGGTGCAGCCCGGCGTCACCAACGCAGGCATCTCGGTGCTCGCCTCGCCCTACGGGCTCTACTTCGCTCCCGACCCGTCGAGTCAGATCGTCTGCACCGTCGGAGGCAACGTCGCCGAGAACAGCGGCGGCGCGCACTGTCTCAAGTACGGATTCACCTCCAATCACGTGCTGGGGGTGACGTTCGTGACCCCCGACGGCAGCATCGTGCACCTCGGCGGCGACAACGCGGACTCCATCGGGCCCGACCTCCTCGGGGTGATCGTCGGCTCGGAGGGCACGATGGGCATCGTCACCGAGGTCACGGTCCGGTTGCTGCAGCGCCCCGAGTCGGTGCGCACGCTGGTCGCCGACTTCGCCTCGGTCGAGCAGGCCGGTCACGCCGTGGGCGACCTGGTCGCTGCCGGTGTCATCCCGGCCGCCGTGGAGATGCTGGACAACCTGGCGATTCAGGCGTGCGAGGAAGCCACCGGTGCCGGTTTCTCGCGTGACGCAGCGGCGGCCCTGGTCGTCGAACTGGACGGTTTCGACACCGAGTGCGAAACCGACTTCGACACGGCCCGACGGGTGTGTGAGTCCAACGGCGCGACGCACATCCGGGTGCCCGAGAGCGTCGACGAACGCGCGTTGATCTGGAAGGGCCGTAAAGCGGCGTTCGCGGCGATGGGCCGGATCAGCCCGGACTACTTCGTCCAGGACGGGGTCATCCCGCGCAGCAAGCTGGGTCCGGTCCTGACCCAGATCGCCGAGATGGCCGACGAGGCCGGACTGCGGGTCGCCAACGTCTTCCACGCCGGCGACGGCAACCTGCACCCGTTGGTGCTGTACGACGCACGCCACGAGGGTGAGGCCGACGAGGCGGAGCACCTTGCGACCGCGATCGTCGAACTGTGCGTCCGCACCGGAGGTTCGATCAGCGGCGAGCACGGAATCGGCGCGGACAAGGCCTGCTCGATGATGAAGATGTTCACCCCCGACGATCTGGCCGTGATGAAGCGGGTGCGCCAGGCGTTCGATCCCGACGGCATCTGCAATCCGGGCAAGATCTTTCCCACTCCTCGGCTGTGCGGCGAGTTGCCGGGGCCCTACCGCCCGCATCCGTTGGAAGCCGCCGGCGTCATCGGACGAGGGTGACCGCCGGTGAGTGAAACGGCTCAGAAGATCGCGCCCCATGACCTGGAGGAAGCCAGCAGAGTCCTGCGCAAGAGCGAATCCGACGGTCACACAGTGTTGTTCACCGGCGGCGGCACCAAGGCGCAATGGGGTGGGATCCCAGATCCGACGGACCTCCAGATCAGCACCGACCACCTGAACGTCCTCATCAGCCACCACCCCGGGGAGATGACAGCCGCGGTCGGCGCCGGCATGCCGCTGCAGACCTTGCAGACCCAGCTGGCGGAGGAAGGCCAGTGGCTGGCCCTGGACCCGGCCACCGAACGACACGGCGCGACCATCGGCGGGCTGCTCGCGACCGGCGATGCCGGACCGCGTCGGCTGCGGTTCGGGACGATGCGCGACCTCGCCATCGGCACGACCCTGCTGTTGGCCGACGGGACCATCGCGCACAGCGGCAGTCACGTCATCAAGAACGTCGCCGGATACGACCTCACCAAGTTGTTCTACGGCTCTCTCGGAAGCCTCGGACTCATCGGTGAGGTCATCGTGCGGCTGCATCCCCTGAACGCGTCGAGCGCGACGGTGCTGGCGAGCGCCACCGCACACCAGGCCACTGTGGCCGCAGCGGCACTGAGGCGTTCCGGCGTGGAGCCCACCGCTGTGGAGTGGCTCGATCGTGCCGTTCCCGACGAGGACCCGATGCTGCTCGTCCGGGTCGACGGCAGCGCCGACGGTACGGCGGCGGGGTCGGCCCGGGTGGCGAAACTCCTGACCGACGAGGGTCTTTCGCCGCACGTCCTGGACCAGGACGAGGCCGACCGACGATGGGCGGCAGTGGCCGAGGCCGCGACCGGCGGACCGGACGACACCGTCGTACGGGCCGGGGCGTTGCCCGGCACATCGCCGCAGCTCATCGAATCGCTGCATGCGATCGCCGACGAACACGGGGTGTCCGCCTCGGTCGCGAGCAGCACCGGGCTCGGGCTGCACACCGCGGTCCTGCGCGGCTCCGCGAGAGCACAGGCCGACGTCGCACGGCGGTGGCGCGACAGCGTCGAAACCCTGAGCGGCAGCTGCTCACTGCGATCTCGACCCGCTGCGGTCGCCGACCGGCTCGCCCCGTTCGGCACGCCACCGTCCTCCGCGGCGCTGCTGCGCGCGGTCAAACTGCAGTTCGACCCACTCGAACGATGCGCACCCGGGCGGTTCCGTGGCTGGTACTGAACCGTGTCCTGCGCCCGCCACCCCGGCGGTACGAACACCCACACCCGGCCCGAACGGACCCACGGCATGAGCGATCAGACAACGTCGTCGCACGACACCACGCCTGCGGCAGCGCACCAGCAGCCCGACACCGCTCTGCAGGTCGAGGACCATGGGGACACGGGAGTCTTCGACGCCTTCCATCCGCCCACCGACGCGATGATCTCGGACTGCGTGCACTGCGGGTTCTGCCTTCCTGCCTGTCCGACGTACACCTTGTGGGGGAGGAGATGGACTCCCCGCGCGGTCGCATCTACCTGATGAAGGCAGGCCGCGAGGGCACCGTGGAGATGGACGAGACCTTCACCGGCCACTTCGACGCGTGCCTGGGCTGTATGGCGTGCGTCAGCGCGTGCCCGAGCGGGGTGAAGTACGACCAGCTGTTAGAGGCGGTGCGGCCTCAGATCGAGCGCAACTACTCCCGCGACCGCAGGGACCGGCTGTTCCGCGCCGCGATTTTCTCCCTCTTCCCCTACCCGAACCGGCTGCGAGCCGCCGCGGTGCTCGGCACCCTTTATCAACGCTCCCTGCGCAAGCCACTGCACAGGTCGGGGCTCCTGGAGAAATTACCCGGCCGGCTGCGGGCCCTCGAGGCGCTGTTGCCGCCGATGGCTCTGCGGGACATCCGGACCCGCCTCGACGAGCACACCCCGGCGGTCGGTCCGACGCGTCATCGGGTGGCGATGCTCACCGGGTGCGCTCAGCAGGTGTTCTTCTCCGAGGTGAACGCCGCCACCGCACGCGTGCTCGCAGCGGAAGGCTGCGACGTCCTCGCGCCGGCGGACCAGACGTGCTGCGGTGCCCTCTCGGTGCACGCGGGACGGGAGCCAGAAGCCCTCGAGCGTGCCCGCGCGCTGATCGACCGGTTCCTTGCTCTCGAGATCGACAGCATCGTGGTCAACGTGGCCGGCTGCGGCTCGACCATGAAGGATTACGGCGCGTTGTTGCGCGACGACCCGCAGTACGCCGAGAAGGCCGCGCGCTTCTCCGCCAAGGTCCGGGACATCAACGAGCTGTTGGACGAGCTGGGCTCGGTCGCGGCCCGTCACCCGATCCCGGGCCGCGTCGCCTACCACGACGCGTGCCACCTCTCCCACGCCCAGCAGATCCGGTCGCAGCCACGCGCCGTGCTCGGCACGATCCCGCAACTGCAGGTCCTCAACATCCCCGAGACGGACCTGTGCTGCGGGTCCGCAGGGATCTACAACCTCGTACAACCCGAACCCGCCGAGGAGCTGGGCCGCCGCAAGGTAGCGAACATCGTCAGCGTCGAGCCGGACATGATCGCCACCGCGAATCCCGGGTGCTTGTTGCAGATCCGGCGATACCTCGACCCCGCCGTCAAGCTCTACCACCCCGTCCAACTCGTGGATTTCTCCATTCGCGGGATCAACCCCCTGGCGCCCTAGGACCGCCGGACTCACCGGTACGCCGTCGCTCGTCCCGTCTGGTTCCCCGCACCCGGAGGTGTCCACCTTGTACGACCAGATCTTCGATCCCGTCCATCACTCCCTCGGCCTGTCAGCGATCTTCGCGGCGCTGCCGCTGCTCACGGTGTTCGTGCTGCTCGCCGTGTTCAAGCTGCCCGCCCAGTGGGCCGCCCTGATCGCCCTGGCCGTGTCCATCGTCGTTGCCATCGCCGTGTACTCGATGCCCGTGGGGCAGACGTTCTCCGCGGCCGGGGAGGGCGCCGCGTTCGGCCTCTTCCCGATCATGTGGATCGTGGTCAACGCGATCTGGGTCTACACGATGTCGGTGACGACGGGGCACTTCGACGTGCTGCGGCGTTCCTTCGCCACCGTGTCCCCGGACCAGCGGATCCAGGCGATCCTCATCGCGTTCTGCTTCGGCGCCCTGCTGGAGGCGCTCGCCGGTTTCGGCACCCCCGTCGCCATCACATCGGTCATGCTGCTCGCGCTCGGCTTCTCCAAGCTCAAGGCGGCGACGGTGGCCCTGGTGGCGAACACCGCTCCGGTCGCCTTCGGTGCGATCGCCGTGCCGATCACCACGCTCGCGAAGATCAGCAACCTGCCCGAGCAGGACCTGGCCTCCGTCGTCGGGCGTCAGACCCCGGTGCTGGCGATCTTCGTCCCCTTGGCCCTGGTCTTCATGGTCGATGGCAGGCGCGGACTCAAGCAGACCTGGCCGGTCGCTCTCCTCGGCGGTGCCATCTTCGGGCTGCTGCAGTTCCTCTGCTCCAACTACATCTCGATCCCGCTCACCGACATCGTCGCGTCGCTCGGCTCGGCGATGGCTGTCGTACTGCTCGTGCGCGTGTGGCAGCCGCGTGAGGTGCTCGCTGCAGACGGCATGAGCGAGGAGGACGTGCAGACCCATCTCGCGGCGGCGACGGCGTCTGCGCATGCGGTGGAGTTGGGCGGCGGCCGAGGTGCCGGTGCGGACCGGTCACCCACGACCTCGGGGGCACGCCAGACCGCATCTGCTGCCGCGGGTGGGCCGGACGGAGGATCGGATGCGGCCGGCATGCCGGATGGGACGGCGTCCGATTCCCGCGGCGACATCTTCCGGGCGTACGCGCCGTACCTGATCATCATCGTCGTCTTCGCGGTCGCCCAGATCGGGTTCGTCACGAAGTTGCTGGCCAAGGGCGCCACCACGTTCGCCTGGCCCGGGTTGCACATCCGGACACCGGCCGGGAAGACCCCGTCCGCCGTCACGTTCGCCTTCGCCTGGCTCCCCGCCGCCGGCACGCTGCTGCTGATCTCCGGGCTGCTCACGATGATCGTGCTCAGGGTGAAGCCCGCGGCGGCAGCGCGCGACTACCTCAAGACCCTGGATCAGCTCAAGTGGGCCATCCTGACCGTCGCCGGCGTGCTGGCCCTCGCCTACGTGATGAACCTGTCCGGGCAGACCATCACGATCGGCCGGTGGATGGCCGGCGCCGGCGGGGTGTTCGCCCTCCTGGCGCCCATCCTCGGGTGGCTCGGCGTCGCGGTCACCGGGTCCGACACCTCCTCCAACGCCCTCTTCGGCACGCTGCAGGTCTCCGCCGCGCAACAGGCGCAGCTGTCACCGACCCTGATGGCGGCAGCTAACAGTTCGGGCGGCGTCCTGGGCAAGATGATCTCTCCGCAGAACCTGGCCATCGCCGCCGCATCGGTGGGCCTGGCCGGACAGGAGGGTGTCATCCTGCGCAGGATCCTCGGGTGGACGGTCGGCTTCCTGCTCTTCGTGTGCCTGCTCGTCTATCTGCAGTCCACGAGCGTGCTGTCGTGGATGCTTCCGTGATCTGAGTCGGCGCCGACGGCGAGCAGGGAAGCAGCAGGCTGGGCCACGGCTCCTACGCGCGCCGCCTGGTCAGAGGACGACCTCGAAGAGATGGAGGTCGCCGTCGGCGCCGATCCGCGTGAACCCTGCGTGCTCGAGCGTTCGCCGCGAAGCGACGTTGGCCTTGTCCGTATCGGCGACGACACGCGTGAGCCCGTGCTCGCGTGCGAGGGCAACGAGAGACCGAGCGGCTTCGGCCGCATAGCCGTGTCCTCGGGCAGAGGGCGCGAGGCCGTATCCGATCTCGCCGCAACCGTTCTCAGGCCGTCCCTTGAAACCGGCGCCGCCGATCGCCTGCCCGTCCGAGACTCGAATGACCACGTAGTGACCGAAGGGCCGTTGGTCACCATGCGCGGCGGTGGCGCGCAGGAACATAGTGGCGCCGATGACGTCGCCGTCGAAGGGGAAGTCCCCCGCCCAGGACTCCTCAGGGTCCGGTCGACCCGCGACGATGCGTTCTGCTTCGGCGGTGTCGACGGGATGCAGGATGAGGCGCTCGGTGTGCAGGTCGGTCACCGGGACAGGAACCAGACGTCTGTCACCACCGCCACCGGATTGCGGTCCCGGTGACGCATGCTCGGTGGCGCGATCCGCGCGCTGCGGAGACCGTCCCGTTCACCGGAACCATCACCCCCACGTCCGATGCGCCCTCGGTTCCGAACACCGTGCGTGGCGGCGCCACGTGGCGACGCGCAGGAGGTTGCTGATGCGTGTTCAGAAGTCTTCGGTCACCCCGCCGGCGGGCGCCGCGACATCGGACGGCGGCGAGGCGGCCACCGACATGTCGTGGCGGCTCCCGCTGGTGCGATGGCGCAGGATATTGCTCTGGGCCCTGGGGTCGTTGTGGCTGTTGGATGCCGCACTGCAGTACCAGCCGTACATGTTCACCGGTGCGTTCCCTCGCGAGGTGATCCGACCCACCGCCGAGGGCAACCCAGGTTGGGTCCATAGCCCGGTCGAGTGGTCAGCCACCCTCATGGTCCATCACATCGTGGTGCTGAACGCCGTGTTCGCCACCGTCCAACTGCTCATCGCGCTGGGTCTGTTCTGGCACCGCACGGTCAAGCCGGCATTGTCCTCCTCGATCGTGTGGGCGCTGCTGGTCTGGTGGCTCGGCGAAGGCCTCGGCGGGATCCTGACCGGGCCGGTGTCGCCCCTGGTCGGTCTACCCGGCGCCGTCGTGCTCTACGCCGTGATCGCGGCCCTCCTGTGGCCGCCGACCCACCCTGCGGTGCACAGCCGGCGGCCACCGATCAGCGTCGCTACGAGCAGCCCACTCCGCGCGGCCGCGACCGGGGTCTGGCTGCTCCTTTGGCTCGGTTTCGCCGTCGAGGCGCTCCTTCCTGCCGACCGTGCCCCGGGCGCCGTCCACGACCTGCTTGCGGGACTGAGCGACGGCGAACCCCACTGGATCGCCGACATCGACGCATGGGCCGCGCGTTCCGCTATCGGGCACGACACGGGGATCTCGATCATCCTTGCGGCATGTTGCGTTCTGATCGCGCTCAGCGTCCTTGCTCCCCCCGCCCTGGCCCGAGCCGGTGTAGCCCTGGCGATCCTGCTGTCGATGGGCATCTGGGTGGTCGCCCAAGACTTCGGTGGGATCGCGACAGGACAGGGCACCGACCCCAACAGCGGCCTGGTCCTGGCGGTACTCGCGCTGTGCTTCTGGCCGATCCACCTCACCGCACGTGACATCAGACCCGCTACGTCGGAGTGAGCACGTGAGCCGCGCTTCGGTCAAGCCCCTACCAGCTCCCATCGACCCTCTGAGATCACCTCGACGGCGCCGTCGACGACTCTTATAGCTGTCTGGTCGTCGATGGCGTAGGTCGGAGACGACAGCCGGCCGGCCCACCGCTCGATCTCTGCGAGGGCGGCATCGGGCATATCCGGGTGGTCGAGGTGCGGGTAGATCGCGAACTCGACCAGTCCGATTGCCTCAGCGACCCCGACAGGCTCGTCACGGCCGTCGTAGTCGTCCCCGACCGCGCCGACGGCGACGCTTCCACCGCTCACGCCCACGTAGACGCTGTCGAGCGACGGCAGGAGGTCTGCCAGCCCGGATCGACGCATCCACCTGCAGAGGAACATCGGATCGCCGCCGCCGACCAGCAGGGCGTCGGTCTCGCGCAGCCGCGGGACCCAGTTCTCCGATCGGACGGTCGGCAACACGCTGAGCTCGAGTACCCCCAGCGACTTCCACCCCAACCCGGACAAGGGACTCGTGGCGGTTCCGTCGATCAGCCTCAAAGCCAGGTCCGGACCGTCAGGGAAGCTGTATGCGGCCGTGGGAATGAGGAGCGCGCTGCACTCGGAGATCGGCTTGCCCAACAGGTCCACCAAGGCGTTGCGGAGGCTCGCATTGGTGATTCCGCACGATGTGAGCAACAGCTTCATCGCGTCTCCTCTGCCCGTCGGGACACACCACCATCGGAAAGCCTAGGCGGTTCCTGACGCAGCGCACCGCGCCGGGATGCAGGCGATCAACCATCCCTCACCGGCACCAGGGAACGGATGCACTCATCCACCTTCTCGGTCGCGTGGTGGCCCGATCAGCGGTGCAGGTGCAGCACAGCCTTGCCGGTGAACGTCCGGTTCATCAGGCCGTGCGCGATGTCGCCGATGTCCTCCCAGCTGCCTTCGGCCTCGATCGGGATGCGCAGTCGCCGGTCGGCGACCAGCTCGGCGAGCAGCCGCAGGTCCTCGCTGGCAGGTCGGATCAGCAGCTCGTTGTACATCCGCAGGCCGTAGAGAGTGCCGCCGCCGACAGCCAGGAACTCCTGCAGGTCCAGTTCGACGTGCGCAGACACCGACCAGCCGAAGGAGACGCACGTGCCGCCGGGCACCAGCATCCCCATGGCGTCCGCGAGCGCAGCCCCACCCAGCGACTCCACGATGAGGTCGTAGGGGCCGAACGCACGTGCAGCGGAGAGGTCGTCACCCACGACGACCTCGTCAGCACCGAGATCCCGGACGACGGTCTCGTGGCGCGGCTGCCGGGAGGTTCCGACGACGAACGCGCCGCTGCTCGTGGCGAGTTGATGGGCGAACAGGCCGACACCGCCGGTCGAACCGGTGATCAGCACCCGCTTGCCCAGGAGCGATCCACCCTTCTCCACCGCCCGGTGGGCGGTGAGTCCGGCGGTCGGCAACGTCGATGCCTGTGCGAAGGACACTGCGTCGGGCAACTCGGCCAGTCGATCGGTGGCGATGGCTACCTGCTCGGCCCATGCTCCGGAGTCGAGCAGACCGACGACGCGGCTGCCCGCCGTGGGCCCGGTGCCGTCCGCGGCCGCGGCGATCACCGTTCCCGCGAGGTCGTGCCCGGGCCGCCAGCCGGCCTCGGCGACCTGCGCGGCGAGCAGGTCACCGCGGTTCAGCGAGGTCGCTTCGACCTGAACCAGAGCTTGGTGCGGGCCCGGTTCGGGCCGGTCGACCTCGGCAACGCCGAGCCGCTGCCTGAGATCGGGGTCGACGACGATCGCGCGCATTGAACTCACAACTGTTCCTCTTCCGTGAGGGCCTGACCACGCTGTCGGTGGCCTGCGATGTCAGAGCACCGGAACCGGGTCTCATCGCGTATCCATCACGCTAAAGTCTAGAGCGCGCTCTAAGTCAAGAGCTGACCTCGCACGAGCGGTCGACGGTGCCTCGAGCACGAGTCGGCACGCGGACGGGATGAACATGGGCAGTCAGCCTCGGCAAGACCTCGATTCCCCCACCGCGAGGCCGGACGACGGGGTGTCCATCGCTGAGGCCGCCCGCCTCAGCGGCGTCAGCGTGCACACCCTGCGCTACTACGAGCGCTCCGGAATGATGCCGACGACGCCGATGCGCACCAGCGGCGGGACGCGGCGGTACGGAGGCGCTGAACTCGAGTGGATCCACACGTGCAAGAAGCTGCGGAGCCTCGGCATGTCGACGGACCTCATCCGCCGCTACGTCGACCTCGTGCGTGCCGGGCCGGGCAACGAGGCCGACCGTCTGCACCTGCTCGAGGCACAGCGCGAGCGCGTACTGGCTCAGCAAGCCCAGTTGTCGATGGACCTGGAGATGATCAACGGCAAGATCCAGGCATATCGCGAGCGCCTCGAGCAGGGATCGGCCGACAAGATCTGGTCCGTTCCACGTGAACCATGAGATGCGGCGGCGACCGGGCGTGTCGCGGGGGCCGCGTGCACGGGCGGCAGGATGGCCGGTATGACGAATTCTGAACCGTCCACACCGCCCCGCCGCGGCGTCCTGGTCACCGGAGCATCGCGCGGGGTCGGCGCCGAGGTGGCGCGCGTCTTCGCGTCCGTGTGCGGCGACCGAGTCGCCGTGCACTACCGCTCCTCACGCGCCGAGGCCGAGGCCGTGGCCGCCGGACTCGAAGGCGACGGGCACACCGTGGTGCAGGGCGACCTGGCCGACGCGCAGCAGGTCGAGCGTCTCGTCGGGGAGGCCGCCGCTGCTCTCGGACGGATCGATGTGCTGGTGAACAATGCCGCGCTGTTCGCCGAGGACCCGTCCATGCAGGGCAGGCGACTGGACCTGAGCGTCGAACACTCGTCATACGAGGACTGGGTGCAGGGATGGCGCCGCACGACCGACGTCAACCTGCTGGGCACGGCCAACGTCACCTATCTCGTGGCGCGGCACATGATGGAGGTCGATCCCGCTCACGACCTGCCCAGGGGGCGCATCGTCACGGTCGGGTCGCGGGGTGCCTACCGGGGTGAGCCGCAGGTGCCGGCCTACGGCGCGAGCAAGGCCGGGGTGCATGCGATGACCCAGTCGCTCGCCGTCGCGTTGGCACCCCACGGGATCGCGTGCGTCGGCATCGCACCCGGATTCATCGCCACCGACATGGGAGCAGCCGTGCTCGACGGACCGCAGGGCGACGCCGTACGCGCCCAGAGTCCTTTCGGCCGGGTGGCCACCCCACAAGAGGTCGCGGCTGCGGTCATGACGCTGGCCGAGCCGGGCGCCGAATGGGCCTCGGGCGCGATCGTCGACTTCAACGGCGCGTCGTACCTGCACTGACCCGCGAACCGGTGGCGTCGAGGACTTGCCCCGGCCGGGGACGTGATGCTCCGGCCGAACGTCGGCCCGCAGCTGATGCGCCTCAGCCGACGACCGAGTCCGAGGGCAGCCAGTTCTCCGGACCGGCCGAGCCGGCGGCGTAGTCCTCCAGCGGCACCCGGTCCTTCGCCCACGCCTTGAGGACGGGATCCATGATGTGCCAACCCAACTCGGC